>CAZZIE010000368.1:0-1502 GCA_964654185.1 uncultured Spirochaetaceae bacterium | reverse complement strand
TCCTCGATCCGGGCGCGGTGCGTGGTCCCGAGGTCTGCACCGGAGTCGGCGTCACCATTGGCTCCATTGGCACCGGCACGCGCGCCGTACTGAACGTTCTCCCAGACCGTACCGTCGAAGATCGGCGAGTCCTGGAAGAGCAGGCTAGTTTGACTGCGGAGAATAGATAGGTCGATGTCATCGTACGCCCGTCCCGAGGCGTACAGAGCGCCGGATGTGGGGCGGTAGAATCCAAGAATCAGGTAGATCAGCGTGGTCTTCCCGGCTCCGTTCGGGCCTTGCAGGAGGGTGATCGTGCCGGGCCGCAGATCCAGGTCGATGTCGCGAAAGAGCGGTGCGAAGGTGTTGCCCGTTTCGGGCGTCGCGTCGTCCAATGCCGCATACGAGAAAGAGACCTGCCGCAGAGAGACGGCACCGTCGAACTCGAAGGCCGCGGTCCCGCGGTAGGGCGGATTCTCGAGGGAGCGGGTGAGGCGGCGGAGGGAGCGTAGCCCGGCAATGCCCTGGCGCACATCGGGGAGGGACGTAAGCGCCTGGCGCAAGTGGCTACGTAGGATGCCCGCCGCCACGACGAAGGCAAGGAGGGCTGCGTAGTCAATGAGGCCGGACGAAAGGAGCACGCCACCGACAACCAGGACAATGACGATCGCACCGCCGGTAAGGGTCTCCATGAGGAGGTTGAAAGCGCTCGCCATCCACGCCATGCGGTGACTGTTGGTACGCAACTCGGCTATCTCCGCGCGCTGGGTATCAAGTTCGAGCGTCTCAGCGGCGTGCGCCCGGGTCACATCCAGGAAGTCAAAGAGGCGACGAAGTCGCTGCGAATAGCCTTCCAGGGAACGATGGTACGCGCCAATGCCGGCCCACATGCGGCGGCTCAGTACTCGATTGATTGCGACGACCCCCGGCATGACCACCATGAGGCTCGCCAGAAGAATCGGATTGAGGATGGCCAGGGCGACGGTGACTCCGACGACGACGAGGCTGGACGGAAGAAGCATGCTCACCACCGCGTTCCCCAGACGGTCAACGCGTTCGGTATCGTGAACCAGAATGGCCTGGAGGACCGATGTGTCGTGGCGACCGACCGAGGCGCGGGAGCTTCCTACGATCTCCCCCAGCAATCGGGACCGGATCTCTTCGACGCCGCGCTTCACCGAGCCGAGCGTTACGTGCCGCCCCCATAACGCGATGCCCAGGTAGACGAGGTAGACGCCGACCAGCAGCGCCCCGGCGGAAAGTATGAGCCCCAGGTCTGCGCCCCCGGCGGCAAATCCGTCGTCCATGACCCATTGAATCAACAGTGGTATGGCAAGAAGGACTACAGCCTGTGCCACGGCCAGCACCACCCCAAGTGCAAGTCGTGGAAGGTACGGTCGAAGGAAGGCCAGGAGGCGGCGATAGGTCATCTTGCGGTTTCCGGTAGCCAATTGGTAGTCAGACGTTGTACCGAGACCGTCGGCTACCTACAGTCCCTGTCATGAAGGTTTACCGTACGCCTA
>CAZZIE010000367.1:1254-1511 GCA_964654185.1 uncultured Spirochaetaceae bacterium | reverse complement strand
GTCATTATCCTCGCGGCCAAGAATGGTGAGATTACCAAGTGTGTTGACAAGAGGGTCACACGCTGCGATCCGCGATGCCTGGGGCGGGTTCTGGGGGTAGATGTGTTCGACGGTGAACTCGGACAAATCCAATAGCCGGCTCTTGTCACGACATTTTGGCCTGCCTTGGGCGCCGCGGGTGTACCACGCCCAATGCTGCTCAAGAGTCGCAAAGAAGTACTTGATCAGTCTGTTTCCCGAATTGGACTGGTAGGAAA
>CAZZIE010000367.1:0-1244 GCA_964654185.1 uncultured Spirochaetaceae bacterium | reverse complement strand
AGCCTCAAAGATGGTGTCGGGCGCTTTCTCGGCCACAAGCCGTTGATATGATCGCTCCAACTGACTGACACGATAACCGTTGGGGTTAGCACGGATGGCCAAGGCATGCTCGTGGTAGACTTTCTGAAGTGAACCGGCGTGCACATTGCAAATGAGCTTCGTGCGAAATGCAAACCGCTCGGTGAGTTGAACGACGTTTGAGAACTTGGCTTCGTTGAGCGAGCGGGCGGCGAGCAGCAGTGGAATGCATAAGGTATGATCAAGAGTGTCCGTAAGCAAGCCAAGGTGTTCGCGATCCCACCGGGTCACTCTCGTTCTAGAATACGGCCAATCGCCAGAAAGGAGCTGCCGGCACAAGCCGTTCGCGTCCTGAATGTCTCGGATCGTTCGGACAACCCGCCGCGCTCCGATAGCATTGAGCGTATTGTTAAACTTCTGAGGGAAGAACCCTTCCAGAAACTGTTCAAAGAGCGACGACTGGCCTGGTCGCTGCCCGTGTACCGACGCATAGTACCATCGCAGGAATTTCTGTGTGTAGTCGGGATCGTCCTTGAGAATATCGTCCCAGAGTTCCGCAGCGCTGTCGTGTTCGCTTCGGAAGCGGTGAATGCCGAGTATTTCCAGCGTGGATGCGCGTAGGAGATCACCTTCGGTGAGCTTCGTACCGCGGTCGTTGAGCACCTGAAACAATCTGTACGCTTCTGCTTCTTCGTCGGTAACTATATTGATGACAGTCGCATCATGCAGGAGAATATCGCGAACGATACCCAGCGAAAAGAGCTTCCTTTCGCAAGTATCATATTCGTTGATCGTGGCTTCAAGATCTTCCAGCAGCCGGCACTGTGCGTACCACAACCGGACGTGAGACTGCCTGTCTTCCTCAGCAGGACCATCGGGCTCGGCATGCTGGCTGACAAGATCCGCGAAGAATGGTTGATCGGGATTGGAAAGTTCCAGCCGGTGGACTTCTACAGGCTGTCGGTTGATTTCGTCCTTGAACGTGAGATACGTTGCACGCATGCTCTCGGCTCGCGCAGATGCCAGGGCCTCGCTATCCGACTCTCCGAGTCCATTAGCCTCTTCAGAGATAGATCGGAACAGCTTCTCCAAACAGCTAGCGAGGAGCACGAAGGTGGCGACGCGTTGCTGCCCGTCGATTAGATCGCAGTGGTGACCGGCAGAGCCCGTTACCTCCCGGTTCACTGCTACAATGCCGCCAAAGAAGTGCTGACGACTTCCGTCGT
>CAZZIE010000366.1:0-1518 GCA_964654185.1 uncultured Spirochaetaceae bacterium | reverse complement strand
CTGTGCCCAAGGCATGGCGCGGCGTTAGCGTCCTGCGGCAACTGCGTCGGCAGTTCCCTGCCGCTCCGATCCGCGTGTTCAGTGCCCGCAGCGATCTTCACAGCTACAGGGAGATAATGGAGGCCGGAGCCAATGGCTACATACAGAAACCCTGCCGCGCGCTCTCCTCCGAGTCGGATGCTCAGATCTTCGCCCGCTTCCGGGCGCAGATTCTCAGTGCAAGGTTCGATGTATTCCGGTCATTTCTTTACCGCGCCTTCGATGCGCTTCGCGAAGGGCTGGAACACGGCACCATTGAAACGCCGTTCATCGACGAGGACGACCCGAGGTGGCGCAAGCGCCAGTGGAACCTTGCAATGGCCTTGGAACATCTGCTCACGGTGGATTTCGAGCGCTGCAGCCGGGATTCGAGATATGCCAATACCGCGATCCGTGATCTCATCGTGGCGCTCTTTCGCTCCTTGGAACGGCCCAAGCGACGCAATGCGCACGGAGAGCCTATACGAGAAGACCCAGACTGGAAACTGCGGATAGCGATCACTTATCGCAACCTTTGCGCTCATATTGGACGAGGGCGGAAACTTAACAATCTCGATATCCGTGATGTCATGCTTGTGGCCATGCTTTTGCTGGACTCCGAGTCACTCGGCATCCCGCTCACGCCCAAAATCCGGCAGTTTCTCGAGCAGAGCTACCGGGCGTTGTTCGCGAGATTCACGCCAGAGACGGCTCGTGAACGCTGGGAGGCCCGTGAAAGAGCCCCGAGAGGCAGCTCTTTTTTGCAGGGACCGGTGACCCACGTCCCTGCAAGCTTCGAGACACATCGTGCAGAGGATCACGGCATCCTGACCCTGATCGCCGACAAGATCGTCGCACCGGAATTCGACGATCAGGAGATCGTTCTCCTGCCACCGGAGGCGGCGATCCCGCAAGGGCCTTGGGCACCGTATCGCGAAGACGTGAGCCCGGCTGAATCCCCAACGCCTCAGACTCCGGCAGGGACGGCCGCGCGCCGAACGGAAGCAGTGGTGCGCAAGGGGCGGGCCATCAAGGGCATGGACCACTTCTTCAGCGGCGAAGGCCAGAGCCGGGTGATCCGGGTCGGGCAACGGTATGCCGGTGTCGTCGTGGACGGTGAGGATCCGGATCAGAGGAGCTTCTTCGAGTGGTACTTCGACAAGTACATGAAGAACTACCTGAACGAGTTCTCGGAGGACGGGCTCTCGTTCCTCGGCACCACCTACGGCGTCGGGCCTTACGCGCAGGAGCCTCAGCGACAGGTCGCGTCAGTTGCCTCCGCGGACGCAGCACCGGAGGTGCGGCCCATCTTGACGAAGCCCACACGTTTGGCTGTCGAGGAACGGATTGCGCCGTTCCACGTGGCGCTGTTCCGGCTCCGGGACGATGCGGTCAAAGCGCCTGCGGAAGAGGCGGCTCGAACCGTCGGGGAAAACCTCTCGGGTGCGTTCCTGGACCCCGAAAGCCGCAACAAGGTATTCATGGAACCGATACCGGGCT
>CAZZIE010000365.1:0-1521 GCA_964654185.1 uncultured Spirochaetaceae bacterium | reverse complement strand
AGCAGCCGTGGTCTTCATGAGCTCGGTCGTGTAGCGCCCCGTGTTCATGCGCCCCCACCCGCCAGGTACGGAAAGACCAGCTCGCCTCGCTCGAACGCGTCGAGGTAGTGCGCGGCAATGTCAGAGATGATCTCCGGATCGTCTTCGGTGCCGAGTCTGCCCACCTGGACGGGCCCCGGCGCTGCCGAGACGGTCTGGCGAACCAGCGCCCGAACGTTCTCGAGCGCCGTCTCGCCGTCAGCAACGAGCCGGGCTATCTCTTCCTGATCACCGTGAAGGATCTCACTGTGGACCTCACGCTCGAGCCCGCCGTCGAAGCGAAACAGGTGGCGCGTACCCTGCTTCCCGATACGCTCGTCGTGCACCGCCTGTGCGGCGTGTACAGCTCCGTTGATTGCAGCCGAGGCCCAGGTGCGGGGAAAGTTCTGCCGCGAGAACGTGAGCCCGGCGTGCGTCGTGAACTGCGTTGGCCACCACGGTGGGTTCGTGTGTTCTCCAAGATGCGCAACAAGGATGCGCAGCTTTGCAAGCTCACTCAGGTGTTCTGCCATGCTCGGTTCTCCTACGGTAGCAGTTCAGTGGCTGTCGGTATAGGCAAGGGCTATCGTCAGGTCCGTGGGCATGATAGCGCGCCTTCTTGAGATCCCGAAACGCGCGAAAGCTGAAGGGGAAACATTTCAGAGAGAAATCTCCACGTTCTTCTACCTTCTCTCCAAACATTCCGAGCGCGGGCATGGCGGATACCCTCCCCTCAATTGATAACATGAGTCGCCAGCGACCGCAACGCTGCAGTTCTCACGATTGTGCACTGCGTTTCTTCACGGCTCACTCCAGCCACTCCGTGGAGCCGAAAGCCGGCGATTATGGGCGCGGAGTTATCCGTCGACATGGTCCACCGCAATGTCTATCAGCCTTTCTCCGACTACCATCGCCCATCACCTATTCTTCATAGACAATGATGTCTCCGCTGACGGTGAAGGATCGCCGTGAAAGCATCGCTGCGGCCACTGAGCTCACGTACGGCGCTGCAAACGGGTTGATCGCGCTGACGATCAGCGCAGTTCCGACTCCTACACCAATCGGGATGAGGCCATCGACAAAGGTCGTCTCCCCTTTGATGGAGACATTGATGGCGGCGTCGCCGCCGGCGTTATTCACTTCCCGATACACAACTCGCCGGACCTCGGCGTCGTCGAAGGTGACCAGGTCCCAAAGCGTAAACCAGGCGTGGTCCGTCTCCTGGAAGCTGCGGACGACGCGGTAGGAGCGCACTTGTTCGCCACTCATCGAAACCGGTATCTCGCCCTTCGCATCCATGTTCACCGTCATACAGCCTGATAGTATGACGACCACCCCCACTATCGCGAACAACCTTTGCCTTCCCGTCATTTTATGTCGGCCTCCTGGAGGGCGGCGCACCGCCGGCCCGCCGCCCGTAGTTAGTCCCCCGGGGGGACACGAGGTATTTGCAACTGTCATGCCAAGCCCCGAGACGGCCGGATGCGGGCCGTTTTCGCGGTC
>CAZZIE010000364.1:0-1523 GCA_964654185.1 uncultured Spirochaetaceae bacterium | reverse complement strand
GGCCCGACAAGCGTGCGAAGGCCCGCCAGAAAGACACGGATGCCCGCTGGACGATGAAGTTCTCGAAGGCGAAGCCCGCCGAGAGTGGCAGGCCGCAGATCGACATCGCCATCCCGGTCTTCGGGTACAAGTCGCACATCTCCATCGACCGGCGGCACGGCATCATTCGCCGGGGAAAGGTCACGGACGCGGCGGCCCATGATGGTGCGCGTCTGCGCGTCTGCGCGAAGGGCTGATGAGCCTCCCCCGTCGGAGTGGTCCACCCTGAGGTATGGCTCCATGGGGCCGGACGAGGAGGACCGAGGATGCCGAGGAAGCGACACCGCCCGGAGGAGATCGTCGCGAAGCTGCGCCAGGTGGAGGTGCTGACGGCGCAGGGGACGGCGATGGCGGAGGCGATCCGCCAGATCGGGGTGACCGAGGTGACCTACTACCGCTGGCGGAAGGAGTACGGCGGGCTGAAGACCGATCAGGTGCGGCGGATCAAGGATCTGGAGCAGGAGAACGCCCGGCTCCGGAAAGCGATTTCGGATCTCACGCTGGACAAATTGATCCTGCAGGAGGCCGCAAAGGGAAACTACTGAGCCCTTCGCGCCGTCGGGCGTGCGTCGACCATGTCCGGCGCACGTTCGATCTTTCCGAGCGGCGGGTCTGTCGCACGCTGGGGCAGCACCGCTCCACCCACCGCAAGGTTCCCCGCGGCCGCGAGGACGAGGCGCGGTTGACCGCGGACATCATCGAGCTGGCGCGGCAATTCGGCCGCTACGGCTACCGCCGGATCACGGCAATGCTGCGCCGGGCGGGCTGGGTGGTGAACGCCAAGCGGGTAGAACGGATCTGGCGGCGCGAAGGGCTGAAGGTGCCGGCGAAGCAGCCGAAGCGATCGCGGCTGTGGCTGGAGGACGGCTCGTGCATCCGCCTGCGGGCGGAGCGGCGGAACCACGTGTGGTCATACGACTTCCTCGAGGACCGGACCCATGACGGGCGGAAATACAGGATGCTGAACGTGGTGGACGAGTTCACCCGAGAGTGCCTCGCCATCCGGATCGATCGTCGCCTGAAGAGCACGGACGTGATCGACGTGCTGTCCGACCTGTTCATCCTGCGCGGCGTTCCGGAGCACATCCGCTCGGACAACGGCCCGGAGTTCATCGCAAAGGCGGTGCAGTCGTGGATCCACGCCGTGGGCGCAAAGACGGCGTACATCGCGCCCGGCAGCCCATGGGAGAACGGATACATCGAGTCGTTCAACGCGCGCCTGCGCGACGAACTGCTCGACGGAGAGATCTTCTTCACGCTCGCCGAGGCCCGCATCGTGATCGAGAGCTGGCGACGTCACTACAACCTTGTTCGGCCGCACAGTGCCCTTGGCTATCGGGCACCCGCTCCCGAGGTCACCGTGCTCGCGTCGCCCGCCTGGCCGGCTCCGCTCGTGGGAGCGGCTCCACCGGCCAGGCTACCGCTGGTGCCCAGCCTGATCCCCAGCTAACATTGCAACTGGATCACCCGTGGGGGGCCGCTCA
>CAZZIE010000363.1:0-1523 GCA_964654185.1 uncultured Spirochaetaceae bacterium | reverse complement strand
ACTACTGCGCCAGACTCTCTCCTGCTTCACCGTTCCCCAAGGTTCGGGCCACCTACCAAGAAATGCGGAGGTCGGGCAATCTCAGCCCTCCCCGGCTCCGAGGAGCGAGAGGATCTCGTCGCTGCGAAACAGTCGGGCGTACTTCTCTGCAGTCATGCCGAGGTAGTCCACGGCATCGGTGTGGGCGCCGTGATCGAGCAGATCTCGAACCACCTGGGTATGGCCTTCTCCGATCGCCAGCATCAGCGCGGTCTGATCGTACTTGGTCTTCAGGTCCGGATCCGCACCCGCCTGGATCAAGGCGCGAACCGCCTTCACGTCTCCGCGCGTCGCCGCTTCCATGAGTGGGCTGTTTCCCCGGTCCTCACTGACCGCGTTGACATCGGCTCCATGATCGATCAGAAGGTGCACGATGTGCTGATTTCCCTCTCGAATGGCGAGGGAGAGCACGGGAATCCCGTTGTCATCTCGAACGTCCGGTGATATGCCGACACGCAGGAAGTTCCGAACGGCCTCCAAATTGCCCCGCTCAACGGCGTCGGCGAAAGAGCGTTCCGTTGCAGGAAATCCCGCTGCTCGAAGCTCGGCCTGTGCCGCCTCGACGCGCTGTGCCTTCTGGTAGATAAGTAGCTCCTGCTCAAGGAAATCGCTCAGAGCCGTTGTGTTGGTGAAGCGCTCGTAGCCGCTGAGAAATGCCGGTGGAGATGCATCACCGTTGAAGAGGACAACCGTGAGATCACGGCCCATGCAGAACCCCGCCACAAAGGGGAACCAGCTGGCACTGGTACACCCTTCCGACACGAAAAGGACGGCGTGTGTAATGGTCGCGAAGTTGTGGCGAATCTCATCAGTGTGGACATCGGACCAGGCGTGAGAAAGGCGAAAAGCAGACGCGGGTATGTCGCGGCGCTCCAGCGCTTTGAGAAGACTCTGCACACCCTCCGTACAGTCGTCCCCAACGAAGATGCCGACTTTCATCATTCTACAATGATCGGCACGACGGAGTAGTCCGTAAACCGGCCCTACTGCAAATGGCTGTTCAGCGTGTCGTCAATGGTGGAAGTCACGCGAGACTTGATGTCCCGAGCCAGGGTGACCATGGCTTCGAATTTGTCGTGTACATCCCAGGCCTCCTCGTTCAGGAAGAGCTGGAACGGTTGTACCCCGAGGGCCATGGCGATCCGATCGAGCCGTTCCGGTCCCGGGAAGCTGCGTCCCACTTCGATTTCGCTTAAGGACCGCACCGGCATGTCGGCAAGTTCGGCGAGGCGGTGCTGGGAAATGGCGAGTCGTTTTCGTCCGCGTTTAACATTCCGAGCGAGGAGCTCCCGTGATCCCCGAGACATGATTGCGCATATTCTCCGATATCACATTCCCGGACAACACGCTTACGGCGAATCCAGTGTCCGTTTGGAGCGGATCCGGCGTTGTTCCGTCTATGCCCGGCGCGACCTAACCTACCCACAACCCTGTTGATTTGCCTGCGCCAGGTCCCGTATCGCATAATACGGTATCCGCACCGT
>CAZZIE010000362.1:0-1543 GCA_964654185.1 uncultured Spirochaetaceae bacterium | reverse complement strand
ATCAGGTCCTCGCCGTCCACGCGCATGAAATTGAGGTGCACCCACGCAATATCAAAGTCCGTGACGTCCTGATTCGGGTCGTAGCGGTTCTCCTCGTCGGGCCGCCTCGGCTTGTCCTCCTGGTCTCCCGTAACCGCTGCGATCTGCTCCTTGGTGTACGCGTGCCAATACGGCTCCCCGGTTTCCGGGTCTTCGGCGTCCATGTAGTCCAGGATATCGCAGATGTACATCGGGATGAGCTCGATCACGTAGGGGCTCGAACCAATGGGGTCCGTCCAGTCCGCGCCGGGGTCGATGCGGAGATTCTCGATCTCCACCAGCCGGACACGGGGCTCGTTCTTGATGACCTCCGGGGTGGACCGCATCGCCGGCGTGTTGTCTTCGTACAGAAGCTGCGCGCCCCCCAGGGTCAGGGGCTCATACTGCTGCTCCTCTCGCCGGTCCCACTCCACCTTGGCCACCACCGCACCTCGTATGCCGGTCTCCTGGTACGCGCCCATGGTGAGGCGGAACCACGGCAGGGACTTGGTGAGCCGGTAGTTGAGGAGAGAATGCCAGAACTCGGCCTCGGTGGCCTGCTGCTCGTTGCTCTTGTCGTGCGCCTCGATGGAGACGGCGTCCTCGGTGCTGAACAGGGCCGCCGCCAGGGCGGCCTCGCCCTTGAGGATGCTGGTGCGGGTCTTGGGCCGGAACAGGCGGGAGCGGTGCTTGTATCGATCGGTGAGGTACTTGCTGCCCGGAGGGTGCTTGCCCTGAAAGTTGTGCAACCCCCGCTCCCAGCGCTTGCGGTAGTTGCTGTTCAGGTAGTCGGTGGATGTGCGATACGCCCGGGCCGCCATCTCCAGATAGTCGCGTATGTCCTCCGGCGCTTCGGTCTCCAGCAGGTCGCCTTCGAGCGGTGCGGTGTTGTCCATCGTCATAGCCGTATCAGCGCCCCTCTCTGTGTCTTCGGTGCGTCCAGCCAGTGGTCGACCTTGAACGATTCAGGCATGCCGAACATCTCCAGCAGCTTGGATCCGAACCGGCGAATGACCTTGCCATCATTGTCGAGCATGGTGAGCTTGAGATTGAACCCGTAGTCCGGCGCCAGGTCGTCGTTGACGCACGTGAGCAGCCCGTCGCGCACCTGCACCTTCCACCCGTACCCCGGAAAGGCCCGCAACAGCCATTGCACCTGATCCGCGGCCAAGTGCAGGTCCGGCAGGTTGGAGGCATACGCCGGCACGTAGCCGAACGCCTTCTCCATGCGCAACTGCTCCCGGATAACCCCCCAGTCGTCGATCGACAGGTCCTCTTTGAATCGCGCCGCCGCAACCCTACTCATCGTCAGCCCACCCATACGGATTATGCGGCCGGAGAAACTTGCGCCCGTTGCTGAATTGATACCCCACCTCCGGCTCCTTGCGGGTGGGGTCCAGCACATCGGCCAGTGCCGCCATGTCCTGCTTCGGCACGTTCCACAACTGGTCAATCTGCGTCATCGTCTTGCTACTCATTTGTGCACCCTCATGGTCATGCGGTACTCCAGGATTACGTTATTGAC
>CAZZIE010000361.1:677-1546 GCA_964654185.1 uncultured Spirochaetaceae bacterium | reverse complement strand
CGCTCATCCGTCAACAAGGACCGCTGTCGGACGCTTACGATGCGCGACGTTCGATTCATAGAAGAATAGTCGATTGACGTTATAACGTGGTAGCGCTATGATGTTGTGAATGGAGGTGCAAAATGAGCACACTGACGAAACGCGCAACAGTCTATCTTGACCCGGTCCTACACAAGGCGCTTCGCCTGCAATCCGTCGAGACCTCGCGGTCGGTTTCTGAACTGATCAACGACGCCGTTCGAGACGAGCTCGCCGATGATGCCCGCGACCTCGCCACGTTTGACGAACGAGCGAACGAACTAACCGTTGATTTCGAGGACTTCGTGAAAGGGCTGAAGCACGATGGCACAATATAGAGTCGTCGTCCGGAAGTCCGTGTCGAAGGATATGAGAGGCATCCCCAAGAAGGACGCCCGCCGCATTGTTGCCGTTATCAAGTCCCTTGCGGACGATCCCCGCCCAGCGGGCAGCAAGAAGCTCTCTGGGCAAGAGCGTTACCGCCTCCGGCAAGGGGACTACCGAATCCTATATGAGATTGAGGACGACAGACTCATCGTCTGCGTCGTCCGTGTCGGGAATCGGCGAGACGTTTACCGATAACCGTCGGGTCTTGGCTGTATTTGGAGGCCAAGCGCTTGCACCAGTCCAAATGGCTTTGGTGTCTTATCGGACTTATTTTCGATCTTATCGGTGGCATATTCTTCTACGTGTACATAATATTTGAGCAAAAGCAGAAGGAATCAGCCAACCATGGGCTCGTCGCGGACCAGTGACCCGCGTCGCGGTTCCCTGGCCGGACAGCCCCGACGTTCGGCACTCGATGAGAAAGGCTCACATGAAGAAGAACCCAGGCAAGCCACCTGATGGAT
>CAZZIE010000361.1:0-667 GCA_964654185.1 uncultured Spirochaetaceae bacterium | reverse complement strand
AGCCTCGCCTCCCTCTGTGGCAGAATATCAACATGAACACGGATTGGAACAACTGCCCGGTGGTGGAGCGAGAGCCAGGGAAAGTCAGTGGCGCATGGGTCTTCCAGGGGACAAGGGTACCAGTACGTGCCTTGTTCGAGAATATCGAGGGCGGTGCGTCTGTGGACGACTTTCTGGAGTGGTTCCCCGGTGTCACACGGCGACAGGTTGACACCGTGCTCGAGTACGTCTCTGCAGATCTCCTTGTGGCGACGCCGGCATGAAGGTGCTGTTTGACCAGGGCACTCCTGTTCCGCTCAGGCGTCACCTTCATCCCCACGTTGTTGACACGGCAAACGAATGCGGCTGGTCCCGACTCCAGAACGGAGACCTTCTCAATCAGGCCGAGTCAAGCCACTACGATGCCTTCATCACGACCGACACGAATCTCAGATACCAGCAGAATCTGAGCAAACGCATTATTCGGATTCTTGTCCTTTCGACCACGTCGTGGCCACGAATCCGAAAGAAGACAGACGAAGTCCGAGATGCCCTTGAGAATCTCGACAAGAGCGGATACTTCGAGCTGGATATCTGACCGTCGAACAAGCGACTGCTACGGAACCCGCATGCGCGGGCCCGCAGAGCCGCAACGTTCCGGCGCGCTGCGCGCGCCGGAATGCGGCGC
>CAZZIE010000360.1:0-1596 GCA_964654185.1 uncultured Spirochaetaceae bacterium | reverse complement strand
GCCGCAAGGCGCTGAACCGTCATGTGAAGGTCATCCTCACCCACCGGCTTGAGCAGGTACGCGTCGAACTCACGCAGCTCGACCGCGCCCGGCGGGAATGAGTACCCCGAGACTGCGATGAAGCGCGTTCGCCCCGCCTGCTCGGAGTGGCGCAGTTGCT
This sequence comes from uncultured Spirochaetaceae bacterium, assembly GCA_964654185.1. GTDB lineage: Bacteria > Spirochaetota > Spirochaetia > DSM-27196 > PWMO01 > CAYFQV01. The sequence goes on along the minus strand of CAZZIE010000360.1, from coordinate 1,436 downwards.
GTACCACGTCGCGGCCGGAGACGACCGGCAGGTCGAGGTCGACGAGCGCGAGGTCGGGCGGATCAGATGTGATCTTCTCGACGGCAGTATCTCCCTGCGCCACCTCCTCGACGCGCATTCCAAGCCGCTCGAGGTAGGTACGCAGTAACCGCCGGTTCGGCCGGTTGTCGTCCACCACAAGCGCCCGTAACGGGAGGTTGTTCGATGTAGAGAGAGCCCCATCGTCCGGCACCGACCGTACCGACTGCAGCTTGCGCCGGAGTTCCTCGAGCTTTTGCACCTCCGAATAGGCTCTGACCGGCTGACCGGACTCTTCTCCAGCAAACTTCAGAATACGGCTTGCCGGGCCGTGTATTTCGTCCATACCGACGTTCGCTGCCATGCCTTTCAGCTCGTGGGCGATTTGCCTGACCCGTTCGAGGTTGCCATCGAACCGGGCATTCTCCATGTATCCGGTGCGGTCAATGAAGACGTCGATTGCCTCATCCACAATCGACACCGGCAGATCCCTCTCCCCCGCACGCGCTCGCCATCTGCCAACGATTGCGTCAGCATCCGGCCAGATCCCGGCATCGAGCGAATCCGAAGTCGATCCGCTTTCGCAGGGAATGCGAAGCTCGAAGACGCTTCCTTCACCCGCCGAGCTGCGGAGGTCGATGCTGCCGCCGAGTGCGTCGACAATCTCGTTGACAACGTAGAGCCCGACCCCACTGCCCCCTGTCTGCTCGGTCCGTCCGCGCCGGAAAGGCGAGAAGATGCGCTCTTGCTCATCGACGGGAACCCCGGGGCCGGTGTCCGCAACCTTCACGAGCAGCTCCCTCTCGGCGAATTCCACTACGACGGTGATGGCTCCGACGTGCGTGAATTTGAACGCATTGGAGAGCAGGTTCATGACCGCCTGTTTCAAATGCCGTCCGTCCGTGTACAGATAGCGAGGCACCCGCTCGTCCACATCAACCGAGAAATCCAACTGTGCCTCCTGCGCGCGGAGTCGGAAGAGGGACGCGACGGATTCGATCAGTCCGCGAATGGAGAACGTGTACATGGATACGGGCACCTGCCCTGCCTGGGAATGCGACACGTCTCGGGCGTCCCGAAGGAGCTCGATCTGCAGATTCGTCGCATCATGAATGCGTTGCAGCTTCTCTCGCTTGTCTTCGTCGGTTTCTTCCTGCAGCAGAAGGTTCGCGAAGCCGGCGACGACGTTCAAGGGCGTGCGCAGGTCGTGCGCCAGAGTCGCGATGAAGCGCGTCTTCGCTTGGCTATCGGCCCCCGCTCCCTCAGTGGCTGGTTCGGAGCGCGCTGCAGAAAGAGCGTGCGCCAGCGTCGCGCGGAGCTGCGCGTGGTCAACCGGTTTCGTGACAACGCCGGAAGCCCACCGGGCCGCGCCGGCTATGGTGGTTTCAGCTCCTGCCCCGGAGATGAGGCAGAGAACC
>CAZZIE010000359.1:0-1610 GCA_964654185.1 uncultured Spirochaetaceae bacterium | reverse complement strand
GGTTCGGCGGATCCCATCGATATTATACGTCTTCATGGTTACCCCTCGAATTCATCTGCATTTACCTCGAATTTAATGGATTTTTGTGATTTCTATCTATCGGCTCCCTTGTATTGAGTACGGTTGTCAGTGCGAATGAAAAGAGACCCGGCGGACATGCCGCCGGGCCAACAAGGAAGGTGATGCGAATACGTTCAAAGAAATCGCATCGTTATACCGCCGCGCTTTCCCGGTGACTCGGTAACGGTTTTGCGGCGCGGCTCTGATTCCCTCGAGCGGATCGGGATGATTCGCGGAGGCGAGAGATGGGACGAGGATTGGCGATCGACGGCTCGCTGTCTGCGCGACAGCTGAGGGATCTGGCCTTTCGGGAGCGCTCGGTACGAACGGCGAAGCGGATGCTCGCGATCGCCAACGCGCTCGACGGGATGAGCCGTGCCGACGCCGCCGCCGCGGCCGGAATGGAGCGCCAGGCGCTGCGGGACGCGGTGATCCGGTACAACGCCGAAGGGCTGGCGGGCCTCGTCGACCGCCCCGGTTCGGGGCGGCGGCCCGCTCTCACCGAGGGCGAACTGGCGGTGCTGTCCGAGCGGATCTTCAAGGGCCCCGATCCCAAGGGCGACGGCGTCTCGGCCTGGACGCTGCGGGACCTCGCCGCCTTCGTCGCGGAGCGCTTCGGCAAGATGATCACGCCGCAAAGCCTGTCGCGCATCCTGCGGCGGGAAGGCTTCTCACGGCAGAAGGCCCGGCCAATCCACCCGAAAACCTCCCCAAGGGCTCGGGACGAGTTCGAAAAAAGGGGCTCCCGAAGGCCCTGAAGCAAGCCGCCGAAGCCCATCCGGACAAGCGCATCGTCCTGTGGTTCCAGGACGAGATGCGCGTCGGCCAGAAGGGGCGGCTGTGCCATCGCTGGTGGTTGAAGGGCGAGCGGGCTCCGGGGCGACAGGACCGACGCTTCTCCTTCACGTACCTGTTCGGTGCCGCCCGAGCCGACGGCTCGGCTGCCTTCGCGCTGGTCCTGCCCGAGGTGAGCACCACGGCGATGCAGATCTTCCTCGACCGCTTCGCCGCCACGCTCGACCCGGACGAACACGCCGTCATGGTCCTCGACGGCGCCGGCTGGCACCGCGCCAGGGCTCTCCTCGTCCCGCCCAACGTGACCCTGGTGCCGCTGCCGCCCTACTCGCCGCAGCTGAACCCTATGGAGCGGGTCTGGCTGTACCTGCGCGAGCGGTACCTGAGCCTGCGCCTGCTCTCGGACGCCGAGGCCATCATCGACGCATGCTGCGAAGCCTGGAACGCCCTCCTCGACGAGGCAGACCGCCTGAGATCGCTCTGCCTTCAGCCGTGGATCGCAAAGATCATTCAATAAGCGCGCCGGTATCAGAGCGCGCTTGAGAAGAGTCACGGCAGCCGTGTGACGAGGGTTGCGATGGCGGCGACGGTGACAAGGACCTCGGCCACGCAGATGAACGTTTGTCGTCTCGGGCGAGTCGGCGGGATCATGATCCAGGCGAAGCTGTATTCCATCACGCAACGGCGTTTCGGCACGACGAAGTCCTTGGCGAACGGCAGTCGCCGAAACACTTCGATGGCGACATGCGTCCTGT
>CAZZIE010000358.1:0-1626 GCA_964654185.1 uncultured Spirochaetaceae bacterium | reverse complement strand
GACTAGTCCTACTCCCGTGCGTGCCTGGAACGTCATGGTTGAGAAGAAACACAATCTGGTTGCTGCCTTCATTGGCATGCGTTCGAAGGTAGCCCGTTCCATCGCCGGCATCGTACCTCAGCGTGACCTGGAGGACGTGGTGCAAGAGACGTTTCTGCGTCTTCAGGACGTGAAGAACAGCACGATGATCGAGAACCCGGAGTCTTTTGTATACCGCACCGCCAGGAATCTGGCCCTGGATCACGTGAAGAGAGCGGAATCTCGGTTGGCCGATGGACACGCCGACGTCGAGGGTGCGGCGGGTGTTATGGAACTGGCAGAAGACGACCCGACATACCGGGAGGCAACATCAGCCGAGGAGTTCGGTGAATTCTGCAGCGCCGTTCACGAACTACCGCCGCAATGTCGTCGCGTTTTTGTGCTGCATAAGGTCTATGGTTTCTCACAGAGAGAGATAGCCAAGAGCCTATCGATATCGGAAAGCGCAGTCGAGAAGCACGTGGCGCGCGGATTGAAGCTTACTTACCTTTATCTAAAGGAAGAACAGGAATCGACCGTCGTCGCGGCATCGGTCACCCGCATCGGCGATCGCGGTGCAAGAAAGAGGAAACGATGACAGGGCACCACACTGCAACCGTGCGGGAACAAATGCTTGATGAGGCTAGCCATTGGGTAGCGCGCCTCGATCGTGGACTCACGGAGGCCGAGAAGTTGGCGTTCGACGAGTTTCTTAGCGAAGAAGAGGCAAGGGCACTATTCCTGGAGCTCGCGGGGCTCAGCGACAGGCTCAATGTACTTGCTGAATTGGCGCCAGCGCCGGAAGCCCGTCGCGTAGCACGGCCGCCTACTAGCCGCAGGTACGGCCTCGCAGCGGGTCTCCTTCTCGCAGTGTTACTGGGCCTCGCCTACTTTTCAGGTGCGATAGCACCTGGCGTCTCGCCAACATCTGCCCCGCCGGTGGTCGTATACGAAACCCGGGTCGGAGAGCGGTCAACAATCAAGCTGCAAGATGGGTCAGAAGTGGCTCTCAATACGGACAGCCAAGTGCGCGTTGTGTTCACAGAGAGCGGGCGCCTGGCAATACTCGACCGCGGCGAAGCACACTTCGATGTAGCACTGGATTCTTACCGACCCTTCAGCGTTCGCTCAGGGGTGCATATTGTACAGGTCGTTGGCACAAGTTTCAGTGTCTATCAGGCACGGGCAGGTGTCACAGAAGTCGTGGTCAAGGAAGGCATAGTACGGGTTGGCACGACCACCGGCACGACGACAACCAGTTCCATTGACGCACTCACTCCCCCATCGTTGATGAATAGTGGTAGTGAGCTCCATCAAGGCGAGATCGGCGTATTCGCGGATGCCGGCGCGTCCATATCCGCAGTCGATGAATCCACATTGGACGCGAGGCTTGCGTGGCGTGACGGCAGGTTGGTGTTTCAAGGCGAAACGCTGGAAGCGGCCCTGGCGGACATCAGCCGCTACACGCCAATCCGCTTCAAGTTCCTCGACGAGGAGGCAAAGGGAATCCATGTCGCGGGCGTTTTCCGGTCCGGTGACGTCGACGGCCTGCTGCAAACACTGTCCACGAACTTTGACATTGCCTACCAAAGGCTCGCAGACGACATC
>CAZZIE010000357.1:0-1643 GCA_964654185.1 uncultured Spirochaetaceae bacterium | reverse complement strand
CCGGCAATGCCGAGGATCTCGCCGCGGCGCAGCTCGAAGTTGATGGCGTCCAGGGCCTTTCTGCCCTCCGGAGTCGTATAGGTCACGTCCCTGACCGACAGTACCACCTCACCGGGTTCGGCCGGCGGGTTGTCGACACTGAGCAGGACCGGCTTGCCGACCATGAGTTCGGCAATCTGCTGCTTCGTGGCCCCCTCGCGCGGCATGGTTTCGATGATCTTCCCCCGGCGAATCACGGTAATGCGGTCGGCGATCTCCAGGACCTCATCCAGCTTGTGGGTAATGAAGACAATGCCGCGGCCCTGCTCGGCAAGGCTCCGGAAGGTCGCAAAGAGCTCCCGGATCTCCTGGGGCGTCAGAACCGCCGTGGGCTCGTCGAAGATGAGGATCTCCGCACCGCGGTAGAGGACCTTCAAGATCTCCACGCGCTGTTGAATACCGACGGGCAGCTCTTCGGTGATCTCCTTCAGCTCGACGGTGATCTTGCTCTCCTCCATGATCCGCTTCATGCGCCCCTCGGCACGGCTGCGGTCGAGGAAGAAGATGTCTCGCAGTTTTTCCAGGAAGGAGTCGCGCCCCTCGGCAGGCTTCTCGATTTTCTCGGGGATTTCGTCACCCAGAAGGATGTTCTCACTGACGGTGAAGACGGGGACCAGCGTGAAGTGCTGGTGAACCATGCCGATGCCCTTGCGAATGGCATCTTTGGGGTTGGCAATGGAGACCTCGCCGTCGTGTACCAGGATCTTCCCGTGATCGGGCTTGTACAGTCCGTAGAGGATCTTCATCAAGGTGGTCTTGCCGGCGCCGTTCTCGCCAACGAGGGCGTGTATCTCTCCGGGATTCAGGTCGAAGGAGATACCGTCGTTCGCGACAACCCCCGGGAAGGTCTTGGTGATGTCTTCCATCTGCAACAAGGCCATGCTCGGCTCCTATGTTCCCGCGGACGTGCCGTGTCCCGTCCGTATGTAGAAGGGGCCGCCCTCAGGCGGCCCCTCGGACTTCGACAATACTAATGCTAGAAGGTCTCTTCCTTCCACTGCGGAATGTTCGCGTCGTCCTGCGGGACGGAGATCTCACCGTCAATGACCATCTGCTTCAGCTCATTGATCTCCGACATGTACGGCTCCACGAGATCTTCGTTGTACTCGTTCACCGCAACGCCTACACCGTCGTCGGCCAGGCCGTAGGTCACATACCCGCCGTCGACCTCACCTTCGTTCTCGATGTACTCCTGTGAGAGCAGGAAGACCGAGCGGTCGACACGCTTCAGCATGGAGGTCAGGATGTGCTCGGCAATCGCCTGCTGCTGGGCGTTGTCGGGCTCGGCGTAGATCAGACCCTGATCGGAGTCGACGCCGATTGCCCACTGGTCCGCGTCGTAGGCGGCCTGGAAGACGCCTGCGCCGGAAGCGCCCGCTGCGTGATACACAATACCTGCATCATTGTTGAACATGTTCCGGGCAATCTGCTCGGCAGTCTGGGGATCCTGGAAGGCGCTCGGGTCCTGGCCAATGTACTGGCCCATGATTGCACCCTCTTCGCGCAGGTCGGGATCAACGTACATGGCGCCGGCCATGTACCCTGCGTGGAACTTGTGGATCAGCGGAATGTCCATGCCGCCGACGTAGCCCGCTCGCATGTCC
>CAZZIE010000356.1:1164-1652 GCA_964654185.1 uncultured Spirochaetaceae bacterium | reverse complement strand
CGTCGACGGCGAGCCCCTCGATGCCTCCAACGTCGCCACTGCGATCGTCACCAAGATCCCCTACTACGGCTACAAGATGGAGGTCGTCCCCAAAGCGGTCTTCGACGACGGCTACCTCCACCTGCGCGTCCTCGATGAAGGCTGGGCGCAGATCGCCGCCGGTCTCGCCAAGTCGCGCTTCACGGGCACGGAGGCCGAGACCCCCAGGCAGGCGAGAGAAATCGAAATCAAGACCGGGAAGAAGCGCTACCTGCACATCGACGGCAACATAGCGCGGGACGGGGATTCCTTTCGCTTCCGCGTCCTGCCCGGCGCGCTTCGCATGTGGTACTGAGCCCGTGAGAAGAGGCGGTGCGTATCACGCACCATCTTTGCCAACAGGACGCGCTCGCACGCCCTCCGGATAGCGGAATGCGCGTGGAGGCGGTATCATTGGCCTTGATGATGCAGAGAGCCCACGGACAATCCGTAAGCCTGTCGTTCGACCG
>CAZZIE010000356.1:0-1154 GCA_964654185.1 uncultured Spirochaetaceae bacterium | reverse complement strand
ATGTCCGACGAGGGCTCTGTCTGGCAATGGGATGCAAGGGTAGGAGCCTGGCGGTGCGATGCGATCCGCTATGCGGCCGCGCGGGAGGCGCTGTATCGTCAGTTTGGGGCGGGGTTCCGGGATGAGGTTCCGGCGCCGGTGGCGGTGAACTGGCCCAAGCTGGCTCTGCGGGAATTGCGGTCGGAGCAGGAGGAGGCGCTGGCCGCCTGGATGGAAGCCGGCGGGCGGGGGCAGGTCATCATGCCGACCGGGACCGGCAAGACGGAGGTGGCCTTTGCGGCCATGGCCCGGACGCGGACGGCGACGCTCGTCGTCGCGCCCGTCCGCGACCTGATGTACCAGTGGCACCGGCGGATCCTGGCAACGTTCGGATACGACGCCGGGATCGTGGGCGACAGCACGTTCAATATCCGCCCGGTGACGGTGACGACGTACGACAGCGCGTACATCCACATGGATAAGATGGGTGCAGGCTTCGGCCTGCTGATCTTCGACGAGGAGCATCACCTGCCCGGTCGGTGCCGGCGCGAGGCGGCCATCCTCAGCACCGCGGTCATGCGCCTGGGCCTGACCGCCACGCCGGAGCGGTCCGACGGCCTGCATGCGGATCTGGACTGGCTCGTTGGACCGGTCGCGTACCGGATGCCCTTCCGTCGGGCCAGAGGGGAGACGCTGGCGGATTTCGATGTCGTGCGCATCCCGGTCGCCCTGACCGACATCGAGCAGGCGACATACGACCAGTGCAGCCGGACCGTACGGCACTTCATCGCTTCCCGTCGCCAGGATACCCCCGGCTACGGCTGGCAGCACCTGTGCAAAGAATCGGGCAAGGATCCGCAGGCCCGCCATGCACAGAAGGCCTACTACCTGAAGCAGTCCATCGAGGACCGGGCCGCTGAGAAGCTCCGCGTCCTGGAGGACATCTTCCGCCTGCATTACGGCCAGCCGATCATCGTCTTCACCGGCTCCAACGCGATGGCCATCGAGGTCTCCAAGCGGTTCCTCGTGCCGACAATCCTCTCGCACACGAAGAAACGCGAGAGACTGGCCATCCTCGAGGGCTTTGCCGACGGCCGGTTCCCCGTGCTCGTGGCCAACCGCGTGCTTGACGAGGGCGTGGACGTCCCCGAGGCCAAGGTGGCGGTCGTCATTGG
>CAZZIE010000355.1:0-1675 GCA_964654185.1 uncultured Spirochaetaceae bacterium | reverse complement strand
TCGAGCGGCGATCGGGCTAACGCCTTGCGAGCCCAGGCGGGTCGCAGGCTTCTGGTGTGAGCTCTCCAGCGATCATCGCAGCCGTTTCAGGAAGCAACCCGAGATCGCGAGGACGGCGAAGAACAGTCACAGTGGCGTGGTCGAGGAGGCGGGTCATCTTGACCAAGGTTTCATGACCCGCCAGGCCGGAAACGAATGATTCGCCGTATCTCGTCGCGTAAAGAGAAGCCATCAGGGCCTTGAACGCTTCGACGCCAGAAATCGGTTCGCTTTCGAGCTTCTCGCCCACAGCCAGGACGTAGATTCTGCCAACCGGTGTCGGGTCGGCGAGGGTCCCGTCCTCGACCCGGTGGCCAAGCTTGCTGAAATCGGGGTGTAGCGCCCTTGTCCAGGCTCCGTCCGGAGCATGAGAGATTGTATCAGGCCAGAGTTTTATGAATGGGATGCCGGGCATGACCATGGGGGGAGAGGCCGACGTCTCGATGGAGACCACGTCGTCAGTGAGCAGACGTCCCCCCTGCAAGCAGAGCTCGGACGTGAGCGTTGATTTCCCCATGAGGCTCGGGCCCAGCAGGAGCGCCGTACCGGCGGGAAATGCGACCGCTCCCCCGTGCAGCATCAGGTAGCCTCGCTGGATGAGCAGGAGCCCCAGTGCTGCACCGAAGAGCGATAGCCGCCACACCCGATCTTCGACTTCCGGATCGGGATCGACGATGATCTCGTCTCCATTCCTGACCAGAAAGCGACCACACTGCCCGTTGACATACAGAAATTCTCTCGAACTCAGATGGTATGCCCGGCCTGCTCCCGTGGGATCTTGTTCGTTACCGCCGGGGAGTTCGGATCGGCGGATGATGATATCGGGCCCTGACCTGGGATCAATAGAAGTCGAAAACTCGGGAATCGGGAATTCCGAGCGGATGCTCAGGCCGTGAGCAGTATACGTGAGCACGGTTGTCACCCCTTCCCCCAGCAACATGGTGAAGTCGATTTCACCGCGGATACCGACCAGAGGACTCGCTTCTTGAACGATTCGGGTGGTTGTTTCGGATTTGATGGGCTCGCACTGGACCCAGCGTTTCGCGACCAATCGTGTGGTTAGTTGCACGACGGGTGCTGATGAACACAAACAAACGGACCCCAGATTGTGCCAGGAGCCCGAACGTGTTATGTCGGCGGTCCCCGCGCTCGCGCACAAGAACCGCCATCAGTCAATGATTGTATCAGGTACCGAGATAGCCGATGGGGTTGTCCTTGCTGCCGTAAAAGTCACCATCTCCCGGATCCAGGTCGAACTTGATTCCATTGGTCAGTTCGTTGATGGTGCCGTGGCTCACGAGTTCCGGCTTGATATACGTCTTCTTGGCGCTCATGTTCCTAGCTCCTCAATGCTTCCAAAGCTTAATCTGTACTAGCTGTAACGCCAGAATGCAATCTCTCAGCGTTTTAGCTTGGTGTTGCAATATCCTACTGCAAGATGGATGATGAAGCAACAACTTTTTTCGTTCCGGATTGGGTAGGACGCCTTCCTGGACAACACAAATCGTTCCGGTGGTGATTCATGGTGATGTTCGGGATGCTGGATTGGTCCGATATGCCCGCAGCGGATCAGGCATTGCAAAGGGCGCTCGAGGCCTTGCCTCCGCGGCTTTGCGCGGGATTAGCTCGGCTCGAG
>CAZZIE010000354.1:0-1675 GCA_964654185.1 uncultured Spirochaetaceae bacterium | reverse complement strand
ATGCACACTTCTAGTGCCCAGAGGGGGGTGCGGACAAAAACTTGGACTACTCTTGAGGAGATAGTCCGTGTTTTCACACGATCAGAAGTTGAAAGCTGTGTTGCTCTACGTGAACAATGGCTTGAGGGCAGCACCAACGATTCGAGCCCTGGGATATCCGTCCCGCAAGATGTTGAAGCGGTGGCACCTGGTGTACGCGGCGACAGGGGCCCTTCCGTCCCGAAAGCCGCGTAGTCCAAAGTTCACAGCGGAACAGCAGCGTGTCGCTGTCGACCACTATACTCAGCACGGTCACTGCTTGGCGTTTACAGTCCGCGAACTCGGATACCCCAGTCGCGAGACGCTTCGACAGTGGGTTCATGAACAGTGTCCAGGTATTCGGAAAGCGACTGTACAACGACGGCGTCCTGAGACATTCTCTGAACACGAGAAGCGACAGGCCGTGATCGATCTTTGTACGAGAGAGGGCTCGGCAGCTGAGGTGGCCGCCCACGTTGGCGTCAGCCGTGTTCAGCTCTATGCATGGCGAAATCAGCTCCTCGAAGAGGAGGGGCCGATGGTGAAAAATCGCCGAAACGACGCGGCCACGCCAGATGAACTTGAGCGTCAGCTCAAGGAGTTGCAACAGCGCGTCCACAAGTTGCAGCTTCAGCACGATATCCTGGTCAAAGCCAATGAGCTGTTGCAAAAAGATCGGGGCATCAATCCGCGCGATCTGACGAATCGCGAGAAGACCCTGCTGATTGATGCCCTGAGAGCCACGTACAGGGTCGTAGAGCTGTTGGACGCGCTTTCCCTGCCACGTTCCAGCTATTTCTACCATGTAGCCCGCCTTCAGCTTCCAGATCGCTATCACGAGGTTCGTACGGAAGTAGCTCGTGTCTTTGAGGAGAATCGGCGAGTCTACGGATACCGGCGGGTACACACGATGCTTCGTCACATCGGCACCATCGTTTCCGAGAAGGTAATACGTCGAATCATGGCGGAGGAGCAGCTCATTGTCATTTCGAAACGTAGACGCCGGTACAGTGCCTATCTAGGAGAAATCACACCATCAGTTTCAAATGTCGTGCAGCGTGATTTTCATGCCGAGGCACCGGCTGAGAAGTGGCTGACTGACATCACCGAGTTTCAGATTCCTGCTGGAAAAGCCTATCTCTCGCCGATGATTGATTGCCATGACGGCATCATAGTGAGTTGGACCATCGCCACCAGTCCTGACGCGGAGCTCGTCAACAGCATGCTCGATCTTGCGGTTACCACGCTGGCCCCGGATGAATACCCCATAGTGCATACCGACCGTGGATCCCACTACCGGTGGCCAGGATGGATCGAGCGAATGGCCAAAGCCGGACTTACGCGGTCAATGTCGAAGAAGGCGTGCACTGCCGACAACGCTGCGTGTGAAGGGTTCTTCGGCAGATTGAAGACCGAGATGTTCTACAACCGCAGCTGGCAAGGCGTCACCATGGAGCAATTCATTGAGCTTGTAGATGAGTACATACGCTGGTACAACGAGAAGCGAATCAAGCTCTCACTTGGCGGGTTGAGTCCCGTCCAGTATCGCGCACGCCTTGGGTTTGCGGCGTGAAATCAGTCCAAGAAATTGTCCGCACCCCCGAGTTGCAACTGAGAATTCCCCACTTCTGCAGGGAGGAAGTCCCCAGAAGTGCAA
>CAZZIE010000353.1:0-1694 GCA_964654185.1 uncultured Spirochaetaceae bacterium | reverse complement strand
GCTCGGCCGATGCCTACGGCCTAAGCCTCACGCACGACCGACAGCAGCCGTCGGGCGCCTTCGGCAAGGTGGTCGGAGTCGTAGTAGGAGAAGCTCAGACGCATATGATGAGTCAGGCCGCCGATCACGGAGAAGCGCGACCCCGGTAAGAAGGAGACTCCCGCGGCGGCGGCGCGCTCCAGAAGCGACTCCGCGGGGAGGTGTTTCGGGAGCGTCGCCCAGATGAAGTATCCCCCGGCGGGGCGGGAGAGCTGCAGGTCCGCGGACGCAGACGAGTCCGGCGGCCCATGGAGGCCGGTCAGCGCCGCGAGGAGTGCATCCCGGCGGCGGGCGTACTCCCGCCGGAGGTGCGCCAGGTGGTCCTCCAACCGGCCCTCGGTGAGGGCGGCCTGAACCAGAGCGGATGTGACCGGCGCCACCCCTCCGCCGCTGTCCAGCACGGCGGCGCTGGTGATGCGCCGCATGAGCTCGGGACCGGTGTGAATCCACCCCATGCGCAGACCCGGCGCCAGGATCTTGGAGAAGGAGCCGAGGGCCAGGACGCGACCGGTGTCCGCAAAGCGGCCGAAGGGCGCCGGCGGGGAGCCCTCGTAGGTAAGGAGGTGGTAGACCTCGTCGGCGAGGATCAGGAAGTCCTGCTCCTGCGCCAGCTCGACCAGTCGCCGGCGCCGCGCACTGCTCATGGTGACACCCGTCGGGTTCTGGTGGGTCGGGATCGTGTAAAGGAAGACCGGGCGCTCTTCATGGAGCGTTGCAGCGAGGGCGTCGGGGTCAAGGCCATCATCATCGACCCTGATTCCTCTGACGCGCAGACCGTGGTCGGCAAAGATGTTCAAGGCCAGAAAGTAGGTAGGCTCCTCCACGAGGACCAGGTCGCCGGGGCGGGTCAGGACGGTGCAGAGCAGGTCGAGGGCGTGGGAGACGCCGGCGGAGATGAAGAGGTCCCGCGCCGCGACGGGAAGGTCGGTGGTGCGGGAGAGGAAGGCAGCCAGGGCGTCGCGGAAGGGGCCGGCGCCCTGTTCCATGCCGTACTGCAGGCGGCTCGGGTCGGCGCGGACGAAGAAGGCTTCGGCGGATCGCTGGAGGAGCTCCGTCGGCAGCAGCGAGAGCGCCGGGTGCCCCAGAGCCAGACTGATGGTGCCTTCGGAGACGCGGGTCTGGGCGCTGCCGTCGCTGTTCGGGTTCGCCGGGCCGTTGGGGTTGGCCCGGCCGCTCACATTCAGCTCGCGGTTCGTGTTCGGCTGGCGGTTCGGGGGCAAGGCCATGGGCTCAGTCTACCTGCTCCGCCGGGCGACGACGACCCACGCCGGAATGGAGCCGCGCTCCTCCGGCGTGAAGACGCTGCCGCGCAGCTCGACGAGCTCCAGAGCGCGCGCAACGGCGCTCCGGACATCCTCCTCGGTCCACGTCGGCGGGCCGGCAAAGCGGTGCGCACCTTCCCGCTTGGCAATGAGGGCGTAGAAGAGGCCCTCCGGGGCCAGCCACTCCGCCACCGCCTCCAGGAAGGGAGCGTGATCGCCCGGCGAGCGCATGTGCTGAAGAAGGCCGCGCTCCATGATGAAGCGGAAGCCCCCCTCGGCGCCGACCTCCGGCGCCAGCGCCGGCACATCGTCGGGAAAGGCGGCCACCGCGAAGTGCGCCCGTCCGGCGGGCACGCGGCCGGCGGGCGTGCGGCGGGCAGAGGGGTCCCCCGC
>CAZZIE010000352.1:0-1730 GCA_964654185.1 uncultured Spirochaetaceae bacterium | reverse complement strand
ATTCGCTTTGCCCGCAACATCGGGCCGCGACCAGGACCCACGTTCGCGAGGCACATGCGGTGGTGTACCTCTTCAACACTCGCAATCTCGACCTCCATCAGGATGACCGGCAGGCCCTGACCCGGTTGATCTCATGGGTGCCCATACCCCCCGACCACGTCTTCCTGGTCGGAACCTTCACCGACCACGTGATCGACAACGTCCTCGACGAAGAGGACATGGATGAGGACCAGGCGCTGCACCAGATTCGCCGTCGACTCGCCGCGGCGTTCGCGACTATCGGTGACGGTGACGATGGGCCCTTGAAGGATTGGCAGGCCGTTGACTGGTTGAACCGGATCCGGACCTCTGAGCCCTATCTCGTCAACGCCCAAGACCTGGGCGACCCACGGCTCGACGGAGCACGCCTGCGCGATGACCTGAAAACCTATCTCGCGGCCACGAAACCCCGAACCCTTCTCGAAAGCACGGCGCAGGCCCTGCTCGCCGAGATCCGGACGCGGGAAAGGCAGGTGGCCCAGACCATCACAGCGTTCGAGCGGGATGCCGAAGAACAGAAGCGACGGCTCTGCCAACTCGGGGCACAGATAGTCAATATCGCCGAGGCTTATGAAGAGATTCGTGAATCGTCGCCCGAACGCCTCATTCAGGAGTGTAAAGAAAGCATTTCGAAGCGCATCGAGGGGATCACGGCGTGGCTCGGCACAGGATTCAACGGCCGGAAGTCGACGGATGAGCTGCGTAAGAGGTGGGCCCAGCACCAGAAGACACTTGAATCTAAAGTCAATGGAAAGCTGCAGGACGCCGCTGAAGAGATTGCTGCGATCGCTCGGGGCGCGTTGGAAGACGATGATCTTGAGATCGCAGCCCCGGAGCTCGGAGTCGCCAAACCAGCGCCGGATATGCGGATGGTCCTGGCTAAGATGGCGGGCCCTGTGTGGCATGTGAAGAGGGTTCTAGATTTTCTGGTGCCACTGGGCCTGTCGAAGAAGAACATTCGGCGCGCCAGGAGCTGTGCCAAACGGGAACTCAAAGAGGTTGAGCTTTCATGGAGTTCCGCGGTGGAGTACGCGACCTATCTCCTCCGCGAGCAAGCCCGTCCCGCGCTGATTCGCCTGTGGGACAGGTGGAGGGATCTGGACCGTCAGATGCGCACAGCTCGCCAGCAGTGCGGCGTGACCCTCAAGAAGCTGGAGAGCCTCCGCGCTACCGCTGCCACCCTGGTGACGGAACAGAGAAATATCGAGAACGCCCTCGATGGAGCCGTGCGGCCGTCGCCCGGCGCGTCCCCCACCCCGTACCATCGGTGCCACTGATTACAGCCTCACAACGCATGGGCGATGGTTCATCTGGCTCTGAGAAGTGGAGAAGTGCCACGGAGAAGTGCCACGTACCGGGTTGTTGCGTTGTCAGGCGCCCGCGTTCGATTGAGACGGTCTGGTTCGTGTGAGGACCGATCCAACGTGGTGCTCTTGCCCGCCGAGCACGAGCGCGATGACGCTGCAGTTCTTGCGCGGAGCTCGTTCGGGTCCCTGCCGCGGCTCGCTGTTCCTTCGCAACACCCCAGGAGCGCGGACGTTCCGTCCGCAGGGATTGGCATGCAGCAAGGCCCGATGCGGACCAGAGGCCCGCGGTCCGTGCGAGGGTGTCCCAAGGACGGGTACGCTGACCGTTCGCAGAACGACAGGAGCGCGGACGTCCCGCCCGCAGGGATGGGCTTGCAGCGAGGC
>CAZZIE010000351.1:0-1739 GCA_964654185.1 uncultured Spirochaetaceae bacterium | reverse complement strand
CGAGTTTATTCCACACTCCACTCAAGCGCACGCCTCGGAGTTCGCTTGGTTAAGGGCTAGTCTGCTATAGGCATCATGTCCACATTCGTCATTTCGGATCTACACTTCAACCACGCCAATATCCTCCGCTACGACAACCGGCAGTTTGCCTGCATTGGCCAACACGACGAAACGATCATCGCCAACTGGAATTCGGTTGTCCAACCCGATGATCATGTCTACTGTCTGGGTGACATTTGCTTCGAGGCGGATGTCGGAGTGCAGATGGTTCAGCGCCTCAACGGCTTGATTCACCTGGTCGACGGCAACCACGATTCCAAGGCCCTCGAAGATGAGGACTACCGGAGCCTGTTCGTCTGGGTAAAGGGTTACCATGAACTCAAATACAACAAGCACCTCTTCATTTTCTGTCACTACCCCTTGCTCGAGTGGAACCAGGGGCATCGGGGCACAATCCATTGCCACGGGCACGTTCACGGTAGCCTGATGCGAAAGCATCCGTGGTACTACGAGTTTCGTGTCTTCGACCTGAGTGTCCATCTATGGGACTACACCCCGGTCAATCTCGACAGGATCATCCGCCTCGCGGATTCGCGGAGCGACTTCAAGCATCACTGAGGTTCAAGAATCGTCGAGGTGCCTTCCACTTCCCAAGCTCAGGCCCCGATCCTGATCGTTCACCGACAGCCGATTAACACGCAGGGGAACACCACTGTCGGCTTGATCGATCGCTTGCCGGGCAGGTAATGGCCGGCGAGGTGCTTGACCATCACGCCTTCGTGACCTTGTTGCACGATCCCATCGAAAAGGACCGCCTGGCTCGGCTCCACCTGCCCAAGCGTATCGGCCAGGATTTCTCTGCGCCGCACCTCGGCTTCGGCGGCGCACCGGGCGACGACGCCAGCCCAGTTGGGGGCAACGAGAGAGCCCTCCAATCTGGGTGCACTCGCTTTGTGTTTGCAGCACGGCAGCAGGTTCATCTTGCGTGCCGCCAGACCTGCTCGTAGCGGTTGCCTCGCCGGCGCCGCTGCGGGCGGGGCATCTTCCCGCGAGGGGGCCGACCGCGACTTTTCAACGCACTGAATGGGACAGGGAGGATTCGAACCTCCGTAGGTGTTGCCACCGCCTGATTTACAGTCACGTCCAATTGTCCACTCTGGCACCGTCCCTTCAAACTCACCGACCTACACGCACAAGGATGGCGGGATTCGAACACGCAAGGCTTTTGCTCGACCGGCTTCCAACCAGCTCCCGTCGCCGGTAGAGTAGGCCTTCCGGTGCCTCTTATTCGTTCAAGTACCCCGACCAGGATTCGAACCTGGATCTCCTCGTTCGAAGTGAGGCATGTTCATCCATTTCACCATCGGGGTAGGTACTGACAACTTCGGGCGGACGACTAACGCTGCGCGTCGAAGCCCGGGATTCGAACCCACACAACCCCATAGGTCACACGATTCGGCAAATCGGCCCGACCAACCGTTTCCGGCTCCCTTCCGTGTTTTCCGAGTCCATGGTCCGGCTTGCCGATCGTCCTCAACCATCGCTCCTCAGAGTAAAGGGCGGTCCCGGGCCCCAAATCGGGCGCGCTTTTTCTGCAAATGATCGCTCGGCCGGCTGAAGGGCGACGGGCATCGAGACGGCTCGTCCGGGCATCAATACGGCCGGGTCATCAATGGAAGCGTGTTGGCGGAATTCGGCCCGGGTGCCTCAAAGCGGTGGTCCCGGACATTTCTAGGCGG
>CAZZIE010000350.1:0-1746 GCA_964654185.1 uncultured Spirochaetaceae bacterium | reverse complement strand
CACCACCCGAGCGCCGCACGATCCCCGTCCAATGTCACCAACCTCCTCGGCCGCCAACCCCAGAGGGTTCCCCAACCGCGACCCGGACTGCGTCGCGCTCGCATCTCCGCCGCTGCAACTCCCATTGGGGCAGTATACCAAGACGTTTTCGAACCGCAGGGTTCAGGGTTCGTTGGTCTTTGGATCCACAAGCCAGTCTTCCTTCTCCATGCTGGAAAAATACTCCTGTACAAACGAGACGTACTCGCCCGTGCCCTCAGCCAGAAGCCTGTTGTCTGAGGTAACAATAAACCGTCGCTCGGCCTTAGACTCAAAAATCCCATCCTCGAAGATCAACTGAAAGCTATGAACTGTAGCTCTTCGAGCCTCGCCAATCTTCCGAAGCGTAACTAAGTCACCACAATACCCACGGTCCCTACATCGTCTCAACGAAGGTTCCTGAGTACAATCTACAAGTGCCAACACGAAGGGACGCCTAGGGTCACCAAGATCCTGCATCTCGACTTCAGCTAAGTAGACATCGAGAAAGAACTGGGCAACACTTTCTCGATCACACGAGGATTGGCGGCAGAGCCACCTACAGAAACTGAACAGACCCCTTAGATCGTCAATACCAAAGACCTCCGCAGCCGAGTCGCTCTCTATCTGCAGCGCAAACCTACCATCAAGGTCAACCTCGGAGACAACAACTTCGCGGCCACAGACACTATATGCCCGACTAATGTCATTCACCTCCTCGCCTGTCCCGGCAGCACAACAAGTGCCAGCCAGTATTAACGATAGAATATGTCCCTTGGTTTTACCAGATTTGGTATACAACCGCCCTCCCTTCGAGAACGACAGAGTATCTTGTCACGACTCCAACTAAGAATCACCTCGTAGTCGAATTCGTGGCCCTCATAGCCTTCGGGTGGTTTCTCTCCACTGTAAAGCGTGTCGTACTTACTATCAAACGCCGCCCAATCGAAATCTGTGGCCCCCGTTTCTGTATCGAGTAGTCGATACTTCTCGTAATACCGCACTACGTCTCGATGTGCCGCACGATTGAAGACAAGCCATTCAGCGAACTGCCATTTTACGTAGTGAGCCAATCTCTCTGTTGGCTTCTTCGCATTGGTCTGGACGATCTCATTAAGTAACCTGTCGCTAATGTCGAAGCTCCCCCGTACTGTATCATTGATCGCTTGCGCCGCGGTTCTCTCGAACATCCTGTGAGTGGCCTCATGCGCCATTGTTGTCACGAAATCACCAGTATTTCGCTCGGCATAGACCCAAAAAAGGAAAGAATCGCTTCCGGCATCATAGCCGCCCAGAGTTGTTGTCTCGAATGGTTCACTTTTACCTTTGTACCAACGTTGATAGACGTATGAGTCGAAAACCTCGTATTTCAGACTTCTATCCGACGACGAAAGATACGGAACAATATCGATGAGCGCCGGGCACTGCCTCATGATGCTCTCACCGAAGTCAATGAGTCTCTCGTATTCCGGATGGAAATCCCCCACTGCTCCAGAGCGCAGTGTTCTCCGGTCGGGTTCCGACAGCTTTCCACTGGGATCCCTGCGGCCGAACGGTGAGAACGCAAGAAACGCATAGGTGTTACTGCCATCGTTCCAGGGTTGACTATCTCGCTCCAAAAAACCGATTCGCGGAGCGTGCCATCTCTTGCGATAGTATGTAATGGCAATCGCATGCCACTCGCGCCCCTGAAACAGCGTGGTCACACCCCACGCGCTGTTTCCCCGC
>CAZZIE010000349.1:0-1748 GCA_964654185.1 uncultured Spirochaetaceae bacterium | reverse complement strand
CGCGGGGAGCCGCGTCGCGTGCTGCAAGGGGAGCGGCACGGTGAGGTAGGAGCCTCTGCGGATCGCCCACGGCGGATCGTGTACCTCCCCCTGGATGAGCGCCCGTGCAACCTGATATTCCCGCAGCTCCAACTCCCACGATCGAGCGGCGCAGAGCTGGTGGTACCGCCGCGGTCACTTCTCGGATACAAGAAGACCCCGGCGGACCGCGAGGCCGTCCTGCAGTGGCTGGAGCGCGAGCTCGTCACTGCGGACTACGCAGTTCTTTCCATTGAGATGCTCCTCTACGGCGGCCTGCTCGCTTCGCGCATACACACTGAGACGACGGCGACCATCCTGGAGCGGGTCGAGGAGTTTTCCGCGCTTCTGCGGCGGACGGAGGAGCAGCGTCACCCGGGCGTGAGCGGCGGATCAGGAGGCACCGGCGCGGCAGCCGCCGGCGCCCGCCCCGACGCCCACGCCGGCCCCCGGCCCCACGCGCAACCCGGGGCCCGACCCAATGCACAAGCCGGTGCCCATGCCCACGCCGGCCCCCGGCCCCACGCCCACCCCGGCCGGGGAGGCCGATTCGGCGCTCCGGCAGGTAGCATCGATATATCACTCTTCGGCCTTATCATGCGAACTCCGTCGTACTCCAGTGACGAAGAGGAGCCGGAGTACTACCGGGACTACGGGCGGGAGATCTTCTACCGGGGATACCTGGGGCACAAGGCGGAGCATGAAGCCCTTGGGCCGCATGAGCAGAATCTGCTTGCGGAAACGGACTGCATTCCGGAGCTCATTGTAAGGGACTACGACGCCCGGCGCAGGGCGAATCTCGAGGCCTTGAAGGCGATCGCCGAGCTGTTGGTGGCGGGACGGGTCAATCGCCTCGTCCTGCCGGAGGACGATACGGCAACCTACGGATACGGCCCGCGGGAGAAAGCCTCCCTGCTTGCACATCTGCAGGGACTCGGCGTTGCCGACCGGGTACTCTCCTATCCCGGGGCGGATGAGGTCGGGATGACCCTCACGGCGCGGGCGGCCCTCGACGGGCGCGCGAATCCAAAGGTTCATGTTGTGTACTCCCACGACGGCGCGGAGGCGGTGATACCTCGGTACGAGAGTCAACCCCTCGCGGAAAGCGTTGCCGCCCACGTTCGTGCAGCCGGAGGGGAGGTCTGCAGCGACCCGGAAGAGGCGGATGTAGTCCTGGGCGTCGCCGCCGTGCCGGGACACGAAGGGGAGGCGTGGGGACAGGACGCCGCGTCACCCCGGCTTCGAGATGGCAAGGAAGAGCGGAGAGGAGCGTACAACTCCTTCGCCGCGCGGTTGCGCGCCCTCGCCGAAGCCGCGCCGACCGCCCGCATTGCTCTTGCCGACTGTGTCTATTCCAACGGGGCCGACCGCCTGCTCGTGGAAAGCGTCGTAGAAGCGGGCCTCTGGCCTTCGGTCATCGCCTTTGCCGCCTGGAACACTGCGGGCAATACCATTGGGACGGCCGTTTCCCGGGGGCACCTCGAGAGCAGCTTCCCGGACGCGACCACCCGGCGACGCAATCTCGTCTACCGCCTGCTGGATGACTGGGCGTATCAGTCCTACGCCCGGACCCGGGCGCGCCGGGCAGTGGCGGAGGGCGAAGACGCGCCCCGGCGTGCGCCGGGTTCCCCCCGGGCGTCCTACGCCGCAGGGCAAGGTGAGGGGCAGCCCGATCACGGGGTGTCCGGTGCGGGTGTGCCCGAGGCGGTAGCCGCGCAGGTGGAGCGCGA
>CAZZIE010000348.1:525-1769 GCA_964654185.1 uncultured Spirochaetaceae bacterium | reverse complement strand
TTCGGGCCTGCGCCCGGATGAACACGCGCGATATATCAAGCCGGTCCTGGAAGCGCGGGGGATTGATTATGTGCTTGCCGATCCTTCGTGCTGGCGACGTGAGTCTGACGGGCTATCGGTTGCCCAGCGTTATGAAGAACAGGGGATCAACCTGGTTCCGGCGAATAACGAGGTGCGGGCGGGGATCCTGACGATAAAGGAATGGTTTGAGGAAGGACGGATTCGCTTTCGGAAGAACTGCGAGAACACGATCCGTGAGCATGAGGGCTATCGTTGGAAGGATTTGAATCCGACGATGGCGGATCGCTTGGACCTTCCGGAAGAACCGATCAAGAAAGACGATCATACCTGCGATTGCGTGCGGTACCTGATCAACGCGATCCGTGGTGTTGATAACTCTACTCCCGACAAAGTCGGGAAAACGCCCGAGGAAGTCTACGCTGAAGAGCGGCTTCGTGTCCTGGAGTCGGTGGGCGTGGACATCGGGGAAAGGATGGAAGGAAATGTTGTATCTCCTGTTTGTAGTTTTGATTCTGAATGTGGTTTGTACGTGCCTGATAGGCGTCTGGCATTGGCGGCTTAGGCGTAGGGTCGAAACGGCCTATTCTCCGGCTGCGATGCAGCGTGAGCTGGAAAAGCAGCAGCAAGCCTGGTTGGACCAGGTGAAGCACGAGGGCGAGGATGTGTCGGATATGATGGACGCATTCCTGGAGCGCTATAAGAGCAATCCGGATTATCGCCAGGCGGTCATGGGCGAAGATGTGGGATCGCGATCGACGCGGGCCGCTCCTGAAGGTCAATCGATTCCTGACGAGGTGTACTGATGGCGACGCTTACAGAAGAGCAGATTGCATGCTGGCTTCGTGAGCAGGATCACCAATGCCTTTTATGTGATCCTTTGCCGATAATGAACAGGGCTTTCAAGGCGTCGGCTACGTGTAATGCAGAACAGGACGCGATAGTGATTGGAGAGCGGGCGGAGTATAAGCCTTGCCCGTCTCCGGAAAGGTTTGAGACCTATGAAGCAGCGACGCTCCCGCGATGGTGGGAAGAAGAAAAGTCTTGACAAGGCCCTGCGTCATGTGGAAAGACTGAGTCATCATGAATGGCAAGGTGTAGTTGTGCTGTTCATGGGTGAAGGTGGATCGATCAGGGGTTTGAATCAGTTTCCGACCGCTTCTAATCGCAATCTGCTCGCCGTTGATGAGGAAACCCGCGAAGCGTTGGCTTCCTCCGAAGCATCT
>CAZZIE010000348.1:0-515 GCA_964654185.1 uncultured Spirochaetaceae bacterium | reverse complement strand
GACGATCGCCTCCGGCCCGCAGAAATCCACGAAATAGACCGACCAGCGGCTTTCCCTTACGGCCCCGCCTGGACTTCAGCCAGGTGGGGCGTTCATGTCTCCGAGAGATACAGATCCTTACAAAGAGCAGGAAGACAAACGGCGCGAACGTCGCGAATCGAAACGCGATGATCATGTCGAACGGCACAAGTACGACGTGAAGCACGCGCATAACCTGGCGCGCGACGCCTTCCGATTCTCTGCTCCCTACCATCGAGACACTATCCTCAACCATGCCTACCTTTCAAGCTACCAGTGGATTAAGTCGGCCCCGACGGGATCGGACGGGCATTCTTATGAACTGAGCTTGCGCAAACCTTCGGCGCCCTGGAATGTCCAGCCGGTCTATAACCTGATGAAAGGCTATCTCGCAATCTGGCGAGCGCGAATGATGGTCGGCAATCCTCAGCCGATCGTAGAACCGGGGGACGCCTCGGACGATTCCTGGAGAGCAGCGGAGCGAACGACGCAGTTTC
>CAZZIE010000347.1:0-1770 GCA_964654185.1 uncultured Spirochaetaceae bacterium | reverse complement strand
GTGGCCCAACCTGGCGGAGACGCCGCGCGAGGCCCCGGCTCACTGACAGACGCGTCCCTCACCGCGAGAGCACCTGACGCCGCCGCCGCGGGGCGGGCGGCGCCGTGACCTCGTGCGTCACAGCCACCGCTTCGTGAACCGCGGGCCCGCCCCACCGAAGGCAGAATCACTCGATCGGCCACTCGTCGATCCGCTCGTCGATCTGCGCCATCAGCGCCATCGTCCGCTCCAGCGCCACCACGATCCGCTGGTAATGCTCGATGTCCTCGTACGTGAGCTTCCGGCCCTTGCGGTCCTTCAGCCACTTGTCCAGCACCTGATACCCGCCCACCTGGAAGTTCCACACGTCCGGCGCGACACCCTCGAAATACTGCGCGTCGGGGGCGTCCTTCTTCCGCTTCGTGCCGGAGATGTAGACGCGGCCCTCCTCGAGCGGCTCATCTTCGCCGGGAGCCACCTCGCCGGGCGGGAAGTACTTCGGATGCGCGCTCTCCACCTCGTTGTCGCCCGGCTGCGGATAGCTGATGCGGTCGGCCTCCTCGGCGAGGGCGGGGTGCTCCATGAGGTGAAGCTGCACAAGCTCCCCGCCGAGCTTCACGAGGTCGCGGAACAGGTCGGCGTCCGAGGTCAGCGGCACGCGCGGGAAGTCGATCTTGAGGAACTCGGCGTAGCGCTCGCGGTAGGTGGGCGAGTGGAAGACCGCGTAGATGTAGTCGAAGATATCCTCCGGGCCGAAAGTTTTTCCAGAAAGCAGGTCCCCGCGCTACTCGAGTATCTGCCGGAGACCCCGATAGCATATTACGAAGTCACTTGCGGCGTAGTGAGCAATCTCGCTCTTATCCATTTCAGGGACAACGAGATGGATTCCGCGGTCCACGAGAGACGATAGCTTGTCCGGTCCGACCTGCCGATCGAGAGTTATGAAGTAGCTATCCTCCGGCACCTGCTTCCAGCGTTCACGGGTCGAAGTCTTGGCACTGAGCGGCACATCACCACGGCTCCCATGCAACAGAAAATCAAGCCGCATAGCGCCAGCCTGACGTTCAAACGGAATGTTCCAGTGTTCGAGCAGTCGGGAGACGTGATTCTCGAAGCTTTGCCCGGCTCTTGATCTCCGAGACTGCGTGATCGTCTTCGAGATGGATATGACCGGTTCCAGCGCAGCACCTATCGCGCCGGTCAACGCAGTCCAGTCACGAGGGTATGCTGGATGGTGTGCGCGTATCGCGGAGGAGATCTGGTCCGGATAGTGCCACCGCTCGATGTGCCTGAGAAGGCTGAACTCAATGCGCTCGTGCATCCAGCGGATCAGATTCCCGGGGGCATTGTTCAGGGCGGTGTTGAACGGGGATGAGGAGTTGGCGAGGCCGGAACACGTGATTCGGCCATGAAGCACCGGCGCGTGTTCACGCACAAGACGCCACACCTCGTCGCCGGTGTCTCGCGTTGTTGGTAGTTCACCGGCGTTGCCGTAGAGAAGACGTGCACTCTCAGCTATCAGTGCCGTCAAATCGACCGTCATCCCGTATTCAATCTCGGAAAGCGACACCACGCCCCATGAAGGTGCCTCAGAAATACCAGTCGCGCGCACCAGGTCCGTCAGAAGGTCCTCCCGCTCAGGTCCAATGATGACGGCGTCGTACATGAGTTCCGGCTGTGTTCTGCGTCCGATCACAAGCAATGCACCGTCGTTGAGATGCTCAAAATACGGACTGTACACACACGTGAGGTGGCTCTCCGGGCGCCCCGCGCGATTGCCTTCACAGTAGT
>CAZZIE010000346.1:0-1807 GCA_964654185.1 uncultured Spirochaetaceae bacterium | reverse complement strand
TCGTGGATCGAATGGAAGATCGGTCTGGAGAGAGAGCCCGGTGGAGAGAGGCTGCGCCGGCGGGGTGCGCGCCCCATCTCCGGACCCGGTAGCGCCGCCGAGGAACTCGCCGCGCTGACGGGGCTCCCGGAGGAAACCTGCGCCACGAAGCTGCGGAGCCACCTCATGATCGGTTACGACCTCGGCGACGCGGCGCGCGCCGGCGAGGCGGATGACTTTGATCTGCCGAAGGACGGCGAATCCCGGCAGCCTTTCGCCTTCCGGCTCCATCAGTTCATAAGTCGTGGTGACATGGTCTACGCGACTCTCGAGGAACCCGGAACACGGTACGTAACTGTGCATGGGCAGCAGTTCGTGCCCAACGATCGGAGCCGGCGCCTCTTTCCAATGGTCTTCTGCCGGGAGTGCGGGCAGGAGTACTACCCGGCATATCTGGTCGGGTCCTCGAAAGGGGGCGTTCTCGAGCCCCGCGATCTGAACGAACGAAGCGACGAGGGGAACGCCTCACCGGGATACATCTACATCAGTGGGGAGCACCCCTGGCCGGATGAGTCGGAACAGGTCATGGATCGCCTCCCGGAGGAGTATCTGGAGGTCGATGGAAACGGACAGCGTAAGGTCACCAAGAGCCGCAAGAAGTACGTCCCCGACACCATATCGGTGACGCCTGACGGTCAGGTCGTATCTTTCGGAGGCACAGCCGCGGCCTTCGCCCCCGCGCCCTTCCGCTTCTGTCTGCACTGTGGCAGCTCCTTCGGGTCCCACCAACGCGGTGATTTCCCCAAGCTCGGCAGTCTGGCAACGGAGGGGCGCAGCTCGGCAACGACGGTCCTGAGCTCGAGTGCTGTAAGCCTCTTGCGACGGGAGCACACGCTACCGAAAGAAGCGAGAAAGCTTCTGAGCTTCACGGACAATCGACAGGATGCATCTCTGCAGACCGGGCACTTCAACGACTTCCTGCAGGTTGCCATGCTTCGTGGTGCGCTCTACCACGCAATGGCGGGAGCGGGAGAGTCCGGACTGTTTCACGACATGCTTGTCGCGGAGGTGTACAAGGCACTTCCGCTGGAACCGGCCGACTACGCGGTAAGCCCCGAAGCGTTGGAGCCCGTTCTCGATAGCGCAAGAAAGGCGCTCAAAGATGTTATCGGCTACCTTATCTACCGAGACCAGGAGCGTGGCTGGCGTATTACCGCTCCAAATCTGGAACAAGTCGGACTCCTCCGCTTCGAGTACGGAGGCCTTGACCAGCTGGCTGAAGAAGACACTCGCTGGCAGGACAGCCATCCGGCACTACGGGACGCGTCTCCCGACACAAGACGCAGTGTAGTCCGCACACTTCTCGACTGGTTCCGTCGGGAGCTCGCGGTGAAGGTTGACTACCTGAGCTCGGGCTACCAGGAAGGCATGAAGCAACGGAGCAGTCAGAATCTTGTGGGAACCTGGGCGCTCGACCCGGATGAGGATCTCCAAACGTACCGACGCGTCGTGCTGGGACCGCGACCGAAACGCGGGAACCCGGCGGACACGCTGCGATATCTGTCGCGCCGGAGCAGCTTTGCACAGTATCTACGAAGGAACACGCTCTTTCAGCACCTCCCCGATCGGCTCAGCACGGATGAGAGTGGGCAGGTGCTCGAAGATCTGGCTCGAGTATTGAGTAGAAGCGGGCTTCTTCTTGAAGAAGCAGTGGACAATAAAGGAACGAGCGGATACGTACTCCCTGCGTCGGTATTGCAGTGGAGGCCGGGAGATGGAGAACGCGGGTTCCACGATCCCATCCGCCGGCCGAGCATCCCGGACAGCG
>CAZZIE010000345.1:0-1834 GCA_964654185.1 uncultured Spirochaetaceae bacterium | reverse complement strand
ATCGTCGCGCGGCTTCCCGGGGAGGTCCTGGATGAGTGACCGGCTCGGTCCGGAGCTCCGAGAGGCCCTCGCCCGCCACGACGGTTTCGCTACCACCGGGGACGGAGCGTTGCGGATCCTCGACGTGGCGTGCGGCGACGGCAGCTTCACACAGACGCTGCATGAGAGCGTGCCTCGCTACGAGCTCCTCATTGGGATCGATGTCGACGGCAGCCTCCTCGAGGAGGCGGAGGACCGCTTCGCCGACGCGTACGTGGGCCGGGAGCCGCCCGTCCGGTTCGTGTCCGGAGATGCACGCGCCATTCCCTTCCTGCCGAAGGCGTTTCATCTCTCGGCCATCTCGAACGGCCTCCACCACGTGGCGAATGTACCGGCTGCGCTGAGCGAGATGGCCCGGGTTACGCGGCCGGGAGGTATGATCGTCGTGCACGAGATGGTGTCGGACGGACTCTCCGAGGCGCAGCAGGTTGCCCGGGACGTCCACCACTTCAAGGCGCGGGTGGATCGCGCCTTCGGGATCAGCCACCGACCCACCTACAGCCGGGCGGAGATGGATAGTCTCCTCGGCGCCATGGACGCGGAGGTTCTCGATCAGTGGGAGTACCTCCCCGCGGACGACCGTAACGGTTCGCAGGAGCGGACGGAAGAGCAAACGGAAGAGCGCGTCGAAGAGCGTGTGGAGTTCGTCGAGACCTACACTGAACTCGCCGAGGCCCTGCCGATCTACCCGGCGGTGCGCAAGGAAGCTACCCGCCTTATCCACCGACTTCGCTCGGTCGGCTTTGCCTACCCGCCTCAGCGTGTCGTGATCCTGCGCAATCACCGGTTCGGCCGGCCCACCGGCGGGAACGCCCCCGGCAAGCGCGGCCACGTCGGGAAGGCCCCCGCCGTGGATCCCGGCACCGGGGAGGCCGAATGAGACCGCACGCGGGTCAGCCGATCCGACAGGCCGGCATGCCTATTGAGCACGCGAAGGCCGCCGTCGTGTTGTTCCACGACCGCGCCTCCACGGCGGAAGACATCATTGACCTCTGGGAGGAGTTCGACAACCCGGAGGTCGCCTACCTCGCTCCGCAGGCTGCCGGTAACGCCTGGTTTCCGAAGAGCTGCCTGGCGGCGTACGCCGAGAACGAGCCCCACCTCTCCTCTGCGCTCTGGCTGGTTTCAAAGGTGCTCGAGGCGTTGGACGACTCGGGACTTCCGCCGGAACAAGTCATGCTCGCCGGGTTCAGTCAGGGAGCGTGCCTGGTGCTGGAGTACGTTGCCCGAACGCCGCGTCGCTACGGCGGTGTCGCCGCCTTCTCCGGAGGACTGCTCGGTCCTCAGGGTCGGCTGCGGAGCTATCGCGGCAGTCTTGACGCCACCCCGGTCTTTCTCGGGTGCAGTGACATTGACTTCCACGTGCCGAAGACACGGGTACTCGAAACGGCGGAGGTGCTGCGCGGAATGGGGGCGGAGGTCACCGAGCGGATCTACCCCGGAATGCCGCACACCCTGAACGAGGACGAGTTGTCGGAGGCGCAGCAGATGCTGGAGGAGTTGGTCATCTGACCATCGAGTCCACTGGTCTGCCGCTACGTGGTCCTTGATCTACCGCTCCGCGGCCCGCGCTCCCGAACCACTTTGATTACAATCTCCGCTACGAAGAGCACCGCCGCAACGATCAGCAGGAGGCGCCACAGCGGCCGCGGCTCCGCGTCCGTCGTTTCCACTCGCGGCAGATTCTCGTGGGGGAAGGAGCCTTCGCCGAGGGACGCGAGGACGCCGTCGCCGAGGTTGGCCAGCCCGCGCAGGAAGCTCGGGTCTCCGCGAAGGTTGGCGTACTCCGGTGGAT
>CAZZIE010000344.1:0-1851 GCA_964654185.1 uncultured Spirochaetaceae bacterium | reverse complement strand
TGGGGGTGGTGGCCTTTTCGATTGTCTCCCTGGTACTCCCGCCGGAGCAGAGTCCCCTTCCCAACTACTACGCTCCGGAGGCCATGGTACTGGTCACCGGTGACAGCGGGGCTCCCAGTTTCGGCCAGGCGGCGAGCGATGCCCTGGGAGACCTTGCCGGCCTGGCGGGCATTACCCGTGGTGGAGGAGGGAGCTATGGCCAGCTGGCGGTCGAGTTGGCCAAGAGTCGCTCGGTCCTGGACCGGGTCGGCGAGGAGCTCAACGTAGGAGAGCGCTTTGAGGACGCGGAGAACGTGAAGACCAGAATCCGCAGCCTGCTGAGAAAGAGCTCTACCGTAGAGTTCGAGAGCGGTACGGGGCTGCTGACGGTTTCCTATGAGAGTATCGACAAGGAGTTTGCCACGGAGGTAGTGAACGCCCTGGTGAGTACGTTGAACGAGCGCTTTCGCACAATCGGCGGCTCCCGGGCGGTGACGCGGCGGGAGCTCCTGGAAGAGAAGATTGCGGAGGTGGAGTCAAGAATTGCGGAGCTGGAGGCGGAAATCTCCGACTTCACCGCTCAGTACGGCATTCTGGACGTGGAGACCGTGACGCAGGAGCAGGCACAGACCATGGCCAACCTGCGCTCGGATCTGATTCTGAAGGAGCTCGAGATTCAGTCCTACTCGGAGTTTGCCAGGATTGATGATCCGGTACTGAGGCGGTTGCGTACAGAGCGGGACAATCTGCGACAAGTGTTACGGGACATGGAAAAAGGATCGACGGAGTTCGAGGGGGTTTTGCCGAGTCAGCAGGAGATTCCGGAGCTTGCATTCGAGTACGAGCGGCTGCGACGGAATCTGGGGGTGCAAAGTCAGATCTACCGGAACCTTGCCTCGGAGCTGGAGCTGGCGCGGTTGAACGCAGAGGGACAGGAACCAGTGTTCCAGATCCTGGAGCTGGCGGAGGTGCCGGAGGTTAAGGCGGGGCCGAGTCGGGGGACGTTATCAATCATTGTGACGGTGACGGCGTTCTTTCTTGCGATGTTCCTGAGCTTCGTGCTGCAGTATGTGGAGCGTGTCCGGCAGGATGATGAGGAGATGGCGAAGTTGCGGGGAGGAGGCGGAGGAAACAAATAGCGAATCCGCTACGAGTAACCCACGATAAATGGAATGGCCGTCAACGACTGAAGAGACGGAACAACACGACGGTGCGACCTACCAAAGCCTTGGAAGGACCAACAAGCACCGGTAAGACGCAGACGAACAACGACGAAGAAGATGAATACGACTAGTGGCACGAGCCTGGCGACAAGAACCTTGCGACGTCTAGAGGCGTACCTCCGAAGAATCACGCAGAAGTTGGAGCCGCTCGCTGCTTCAACTGGCATCACCTCGTCTCTGTACTACCTGTTTGTCTCCTCAAGTTTTCGAAGAGAGCAACGGGCGGTCCTGAAAGGGAAGGTGGCCTATCGGAACTCAGCACGTCGTCCCGTAGAGACCTCGTACCTATTGAGGCGAAACATCCATCGGCTTGAGAAAGGCCTAATTATGGAGCCTCGACGCCCGGTCTTCGCGCGCAGCTATATCGAGGAAACGGTCGCAGCCTTCGAGAGGGTTCTGGGGATTGTAGAGGATCACGACAGCTCCACGGAAGTGCTGTGGGCCCGTGGTGTGCTTGATGAATACTTCGCACTTGTTGACGCGGAGCACGACGCGGAAGTGCGTGCAGCGAGGGATCGATACCGCGACACTCTCAACGCGTGCCCCGCCACTTGCGATGGGCCGAAGCCCTATCCGGCGGAACGACTACGACGCAGGCCTGTAAGCCCTGAGCAATTTGCGGATCTATGTGAGGTGCGACGCTCCGTGC
>CAZZIE010000343.1:0-1861 GCA_964654185.1 uncultured Spirochaetaceae bacterium | reverse complement strand
CCATGGGGCCCAGTGTAGCGGTTCAGCATCGCGGGGTCACGGCTGGAAGCGGTCGTCGAAAACGATCTCGGCCGGGCGCGGAGGGAGCGGAAGGTCGAGTTCGCGGGCGTCCTGGAGTTCGGCGGCGGAATCCGGGTCGTACCACCAGTAGGTCAGCGCCGAGCGTTCGTCCCCGTAACGCGAAAGGACGGTCGGCGGGGTGCCGAACTTGTTCCAGTACAACAGGCGCACGCTGTCGATATTCCACAGCAGAATGTACGGCACCTGCTCGGCGACCAGGGCGTCGATCTCGCGGCAGAGCGCATGGCGCTGCTGCACGTCGAACATCGTTTTCTGCTTCTCGATCAGCTCGTCGACCCGTTCGTCGCGGAAGCCGGTGATGTTGTTGCCGCCGCGGCGTTCGGCTTCCGCCGAGGCCCACATGCCTTCCGGGTCTTTGAACAGTCCGGAGCCCCAGGAGGCCCAGGTCATATCGAAATGGAAACGATCCATGTCCTTGGCCCACGACGCCAGGTCTTTGCGGTCGATGGTCAGCTCGATCCCGGCATCCTTCAGGTCTTCGGCATAGATGGCCAGAAACTTGTCCGCGCTCTGGTTGCGGGCCAGGAAGCGGATACGGAACGGCTGCCCGTCCCTGGTCAGGAGCCCCGTCTCGGGGTCCGCCCGCCAGCCGGCCGCGTGCAGGAGTTCGCGTGCGCGCTGCGGAGCGAACGACCACTGCGGGTTGGTGCACGGGTGCTCCGGGGTATAGAGGTCTTCGTAATACGAGCGTTGGAGGAAGTACTGGTCGTACATCAGGGTGCGGTTCATCTTCTCCCGGTTCAGGAGGTGGGCCAGCGCCTTGCGGACGCGCAGGTCGTCGAACGGCTCGCGCCGGAGGTTCATGGCGAAGCCCTGGAATCCGATCGGTTTGTAATTATGGACGTTCTGGCGGACGATCCAGTTCTGCATGAACCGGGGGCCGCCGGTCTCCCGGACCCAGCGGCGGGCGGTATAAACCGGGAAGAGGTCGATCGTGCCCTGTTTGAAGGCTTCGAAGGCGTTGCCCCGGTTGCTGAAGAACCGGTAGCGAATTTCGTCGAAATTGAAGACATGCCGATGGCGCTGCTGGGCCCGGGCCCACCAGTCCTCCCGGCGCGCGAGGGTCAGCGAGCGGCCTTCCTGCATGTCCTCGATGCGGTAGGGACCGGAGACGACCGGGAAGGTAAAGTGCAGCTTATTGAAATCGCGGTCCCGGTAAGCGTGCCGGGGCAGGACGGCGAAGCCGCCGACGGCCCCGAGGTTGCGCCAGTGCACCTCGCGGGCGTGAAAGCGGACGGTGCGTTCGTCCAGCGCTTCCGGCGGATCGATCTGCTCGAGGCTCACCTTGTGCACCCCGGTGAGGTTGCTGGGATTCATGATGGCGCCGAAGGTCCAGCATACATCGTGAGCCGTTACGGGCTTCCCGTCGCTCCAGCGGGCGCGCGGATCGATGTGAAAGGTGAAGGTGCGCTTATCGTCCGAGACGGTCCAGCGGTCTGCCAGTCCCGGGACGTACTCGGCGGTGATGGGGTCGGTGCTCAGCAGCGACTCGTACTGCAGACCGAAGATTTCGGCGCTGAGGGCGTTGTTGTCGAGATAGACGTTGAAGCTCTTGGGGTACTGGCCGCCGAAGAGCGTAATGGCGCCGCCGGGCACCGCGGCCGGGTCCGCCAGCGGATTGGGCCGGTCCTGCCAGTCTTCGCCGGGGAAGACCTCCTGGGCGAGGCCCGCGGTGCAGAGGGCGGCGGCTGCCAGGGCGATCAGCGAGTGCAGACGAAGCTTCTTCATGGAGTTCTCCTCAAGTTTCAGTGCGTTCTGTCAAAGCTGAAAGCATGTTTTC
>CAZZIE010000342.1:0-1861 GCA_964654185.1 uncultured Spirochaetaceae bacterium | reverse complement strand
GGTGGGGAAGGCGCAGGTTCGTCTATCTCCTCAAGAGATTGAAGAGCAGATGCTTCAGCATTCGAGCGAGCTGGCGGGTCCACGATCGCGGCCGAACGATCCGATTGAGAGGTACTATAAAGATAAATTGTATAAGCAATACAGAAAGACGGGGAAACTGCCAGGGCCTGAGTCTACGCGGCCGATACCGGAAGGCGCAGTCGTCAACGATCTTGATCCTTCTGTAGTAGCGGAGCAGATGACCAAAGACATGCAAGACGCGCATTATAAAAAGACTGGATTGCGGCCGGGTTGGACGCGCGAGATGGGTCCGGATGGCGAGACGCTACGAGGACCGGACGGCGCGAGTGTGCATATTGGTACGCAGGGTGGCGGGACAGGCCCAATGGTTAATGGCCGTCCGCTCTCGGCACACAATTCCGCGTTTACGATTAACCAGGCGGATGTGGATGCGGAGCGGGATTCTCGCTTGGCGGCGGAGCGTTCTCGTCGATCGACTTTTCTGAAGGGGCTGGACGAGTTGATGTCGGGTCGGGTGCAGCAGGGCATTGGCGATCCGGTGGAAGAAGCGGACACGGAATTGATCGTGGATGAGCAGGGCCGTGGGAAACTGGTGCATCGCCCGACGTATGAAGCGGCGATGAAGTTGGCCTCGGATACGGATCCGCGCGTGCTCTCGCAGATGTACGGTGAGGATTTCACGCCTCGTGATTTTGCAAACATGGTAATGGATACGAAACGCCAGCAGCATCGGGACGCGCTTTTGCAGCAGGAGATGGACCTTCGCCAGCAGGAGAGCCAGCGGAAGCTGGACCTGGAAGAGCGGAAGTTGGATATCCTGGAGCAGAAAACGCAAGCCGAACGCATTCAATCGGTTTTTGGTCCGGATGTCTACAAGCAGGCGCACAACCAGGCGATGGACCTGTGGGAGAACGGCGGTCTGGAGCCTCCGGAAGAAGATGTGCAGGCATTTGCCGAGGCGAAAAGCGTGAGCGACAACACGGCCTATACGCTTTTGAAGAATCAGAATTATCGCCAATCGGTGGCGGGATTTGCAACGCAGCTGGTGGAGTCGACGGGGGCGACAATGGGGAACGGTCCGGCCGGCGCGAATGGCACCGGCGGTGGCGGCGGTCCGGAGGGGCCGACCGCTACGGATCAAACACCGGCGGCTGATGGAGATGCGACAAAGACGGCGGATTACATGGAGGCGATGGACGCTCCGGAGAAGTGGCGGCAGGTGAAGGAAATGGTCGGGGGCGGTCAGACAGAAATCGCTTTGAAGATGACCGGAAAGACCTATGACGTTCAGTCCCTCGATCATTTGGAGGCAGTGTATGACGATTTGCGTGCTGCTTTCGGCACGGAGCCGAAGTTGCCGGAAGTGATCATGGCTGCGGGTGGGGACCTGGAGGCTGCCCGGGAGTCGTATCGCCAGCGTCGTGGTCTTCTGGGGCGCGTGGGGAACTGGATCGGTAATCGCGACGCGAGCGATACCGCCGGGGGCAACACGGCCATCGACCGGCTACAGCAACGGGTTGGCCGGCAGCGGTCGCAGGCGATACTGAGTGATGCGGGGATACTGGAAGCCATTGAAAACAGCCAGAATTCTGATGAGGGAAGCCTGGATCATAAATGGGCGGTTCGTGACTTGCGGGCGCTTTTGGAAGAGAAGCGCGACGCCGCGCAGAGCGAATTGGAGCGAATGGCGATCGATGACTTGATTTATGAGTTTATCGATCAATCCACTCCGGCGATGAGTGTGTTTGAAAAGAATCGCCGAGTGGACCGGGAGCGGCGGGATCCGCAGCGGGATGCCCTGCTCTATGGTCAGGAAGGCACTGGCCGGAACGCTTATGGC
>CAZZIE010000341.1:0-1869 GCA_964654185.1 uncultured Spirochaetaceae bacterium | reverse complement strand
CGAGGAGCTCTCGAGCCAGGCCGAGCAACTCCAGGACACCATGGCGTTCTTCAAGATGAAGGAGGGGGAGATGCACCTTCTCACCTCGAACGCCGGAGTCCGAGCCGGAAACGGTGGCGGCAACGGATCGAACAGGCGACTCGGATCCCGCACGACCGCTGGAACGGTCGCGGCCGGCTCCGCCGCCACTGCAGCGGCCGGCAGACCAGCCAGACGCGCTGCGGCCGGAAGCGGACACGGGACGGAGCCTGGAGGCATTACCCTCGCAGTGGACGGCAACGGCGGCGCCGACAACGTCCACGACGACGAGTTCGAGGCGTATTAACCGAGAGGAACCCTGATAGGGGCAGGACAGAAAGGGAGACAAAATGGACGAGAATGGAACGAATCAGTATCTGACCTTCGTGCTGGACTCAGAGCGATACGCCCTGAACGTCACACAGGTGCGCGAGGTTCTCGAGGTGGCCACGATCCACCGGATCCCGCACATGCCGGACTACATGAAAGGTGTCACCAACATCCGGGGCAAAGTGCTCCCCGTGGTCGACCTTCGACTGAAGTTCGGGATGGGAGAGCTCGAGGATACCGTTGATACCGCCATCATCGTGGCGGAGGTGGGATCGGGAGAGGATGGTGTGGCCGTCGGATGCCGCGCCGACGCCGTAGACCAGGTTATCGATATTCCGGATGAGAACATTGAGCCGGCCCCGAGAATCGGGACGCGGGTCGATGGTGAGCTCATTCAGGGCATCGGCAAGGTCGACGACGCCTTCGTCGTCATCCTCCGACTCGACAAGGTCTTCGGCGAGCATGAACTGACCGCGGTGGCGGCTCAGACCGAACCGGCGGCAGCCGGGGTGTAAGGACGCCGCCGCGGCGTGCAGCCGGGGCGGCGGAGACGCCCCCCGGACGGCGCCTGACGGCGGCGGGGGCCGCCGGGTGGTAACGCCGGCGGCGGCCCTCGGCGCGCAACGGCCGTTCGGGGCGGTGCGCGGTCCAGGCCCGACTGACGGGTGACGGCCGGCGGCTGAAGGCCGCCGGCCTCGCCCACATACATGGAGGGGAACAGCAATGGCAGAGACAGTTTTGAACAATCGAAGTGGTTCCACACTTCGCCTCGGCGAGTTCCTCGTGAGTATCGGCGCCATGACCTCCGAGCAGGTACTGGACGTGCTGGAAGCTCAGCGCCGCACGCCGTCGCGCCTCTTCGGCCAGATCGCCATCTCGAAGGGCTATATTGGGCCCCGGGCGATCGATCAGTACTTCGGGTTGGTACGGAGTGCCGTCGAAGCGCGGTAGCTCCGGCGGCCGGACCGCCATGTCGGCGCCATGATCGCCCTCACCCACCACGAGCGCTTCGACGGCAGAGGCTACCCCATGGGCCTTTCAGGTGAAGGAATCCCCCTCTACGGAAGAAAATTGTCTGCGTGGCCGATGTTTTCGATGCCCTCACGACTCGTCGCCCCTACAAGGACGCCTGGTCTATAGAGCACGCTCTGGACCATCTCTCCACCCAGGCCGGCACCCAGTTCGACCCGCAACACGTCAGCGCCTTCGTCTACAACGAACCCCGGGTACGCAGCATCTTCGACGAGCATTCCGAAGAGGTGTACGGGCAAAATCGGTGGGTGGAGATTTGGCCAGGGTGATCACAATGCCGGCCGCACGGCATCTGGTACGTGACCGGGGCCGTCAGAATCGCAGTGACCAAATAACTCCCACGGGGGCATGAAACTCTCTCTACGAACTCGAAGCCGCGCCTGTGTGGGTAACTTCAAGAGTGAAATCGGTGTCGTCAATGACGGACACCTGGATATACGCAGTCGTAATGCCGGTGGACGCAAAGGTCACGGTCACCTGCGCGTTCCC
>CAZZIE010000340.1:0-1871 GCA_964654185.1 uncultured Spirochaetaceae bacterium | reverse complement strand
GGTGCCTGGGGAATTCTGTTTGCAATTTCGGGGAAGAAGGGCTTGCAGAAAACACAGGTAGGTCTGCATGTGGCGGAAGGTCTCGTCGATGAGGTCTTTGAACAGTTGCCAGTCCTCTGGTCCGAGCTGAATCTCGTAGTCCTCTCCGGAGGAGGAGTTACTCAGGAAGTTCAGGTGAACCTGGTAGTCGTCTTCCGGGTACATGTCGGGCTGAACCTGAATTCTCGTGTGTCCGAGGGACATTTCTCTTGTTACTTCCAGCGGCAAGGGGGCTCCGGAGCATAAGGTTGACAGTGGTGCACACTAACACGTCGTACCGGCACCGCGCTACTTCCGCACGTGCCAACGCAGATGATGTGTCCTATATGAGCAGCTTTTCGAGCTTGCCGCACGAGTCCTCTATTGCCTTCCGTGTTGGCGACAGCCAGTTCTTGGGGTTAACTCGTACTCGGAGTTCAAAACTTCTCGAGATTTCCCCCTTCACGGGTTTGAATCCGGCAGAGGTCAACGTCTTCTCCAATTTCGTTGGGATCTGCTGATCCCCGTTCCGAACGAAGAAGGTCAGCACCATGTCTCCTTTAAGGGCATTGTGCGAGCTACCGTCGAAACTGATGTCCAGTGCACAATGAGGCCCATGAGGTTCTTCCTCGGGTCCATAGAGGTCGAGATACATGCAAGGCGCCTCGGAACTATTGGAAGGCGCGTAATAGTCGAAATGGCGGAATGGCGGAAACATGGCGGTTCGGTCCTTGGTCTGGGTGTCTCCCTCCACGGACGGACAGGCGCTAAGTATCTCCCGATAGAAACAGTAGGAGACCATTTCGACATGCCGCCCGTTCAACTGACGAAGCTTAAGAACATAGGTCATCGCCTCCTCTTCGCCGCGGTTTTCTCTCCAACTCGTCTCGTTATGGTCGCTGTATTCGAAGAGCTTCGGATACGTGATGAACCACCACCGCCAGTCCTTGGCATACTTGTGGGCGGCCGAGTAGCTCTTTACGATAGTGTGCAAGGCGCGTCGCACGTTCTTCGCAGTGATGCTGCGGTCACCTACCCTCTCCGATAGATCCTCCAACAGAAGGTTCATGAGAGGCACCTCGTCATCAGAAGAACCCGTGAACCCTTGGCTATACCACTGTCGTCTTTCGGCTCTGGCGTCATTTCGATTTCCGCAGAAACTCCAGTTGCGCCCGGTGGGAAAACCGAAATAGCCCTTTGTGAGGAGGGCCCGACGCAGAAGGAACGTGGAACGGAAGTTCTCGACCGGACGAGGCGTATTCTCATTTTCGTATGAATCGTAGAAGGTGCGATTTTCATGGAAAAGTTGATCGATTAACATTGCGTATCGGCGAAGCTTGTCCTTTTGCTCCGCTCGCTTCTCGATCCCTTTGCGCGCGTAGCGCAAGAGAAACGCGATGCGACCGCGAGTGAAGGCTTTTGTTTCGGCCTCGATTATCGTGTCTTCCCAACTCGGCGATTGCGAGTCCGCATCCTTTAGGATGAGGCTACATTTCTCGACCTCTTCGGTGAGCTGGTCTTGGAGTCGGTCATCTTTTTCGCCGGAGATCTCTTTGATGTCGGATTCGGAGAGTCCGGCAACCGTTCCGTAGATCGAAAGGCCAGCCGAGTTACGGGGCGTCCCCCGTTTCTCCTCTATCACTTTCAGGAATCGGTCGAACTGTTTAGTTCGTGTTTGAAATTCCTCCTCTCGCTCCGTCTGCAGATTGTGGACCAAGTTGTCCACGATCCTGGAAAACCGGGCCACCTCTTGCAGCGTAGTCTGGTCTTTCTCACGTATGCTACTGTGACGCGACGCGATGAACCTGGCGACGGCATAGAAGCGGATACGGTCGTTATATGTCACCGAATCG
>CAZZIE010000339.1:0-1872 GCA_964654185.1 uncultured Spirochaetaceae bacterium | reverse complement strand
TTTTCCGACACCCCACCTGAACACTTCGATGTCAGTGGCGTTCGTGAAAAGGAACCCGGATCGAACATTCAACAGGCGGATCATAGCCTTGCTGCGCCGGATCAATCAGCGGGAAGAGCCGACGTCCTCACCTTCTCTTACGTGTGCCGAAGCCTCGTTTTTACCGAGTTCGAGCGTGTCACCTACCGTCACCAGCCATTCTGCAAGACGGTCGGTGGCCACGGAAACCTGTTCGGGCTTACGCAAGGCACACTCCCAAATCGTCGCCACGCGCCAACCCTCATCAAGCAGCGCTCCTCGAACGGAGCTGTCCCGTGCAACGTTCGCCGCGAATTTGGCCTGCCAGAACTCTGCGCGCGTTGCGGGAGTGGTGGCGTAGCCGCATCCCTCATGCCGATGCCAGAAGCAGCCGTGCACAAAGACGACGGCGCGATACTTCGGCAGAACGAGGTCCGGTCGCCCGTGGACCTTCTTCGAATGAAGTCGGAAGCGGAAACCGCGCGCGTGCAATGCCTGCCTGAGAGCCAGCTCGGGCTTGGTGTTCTTTCCCTTGATCCCTGCCATCATACGGGATCGGGTCTCGGCATCGACGATGTCCACCATCCCTTCTCCTTGCCACGCCTGTGAAAACCTGGAAAGAGGTGAGGCAGGAGCAGTGAAGTGTCGAAACCCGTTCAAATCGTCGATCTGTTTTCAGGCCCGGGAGGGCTCGGGGAAGGATTCTCCTACTGCAAGGGGAGCGATGGGTCGCGCGCCTATGAAATTGCCGTCTCGATCGAGAAGGATCGTGCTGCGCACAAGACACTGAGACTCCGCGCATTCTTGCGACAATTTGATGAATACCCTCCGGAATACTATTCATGGATTGCCGGGAGGCGCGAATGCCCGGATTGGAAAGAGCTTTACCCTCGGCAGTGGAAAGCAGCCGAGAATGAGGCTCTATGCGCAGAGCTCGGGAAACCGGAGACTGCGTCCATACTCTCCGAGAGGATTTCCGCGACAAAGCGATTGGCCGGTGATCGGACTCTTCTGATCGGCGGCCCTCCCTGCCAAGCCTATTC
The DNA here is from genome assembly GCA_964654185.1 of uncultured Spirochaetaceae bacterium. Taxonomy (GTDB): domain Bacteria; phylum Spirochaetota; class Spirochaetia; order DSM-27196; family PWMO01; genus CAYFQV01. Next base: position 811 of record CAZZIE010000339.1, on the reverse strand, counting down.
CCTTGCCGGTCGGTCGAGAAATGCGGGCATCAAGGATTACAGACCGAAGGATGACGACCGGCACTTCCTCTACCGCGAGTATTGCCGCGTCCTGAACGAGTTGAGCCCTGCGGTGTTCGTCATGGAAAACGTCAAGGGCATGCTTTCCTCTTCGGTCGAGGGGTTGGCGATCTTCGAGCAGGTCGTATCCGACCTCGAGCGCGCTGGCCCGGGCTACCGGCTCGTTTCCCTTTCGGCGGGCCTTCAGTCGGACGCAAACCCGGAACCGAGGGACTTCGTTATCCGCGCCGAGGACCACGGAGTCCCCCAGGCACGGCACCGGGTCATCATCGTCGGTATCAGGTCGGATATAGCAGGTGACTTCACCCCGAAACTTCCCCAGCGAAAAACCTTTATACCGGTCAGAGACATGCTGACAGGCCTGCCGCGGCTGCGAAGCGGCTTGAGTAGACGCGATGACGAGCACGCGTGGTACGACGCGGTGGTCGACGCGATGGAAACTGTCGGAAAGATCATCCGGGATTATCCGGGCGATAACTTCCGCAGCTTTCTGGACGAGCTGGATCGGGTGGAGGAACGACTTCTGACGACTTCGCAGACGGGGCGTTCGAGCCACGCAAGAAAACCCCTGTCCAGGAAACTGCAGCCGGAGCTTTCCGCGTTTCTCGACGACCCGAAACTCATCGGTGTCTCGGGGCACGCAACTCGTGGACACATGCCGTCCGATCTTGCGCGATATCTGTATGCCGCCTGCTTCGCGAAGGCCGAGGGAGTCAGCCCACGGGCACACCAGTTCCCGGACATCCTGGCT
>CAZZIE010000338.1:0-1873 GCA_964654185.1 uncultured Spirochaetaceae bacterium | reverse complement strand
CCGTGCGCCTTGGCTTCTCCATCGCCGCCATCCTCGTCAAGCCCGACGTGCTTTTCCTGGATGAGGTTTTGGCAGTGGGCGACATTGGATTCACCATCAAGTGCCTCAACACCGTTCGGTTGCTCACCCAACATGCCGCCGTCGTCTTCGTCTCACACAACATGCAGTACGTCTCGTCGTTCTGTACCCGCGTGATCGTCCTGGAAAAGGGAGTCGCTAGCATCGATGCGCAAGACCCGGCCGAAGGCATCGATCGCTATTTTGGCCTGATCAAGCACGACGTCCATATCTCGGGCACGGGCGAGGCGCAGGTGCTGGATGTTGCACTCAAGGTGTCCGGGGCGGTGCTCCAGGGTGAGGAGCCGGTCGTAACCAGGGGGGAATTCGTTACGGCCCTGGTGCGAGTCCGCCTAAACGAACGGTACGGCGGAGCGCATCTTCTCCTCTACATTCACGACGAGGCCATGTCTCCATTAGTATGCACCCCGGTCCTTAATCGCGGCGGCGCGCCGCTGGATCTGGGACCCGGTGAACATGGACTCGAGGTCCCCTTGGGCAAGCTTGAACTCAATGCTGGAAAATATTCGTTTGTTGTCGGCATTCGTGACGCGGAAACGTTGGTTTCTCTGGCCCGAGTGCAAGGGCTCCGGCCATTCAGGGTCTACTCCGACAAAACCTATTGGGGCAGGATTGTGAGGCCTGCTGTCGGCGAAGCGCTGAGCATCCCGGAGTCCCGCTCATGAGCGATTCGCCCATTTACGTCACCCAGCCCTATCTTCCCCCGCTAGAGGACTTTATCCCCTATCTGGAGCAGATATGGGCGAGCAAGCGCGTTACCAATAATGGTCCGTTTCATCAACAACTCGAGCAGGCACTGTGCGAATACCTGGGTGTCGCGCACTTGGCTCTGTTTGCCAATGGAACGCTGGCGTTGGTCACCGCCCTCCAGGCGCTCCGCATCACCGGAGAGGTTATCACGACCCCCTATTCCTTTGTTGCAACGACCCACTCGTTGCTCTGGAATGGGATCACCCCGGTGTTTGTGGATATCGATCCGAACACACTCAACCTCGACCCTACCAAGATCGAAGCCGCAATCACCCCACAGACGACGGCCATTCTGCCGGTGCACTGCTACGGCAATCCTTGCGACGTCGATGCGATCCAGGAGATCGCGGACAACTACAACCTCAAGGTGATCTACGATGCCGCGCATGCCTTTGGTGTGCAATGCCACTGCGGTAGCGTGCTGAAGCACGGGGATCTCTCGGTCCTAAGCTTTCATGCCACCAAGGTGTTCAACACCTTCGAGGGTGGCGCGATCATCTGCCCGGATGCCAAGACCAAGAGGCATATTGACCACCTCAAGAACTTCGGCTTCGTAAACGAGACCACCGTCGTCGCCGCCGGCATCAACGGCAAGATGAGTGAATTCAACGCCGCTCTTGGCCTGCTACAACTGAGGCACGTCGACCAAGTCATCGAACGCCGCCGAGAGATCGACACAATGTACCGCGAGGCCCTGAAGGACGTGCCGGGCATCGCCTGTGTTCGGCAAAACGGCCAGCGCTCTGCCAACTACGCCTACTTCCCGATCCTGGTCGACACCGAATACCCGTCGAGCCGAGACGACCTTTACCGGAAACTCCGCGACCGGGGCTTCCATACCAGGCGCTACTTCTACCCCCTGATCTCGGAATTCCCGATGTACCGCGAGCTGGCCTCGGCGCGGGAGAACAATCTGTCGGTGGCTAAGCGTATCTCGGAGCGAGTGATTTGTCTGCCCATGTATCCGAACCTCGACGACGCCGCCGTCGGGCGCATCATTGGTCTGATGCGAAACCAAGAGCCAATCCGATGAATATTCTCGTAA
>CAZZIE010000337.1:0-1925 GCA_964654185.1 uncultured Spirochaetaceae bacterium | reverse complement strand
GTACCCGCGATTGGTGAGCGCGTCGGGGCCGACGTATGACGGATCGGGCAGCGGCGCGGTCTCGGGAGCCACCGCCTCCGGATCGGGCACCTTTACTGTGCCGAGCTACGCAGGGTCGGGAGAGGCGTCCGCCACCCAACCGACCGCCTCCGGATCGGGCACGTTTACCGCGCCTTCCTACACGGGCAGCGGCAGCGGCGCCGCAGGGGAACCGACGGCCTCCGGATCGGGCCTGTATAGCGAGGTGACCTACGCCGGGTCCGGGGCCTGCGCAGCGCCCCAGCCGTCGGCCAGCGGTTCAGCGACCTTTACGATCCCCACGTATTCCGGCAGCGGGGCGGGACAGGTTACCCCCACGGCCTCCGGCAGCGGGACCTTCACCGTCCCGAGCTACTCGGGCTCCGGTGATCCCGAGTGTCCCCAGCCCACCGCCTCCGGCTCGGGATTGTTTGCCGCGGCGCTCTACGAGGGCTCCGGCGCGGCGGAGGCGTCGACTCCGGAGGCGACGGGCTCGGGGACCTACACCCTCCCCACCTATGCCGCGACGGGTCAGACCCAGGCTCCGCAACCCACCGCCTCGGCCAGCGGCACGTTCACGGCGCCCGTCTATGCCGGCAGCGGCGGCGGAGAGACCTCACAACCCACCGCCGACGGCACCGGGGTCTACGGCACCTTCCTGTATGCCGGCAGCGGATCGCTGGAAATCGGGCAACCGACCTGCGAGGGATCGGGCACCTTCGCCGTCGCGATGTCGGCGGCCATATTCCTCATGATCAAGAAACGGAGATAGACATGGCACTTCGATTGATGAATGCAGCCGCCTCCGCGGCGGCGGGAACCACAGGGCTTGCCGGCTATATCGGCAGCTCGCCCAAACTGAGCTTTTATACCGGAGGGGTCAACGCGACCGCCGAATCCGACCCGGCCGGAACGAAACTGGCCACGGTCACGCTGGCGAACTTCGACGCCCCGACCGACGGCGTGATCGAGTCGGCCGGCGGCAATGTGACCGCCGATGAATCCGGCACGGTGGGCTGTTGGGCCCTCTTCAAGACGGACGGGACCACGAAAGTGGCCGACGGGACCGTCGGGGAGGGCTCCGGCGGCGACATCAACTTCGACGAGACCGCCTGGGTGGCCGGCGGAACGGTCTCCATGGGCACGCTCAGCTTGGAAATTCCGCCCCACTAAGAGGTGAGCCATGCAGTTCGTGAAGGCAGGACAGGCGAATACCGTCAGCGCCGATTTGCACGATGGAACGTCCGCGCTGACCACCGGCGCCGCGGCGCATTATCTCCGCGCCCTGACGGGCGACCAGGCGGGCAAATGGTGGGATGGTTCCGCCTGGGCCGCCACCGAGACCAGCGCCGGCGCCGGGACCCACAAGGGGCGGGGACATTGGGAGGGCTCCGTCGCCGAAGAGGCGTGGGCCGCCGGCGTGATCTACCAGACCTATGCCGTGCACGATGGAGGTGTGCAGATCCACTACCGCGACGAGGTGTTCTGCCTGCCCGCCGTCGGGGCGACCATCGTCCCGACCGAGGCGGACGTGGTGCAGATCTGTAACGCGGCGCTGCAGTTGATCGGAACGGCGCGGATTACCAGTCTCACGGACGGGACCCGCGAATCCGACGCCGCCGCCTTCTGGTGGCCCCTCGTCCGCCCCGTGGTGTTCGCGGCCGCCCCGTGGAAGTGCATCACCAAGCGAGTGATCCTGGAGGACACGGAGACCGCGCCGGCCTGGGGGTTTGCCTATGCCTACACCCTGCCCGACGACTACCTGCGCCTGGTGCGCCTCCTCTCAGGCGATGACGAGTACCGGGTGGTCGGCGACGTGCTCCATACCGATCTGGTGGAGCCGGAGATCGAATACGTCTACGACTGCACCGATCCCACCAAGTACACGGCCGACCTGGTGCGGTGTC
>CAZZIE010000336.1:0-1926 GCA_964654185.1 uncultured Spirochaetaceae bacterium | reverse complement strand
CATTGCGGCGCGGCTTCGCCCGGAGAGTGCGGAGGTCCGCGACTTCACGCCGCCTGCGCCGGAGAGTCCCTCCGAGCACTACCGGCGTCGCCGCGACGCCGCGGTCTCCCGGATCGTTGGCGCAATGACCGTCGAGGAAAAGGTCGGTCAGCTCATCGTCCCCGGACTTGGTGACATTGCCGGTCCCGGCGTGCGAAGGAACACCGAGGCGGTGACCTCCTTCCTGCGGCGGGTGCGCCCCGGGGGCGTGCTCTTCTTCACGGAGAACATTCACACTCCCGAACAGTTGCGGAACCTCATCCGTGATCTCCAGGAAGAAAGCGAGCTCCCGCTCCTGATCGCCATAGACGAAGAGGGTGGTGTGGTCAGCCGACTCACCCGAAATCCCGAAATGCCGGCGACGGAGATTCCGAGCGCCCGGCGCATCGGGATGACCGGAGACGTCTCCCTTGCCTACGACCTTGCACGGATCACCGGCCTCGAGCTGCGCGCCCTCGGATTCAACATGAACTTCGCCCCGGTCGCCGACGTCCTGACCAACCCGGAAAATCAGGTGATCGGCAGCCGCTCTTACGGCACCGATGTGGAGACGGTGAGTCTCTTCGTGGATGCCGTCGTTCGCGGCCTGGAGTCCGCCGGCATATCTCCGGTGCTGAAGCACTACCCCGGCCACGGCGACACCGCCGGAGATACCCACACCGGGCCGGTGATCATGGCCCACGACCTCGAACGGTTGAGACGGATCGAGCTCGCGCCCTTCCGTGCCGGCATTGAAGCTGGAGCGCCGGCCGTCATGACCGGACACATCGCGCTGCCGGCGGTGACCGGCAACAGCGAAGCGGCAACCTTCTCCCCGGTGCTGGTGGACGATCTGCTGCGCGGCGACATCGGGTTCCAGGGCCTGGTCATCTCCGACGCCCTCACCATGGGCGCCGTCACGACGCGCTACGCTCCGGAGGAGGCGGCCATCCGCGCCCTGGAGGCCGGTGTCGATATCCTCCTGCGCCCCGTCGATCCGGCGGAGGTCCACACCGCCGTTATTGAGGCGGTTCACAGCGGCCGCCTCTCGGTGGATCGCATTGACCGGTCGGTGGCGCGGATCCTGCGGTTGAAGGTCGACTACGGCATTCTGGTCCCCGACGACGAGCTCTTCCGGGCCCGCGCCGCAACGCGCCCCTCTCCGGAACCGGATGTCGTCGGAAGCGAAGCGCACCGGCAGATCGTCCGACGCGTCCAGGACGCCCTGGAATAGCTCCCCCGCTGAAGCTCCCTAACCTACCCACAACCCTGTTGATGGCGTTGCCCGTAAACCGCTACAGAGCCGTAGGTTGCCGGCGCCCGGATTGGGAGAATACCCTCGTGGCACAAGAACTGCGCAAACTGCGTCTGCACCGTGAATTGCTGGAATTCCATCAACAGGGTTGTGGGTAGGTTGCGGCCGCCGGCGCGGCGGCTCCTCCGTTGACATCGACCCTGGATCAGAAGAGGCGGAGCCACGATAGCGACCGGGTCGGTCTTGTCTTCGTGCCGCGTTCCCGCCATATTGGACGGGACTACCGAAAAAGCCGGATTCTCAAGAGGTGATTATGGACAACGACTCACGCCCTGCCGCACTCGATGTCTCGAACACGGTGGCACGACCGCAACTGCAGTTCCCGCCGGACTTCCTCTTCGGCACCGCCACGGCGAGCTACCAGATCGAGGGCGCCGTCGACGAGGACGGGCGCGGGCCGAGCATCTGGGACACCTTCAGCCACGCTCCCGGCGCCGTGCAGGAGGGCCACACCGGAGACGTTGCCTGTGATCACTACCATCGCTACGCCGAGGACATTGCCCTCATGCGCGAGCTCGGCGTCGGGGCGTACCGCTTCTCGATTGCCTGGCCCCGGGTCATGCCCGCCGGCTCCGGTGCGGTGAACCCTGCGG
>CAZZIE010000335.1:0-1946 GCA_964654185.1 uncultured Spirochaetaceae bacterium | reverse complement strand
CAGTTCTTCCACTACGGAAACGGACACGGGACCAACCCGATTCTCATCCTCCAGGCGATCGCAGCCAACATCATTCGGCACCGACGCATCCTCTCGGACCGCAGCGTGGTGATCTGCTCCTCCCTGTGCAACGGCTACTTCCACGATGAGGAGTTCACGGCCTACCGGGAGCTCTACGAGCTGTTTCAGCGGGACTACCACAATACCCTTCCGGACGTCGAGAAATACGGCGAGTACTTCTGTCACAACGAGGACTTCATCAAGCGCTACCGCTTCAACTGGGGATTTCATCCCTACCATTGCTTCTCCATGGTCAGTTGCGGGCACATTGCCGAGAAGCACTGCTCGGCGGTCTACATTGTCGGGGCGCAGGAGCCCGGCTATGCCCGGGCCATGGGAATGAAGACCCGGGCCACCTTCGAGGAGGCCCTGGCGGATGCGAAGAAGAAGTACGTCGGGGAGGAACCGAACATTCTCGCCCTGCCGCGTACCTTCAAGACCGCCGGCGTCCACCTGACCATGGCGGACGGGAGCCACGACTGATGGCTGGGGCGGCGCCCTCACCCCGAAGGGGCTCGACGCTGGTCATCGCCCACGGAGGAGGCCCGACAGCGGTTATCAACGCTTCACTGGCCGGGGTGCTCCGGGAAGCGCGGGTCACTCCCGGGATTGGACGCGTCTTGGCGGCGCGGCACGGGATCGAAGGTCTGCTTTGCGGAGACTTCATTGACCTTGCGGAGATCAGCGAGACCGAGATTTCCCGGCTTGTCCGGACACCTGGCTCGGCCATTGGATCCTGTCGGTACAAGGTCACGGACGCAGACCATGCCCAGATTCTAAGTCGCCTCGACGAGGTGGGGGCTTCCATCTTCCTCTACAACGGAGGGAACGACTCCATGGACACGGCGGCTACCCTTGCAGAACTGGCACCACAGATCTCCGTAGTGGGGATCCCGAAGACGATCGACAACGACCTCGCAGGTACCGATCACAGTCCGGGATTTCCCAGCGCCGCACGCTACATTGCCACGAGCACTGCCGAGCTCGCCCTGGATGTTCAGGCCCTCAACATACACGTTGCTATCGTGGAGGTTCTCGGCCGTAACGCCGGGTGGCTTACCGCGGCGGCGGGACTGGCGAATCATCTCTACGGCATCGGACCGGCCTTCACTCTCGTCCCGGAAGTTCCGGTTGATATTGACGACTTTCTCACACGGGTACACGCACGCTGGCGCGAGGCGCGGGGATTCGTCGTCGCCGTCGGCGAGGGCGCAGTGGGACCGGACGGCCGCGTGCTCGTGGAGCAGACCGATCCTTCCGGAGCGGACCAGTTCGGTCACGCCGTACCGGGCAACGTCAGTCACTATCTGGCGGAATTGATATCCGGAAGACTCGGGATCCGGGCGCGCAGCGAGAAACCCGGCCTTATTGGGCGGGCATCACAGGCGCTTGTGTCTTCGGTAGATCGCGAAGAGGCGGAAGCCGTAGGCAGAATGGCCGTACGTACTGCCGTCGCCGGTGAGACCGGCGTCATGGTGGCCATCACGCGGCAGTCCAACACCCCCTATCGGGCAGCTTACTCTCAGACGCCCCTGCGGGATGCAGCAAACGTTGAGCGCACACTATCGTCGGAGTTCTTCGACGAGGATACGCTCTCAATCACGAAGTCCTACCTGGAATACGCACTCCCCTTGCTCGGAAACGAGCATCCGGACTACTTCATGCTCCCGCCGGCCGAGAGCGCATCGTCGAAGTAATCCGAAAGGACGAGAAGCGCGGCTCCCTGCACATAGCCCTGGGAGTCGAAGGGACTGAAAATGACGCGAAGCGGCACATCCGGTAAGACCTCACTCAGGATGGCGTGGCGAAGCGGTTCCACGATCTGGTTACCGTTGGGACCGAAGTGACCACTCAAAACGATGGTGTTGATGTCCAGCACCGTCACC
>CAZZIE010000334.1:0-1968 GCA_964654185.1 uncultured Spirochaetaceae bacterium | reverse complement strand
GTGGACACTGTCGCCCTGCCACCCGGGGCCGTGGCGTTCCATCTGGTGGCCTGAGGAAACCTGGGAAGGTGTCTGTCCGGCATGATGAACGGCCGAAGACCTGATCAACAATACCGGCACCAGTTAATGAACCTTGGGGAAAGACTGCCTCAGATAGGGGAGTCGGGGATCCACCGCCTGATGAAGTTCCAGTCCATCTTCCGGTCTGCTGCGCGCTGAAGATCCTCCGCATCCAGGTGATCCCGTTCGCGGTCCGAGGCCCGCTTCAAGACATAGAGCAGATCCGCACCGGCCACGGGAACGCTTCGATCGAAGAGCTCGACGCGCTGGGTGTGATTCGCGGCCTCGTCGCTGAAGGAGTCGTCGTTGGGCACCAGGGCATCAATGATGAACTCTTCCTCCCCCTCCATGACCAGAAACCGATGCACCGTGACAAGTGGATACTCCATGCTCTCCAGGTTTCGGTAGACCGACGAAAACACCGACGTCAGCACAGCCTCGAGGCGATCGAGGCTGCCGAATACCACAAGATCAATGTCCACCGTGGTTCGGGGCTCCACGTGAGCGCTGAGAGCAAACCCACCCGCAAGAGTGTAGTCGATCCCCGAGTCGTTAAGCCCGTCGATTGCCTTGAGCAGCGCGGTCTTAAGTGTCACGGTTGTCCTCCTGTGTCGGCGCCCCGTGAGTGCGCCTCTTTGGCTGCACGCATGCGGCGCCAGAATCGCCGTTCCAGCTCCGACTCCGAGAGTCCCGGATTCTCGGCGGCGTCTCGAGCCTTGTTCAGCTCCTTCATCGTCTCCGTGAGGTGAAGCACCAGTGAAATGCGATCCTCGAGTGTACGAGCCATGATACCTGGATTATCCGACACCACCACCGCAGGTGGCAACGGCCACGGGGCCTACTCCTCGGGCATCTCGAGCTGCAGGCCCTTTCGGGCGGCCATCCGTCCCGCATTGGGCTGGCGCCGCCGGCGGGGCGGGTGTAGGGTGAAGGCAAGGGGGACGGGATGATCAACGTGAAGGCCATGATCGACCAGTACGATGTCCGGGCCATCGACCTGAAGTACTCGGACCTCACTGGGAACTGGTATCACATCACCTTTCCGGCCTGGCGCCTGGATCGGGTGATGGAGGCGGGCATACCTTTTGATGGGTCCAGCGTCCCCGGGATGCAGTCGGTCGAGGCGGGTGACATGATCCTCCTGCCCGATCCCGAGACAGCAATCATCGACCCATTTGCAGATCAGCCGACGGTACGAATGATGTGCTACATCTGCAGCGCCGACACGCGGCAGGGAGTGAAGAAGGATCCGCGCAGCGTCGCCAAGCGCGCGGCGGAGTACCTGCGAGGCACCGGCGTCGGCGACGAGTCCTACTGGATTCCGGAGTTCGAGTTCTACCTCTTCGACGAAGCGGAGGTGTGGAACGGGAAGTACCGCGCCGGGTACAACTTCACCAGCGTCGAGAACAAGGAAGACCTGCCGAGCAGCTACATTGACAAGGACGGGACTGCAGTGGCGTATCGGAAGGGCTACCACATCGACACGCCCTTCGATAAGTACGCCGCGGTGCGCCAGGAGATGGTGGAGCTCATTGAGGCAATCGGCTGCCCGGTCCGGTACCATCACCACGAGGTGGGGCTCTCCGGACAGAATGAGATCGAGACCGAGCCCTCCGAGTTCGGTACGATCACCGATCAGATGATGTACATCAAGGACATTGTGCACCACACCGCGCTGCGCCACGGGCTCACCGCGACCTTCATGCCCAAGCCCCTCTACGACGAGCCGGGAAACGGCATGCACTTCCATATCCAGCTGCGAAAGGGCGGGAAGAACCTCTTCTACCGGGACGGCGGTGCTCACCGGTATATAGATCATGCCGCGCCGCGTGCAGAAGCCGCGCGCCGAGTCGATGAAGGAGGCCAGCGTCTGCGGTAACGTTTGAGCAACGGTTGGCTCACGGTGAC
>CAZZIE010000333.1:0-1977 GCA_964654185.1 uncultured Spirochaetaceae bacterium | reverse complement strand
GGCAGCGCTATTCGTCCGCCTTCTGGGTCTGGAACCCGCTGCAGTTGTCTCCGTCCTGGAGGGCGCCCTTGGGGCCATCACCGCTCTGGGTGCCGGCACCCTCGCCGCCCGGGCTTACCGGGCGTTCTACCGAAGACAACTGAGGAAGACGCGGGAGTCGTTCCGGAAGCTCCTGCTGGCACTGAGGATGCGCATCGATACCACCGGGGAACACACGGACTCCAGCTGACGTTCGTCCCTGCCCCGCGTTGTCCGAGTGCCCTTTGCTGCGGTAGCATTGCGCTATGGGCAAACGGGCGCTGATCGGGTTACTAAGAACATAGCCTGTGGAGAGTGAACCAATACAACCGGCTCGTCAACACCATCGGATTACGTTGTGTTCAACATAACGGCCGGCTTGAGCTGCGTGGCGTAGCCACGTCTGCTCGACGCCGTTGTTATGGTGCGGATACCCGTTGCTCAGGTCTCACTTATGAGCTTTCGAGCCTGTTCGTAGATACGTCGACTCTCGGCCACGAAGCGCTCGGCCCGGTCGACGCTGATACGTGGTCCGGCTTCCGTCGCAGTGTCGGTCGGATACCGTGTCTCAATGTACGCTTCGTCGACTTGTCGGAGAGTCTCTTCGTCGAGAGTTACCGAAGAGGCGACCGCCGATACCTGTGCGTAGAGCGTTATCAGATCGTGCGTACACGGAACTGTCAGATCGTTCTGTGCGATGATCGCTTTCAAGGACTTCTCAGCACATTGCTGGCAGTGGAATGCGGCAATACCGGTCATCTCCGGATCGGTTCTGAGTTTGTCTGCGGCCTCGAGATCGAGCCGCGCAAACGAAAGCCAATTCCTAGCTAGCTTTTTCATAGACCAGGCGGCCCTTCGCCATGATTTCGGTGGCCAGGAAACTCGCTTCGGCTTTGAGCTCTCGAAACTCGTCCTCAGTGTAGAGCACCAGATCGATCGGGACGCGCCGGTTGATGTCACGAAGCCGTGCTCGTATCGCCGATTTCGCCTCCAGCCGCTCCTCGTAGTTGTTGAAGCTACGCGGGGCGCCGACGACGATAGCGAGATCGAAATCTCCACCTGTGTCTGACTCGCCGGAAGCTCGGGAACCGAACAGGAGTATCCGCGTAACGCGGGTATCCCTCAGCCGATCGACGATGTCTTGTATAAGCTTCTCGTCCGAATCAGAACTCATGCTTGTACACATTGTACCCGCGAGCTCGTGCATTTCGCAAACGAGGGAGGCACCGCAGTTTCTTCTATGGGCGTTTCGCTCGGATACGCCTGTCCAGCGTTGCCGCCGCCGTCGGCCAGTCGTTGTCAATGACTGCGTACCACGCTGTGTCACGAGAGCGGTTGCGAATGAACATGTGCTTGCGGAACGTACCTTCATACGTGAACCCCATCTTCTCGGCCGCCCTGCGACTGGCGACGTTCGTTACGTCGCATTTCCGTACGACTCGCCGATAGCGCAGTTGATCGAAGAGGTGAGACAGCACCAAATGAACAGTGCTCGGCACTAGCTCTGTTCCCCGTGCGGAGGCGCCGCACCAGATGCTGGCAATCTCGGCAGAACCGTTATCCGTATCGACACTGGTCAGCGAAAAGGTGCCAACCACGCTCTGCAAGCGCCTGCTTCGAATGGCGTAGGTCACGTTATGCGAGTTGGAGCTTGCCCTCTGCGTCCATTTCAGTACGTCGTCTACGTTTTCGAACGGACCGAAGAACAAGTGCTCGAACAGCTTTCCGTCGTCCTCTGTAACGGCATGCCAAAGATCCGTCGAGTGTTCGGTCGACAGTCGCGACAATTGCACATCTTGGTTTTCGTGTCCGGCTAAGGAAGGGAACGAGTACATGCTACGAATCATCTCCGACACAGCAGATGGAGCACAATCCCCGCGCCGCTTCCGGGGCAGAGGCTACCGTGTTCCCCGCCAACAAATCCTTCCGCGCCCCGCCACACACGGTTTCCCATTTCCG
>CAZZIE010000332.1:0-1982 GCA_964654185.1 uncultured Spirochaetaceae bacterium | reverse complement strand
TCCACCTCGATAGTGTGGCCGAGCTCCCGTAGCAAGCGGGTGAACTCAGCCTGTACTCTATCGAGCTCTCCATTGAACCAGGCTACTTCGCGCTCAATCTCGTCTTTCGTGATCGGCATTCGGTACCCCTCTCACGGAATAAGGATAACTACCCTCCACATACACGCTCAACCGCGCTCCTGCTTCAGCCATAGTACAAATCTAGACCGCGACCATCTACTGGTTCAGCCGGCGCTGAGACACGGGAACGTGTTGAAGGCATTCTCGAGCGAGCGCGAAATACTTACGCTTTACATTAGTACTGTCGCGCGGTAGTATTGGATTGGTGATCAAGTCGTTCGCGTCGGCCGCCACGGAAACGGTGTGGGCCGGTTCCCGCTCTCGGGAGCTTCCCCCGGATATCCAGAACACTGCCCGACGAAAGCTCAGGATGTTGAACAACGCGGTGACCATGGCCGAGCTGCGGGTACCGCCGAATAACCGACTGGAGAAGCTCAAAGGCTCGCGGATGGGGAAGTACAGCATCCGTATCAATGACCAGTGGCGGATCTGTTTCCGGTAGGATCACGGCGATTGCTACGATGTTGAGATCATCGACTATCACTGAGGAGATAATCATGGATGACCGACTGCACAATATCCATCCGGGTGAGGTGCTCAAAGAGGAATTCCTCGCGCCAATGAGCATAAGCGCCTATCGCCTGTCCCAGGACACGGGAATCCCTCAGACACGATTGAGCGAAATCATCCGTGGGCGCCGACGGATAACCGCGGCCACGGCGCTGCGCCTGGGCAAGTACTTCGGCGTTTCGCCACGATTCTGGCTGGGCCTGCAAACTGACTACGATCTGGAGGAGGAGCAGGAACAGATTGCCGGATCACTGAACGAGATCCCGACGATCTCCGCATTCTCGTGAAGATCTAGTTTGATCGATGCCTACGGCCCTGGCAGCGGCACAGACGCTTCCGGCGCCCTCTGCAAGGTCAACGAAGCGCTCTCTCGACATTTCTGAACCGTACGCCATCGTGCTTGCTCTCGTTCATTGATCAATCCCCCTCTCAAGCTCCTCGTGGCGTATGGTCGACCCTTCGCTACTCGACTCGCACCCTAACGTACTCATATACCTGCGTTGATAGGTCGACGAAATGCTGAGCTTCCGCGGTGCCCGGCTCTGTCAGATCATCCGGATACCGGTGTTGCACAGCGTAGTCCGTTAGTCGACCGAAGTCGTATCTCGGAAACGTGGGATCCTTGTCGTGAATGGCTTCCAGAAGTATTTCGAGCGAGTGGGTTCGAGCGGGCTCCTCGTCGAGCAGGATCAGGTACGCCTTGAGTGACTTTTCGATTGCCTGCTGTGCGTGGAAAGAGAGCATGTCCGTAACCCATTCCTCTGCGGGTCTATCCATTCCCTGCCTGGCAATTCGCAGATCATGGGATGCTTTCACCAGCCAAAGTCGGATGTAATCTTTTCCGGTCAAATCTCCACACCTTCAACCAGCGCAGAGCGAATCAGGCTTCCGGGCTTGTCGCGAAACTCTTCGACCATAGATTGGGTGCGAATCAGGACATCGGCGTCAATGCCACGCCTCGCGAGCTCTCGCCGGCACAGCGAAGACAACGTGAGTAGCTCGTCTTTCGAAGGGCCATCCGCTACGACCACCAGAAGGTCAAAGTCACTGTCGGTCTCAGCTAACCCGGTAGCCCGCGAACCGAAAAGACGAACCTCAAGCGGATGCAAGTACTTGCTCAAGGTTTCTCGAATGCGATCAAGCTGCAAGCTTGTCTCTACATCCATGACTGATCTCCATGTGTGAGCACCGGTTGCGCGATCCCGGCCTGCTTCCAACACCCATTCTACCATGATCGGCGCTACAGCTCATCATTCATTGTGCGGCAGGTCCGCCCGAACCAACAGCCCCACGAGCTCACCAGACTTCGTCTGACTGTGCGCTCTTCTTCGGAATCGCTAACGTTTCTCTGT
>CAZZIE010000331.1:0-1985 GCA_964654185.1 uncultured Spirochaetaceae bacterium | reverse complement strand
ACACAGTTTACTTTGACAATATATCACTTTACATGTACAATAGCCCCATACCAAGCCAGTAGAACGTGGACGTAATCCGCTTGGAAAGGGGCATAGCCATGAAAGAAACCGATGTATTGATCGTTGGTGGAAGCGCCGCAGGACTTGTAGCCGCGCAAATCGGAAGAGGACGATTCCCAGAGAAGCGCTTTCTTGTCGTACGAGACACACCCGAGGCGCTTATCCCGTGCGCCATACCATACGTCTTCGGTGACCTAGGCAGCACTGAGCGCAACATACTTCCAGACGCCCTCGCAACAAAGAGTGGGGCGGAGGTAATGATCGACACAGTTGAATCAATCGATCGTGAGAAGAAGGAGTGTCATACCAGTTCGGGGGAATCGATCTCCTATGAAAAGCTCATCATCGCCACGGGGTCGCGACCGGCGGTCCCTGGTTGGCTGCGCGGTACTCATCTCGAACAGGTCTACACCGTTCCGAAAAACCGAGACTACATCGAGCAGATGCTGCACACACTTCCAAGTAACGGTACCGTCGCTGTCATCGGAGCCGGGTTTATCGGGGTGGAACTGGCGGACCAGCTCAGGGATATGCCGATGGAGGTGCACCTCATAGAGCTTCTGCCCCATATCCTCGGTATGGCTTTCGACCAAGAGATAGCAACCGTTGCGGAGGAGTTGCTGACGGAGAAGGGAATTACTCTTCATACCGGCGTTGGAGTTGAGGAGATCCTTGGCGAGACCAACGCCGAGGCTGTTCGCCTTTCCAACGGAGAAGAGATCAGTGTAGACGCCGTGGTGCTAGCCATGGGGTATCGCCCGGAGAGCGGTCTTGCCAGGGAGGCAGGGCTGCCCATAACGGACGGCGGATTCATACAGGTGGATGAGTATATGCGCACCGTTGACCCGTCAGTGCTGGCTGTCGGCGACTGTGCGGAGAAGCGAGACTTCATAACACGCCGCCCAAGTGGGGTGATGCTGGCATCGACCGCCTGCGCAGAAGCTCGAGTCGCCGCGATGAACCTCTACAGCCTCTGCTCGGTGAAGTCTTTCAACGGAACCGTTGCCGTCTATTCCACCGCCATTGGTGGCACCGGCTTCGGCACCGCAGGAATCACCGCCGCCGCCGCGGAGAAAGAGGGATTCACGGTTGTTACCGGCAGCTTCACCGGTGTTGATCGCCACCCGGGCACCCTCGCGAACGCGCACAAGCAGACCGTACGACTGGTGGTCGCCAAGAACTGCGGTACCGTCATCGGCGGTGGGGTAGTCGGAGGCGATAGCGCCGGGGAGCTCACCAATGTTCTCGGCCTGGTCGTTCAGAACCGTATGAGCGTAAACGACCTGCTCACCTCCCAGATCGGCACCCAGCCCTGCCTGACCGCTTCCCCGGCGGCGTATCCTCTCATCAAGGCTGCCGAAATGGCGTGGAAGGAGCTGAGCCCGGTGCAGGAGGCGGCGACGGCCGGGGTTTCTTGAGAGCTAACTGCTTGTTAGCTCAATCTCCCTCGTGCACGTAGAGTTCCCAGTCGAGGTAGGTGTCGATCGCCTCTTCGAGGACCGGAGCAAAGTGACCGCGAGCCATGGCGACGTGGTGCTCAAAACCCTCCCGGGTGATGTAGCGCATCATGTCGCGCATGCCGGGGATCTTGCAGACGGCGATCCCTCCGTCCATGGGAAAGGGGTCGTTCGTAAACTCGCCCTGACCTAGGTAGGAGCGAATCACGCCCATTCGATCATCCGTGGACATGCGGAAAAACGTGAACGGGCCCGGGGCGACCTTGCCTTTAATGGCGCCGAAGCAGCGCTCCCGGCCGAGGGTTTCGCCGAGGATGTCGAGATTGGAGATCTCGATCTCGCTTCCCATAAAGCTCTTGGGATAGTTGCTGCAGTGGGTGCAGACAACTTTGTCCGCCTCACGGCCGTAGTTGTTGTTCCAGTCGAGGAACCCGGGAGGAGAGCCGCCGGCGAGGGCGAGGGCGTACA
>CAZZIE010000330.1:0-1993 GCA_964654185.1 uncultured Spirochaetaceae bacterium | reverse complement strand
TCCTCCATCCATCTCATCAATCTTTATGAACAGAACGTCCAGCGTGAGGATTCGGCGCGTTAGCGACGATATCCTCGACGCTGTTGTTATGAATCCTCTTTCTTTGTCAGTCGTTCAATCATCCGGTAGTAAGTTCGGCGCTCGTGGAATAGGAGCGCTGCTCCAACCCAGAAACAGGTCCAGACCCAGGCAAGACCCAGTGTGACCCAACGGGTGAGGCCCGTCGGGTCATCTCGAAAGGTGAAATACAGGGAGCCTGCGAGGGCTGTGGATGCGAGAACGAATGTGACCGCAAACCCGAGGGTCGAATTGCTCCGACGAAAGCTCCGCTTGCCCATGCGAAGGCAATACTCCTCTGACTTGGATTGCGGTTCCACTATGTATTCATTCTCATTCATAACGGCGCCCCTCACGGGCGCGCGGCCCCCGCGCGTACCGTGCAGGGGCTGGTTCTGCGATTCCCTAATCTCCTGGATGAGGGTAGTTCGGGAAGTCCCTCGTCTTCGGCATCCTCTTGTCTGCCTGCGGAGCGGGAAGTGCGTTGGCGTAGTCAACCCACTTTCGGCTCCAGTTCCTCCACACGAACTTTCCCTTCGGCCCTTCGATCTTCCCGTCTGCTGTGATCTTGGCTATGGCTTCGTGAACACGTCTGCTTAGGTCACGGCGTTCACGCCGACGACGCAGAATACCACGGGCAGCGCCTGCAATCATCAGCGATGGCACGCCGATCAGCGTTGCCATCACGACCGTGATCTTGATTCCTTCTCCGATAGTCATCTTCTCTCGCAGAACGTATGCATCATGGTTCAACTGAATCGCGCGCGATTCAGTTGATACCATGCATGCTCATGTTATGAGCTGCTTTAACACCAGTGTCCAGAGTGCATACAGTGCCGCAAGCACTCCAATTGCGACTAAAACACCGACTTGCATCCTCTCAAGGCTGGTCTTCGTCTCAGCGGACGGCTTTGCTAGAGGGGCATATAGAATCTGGTAGGCGACAGACAAGAGCAAGACGAGCGCAACCAGGACATAGAGCCAGATCGTGGGTAGTCCAAGCGGCTCGCGAACGAGAACCACCCCCGCGAACAGAATAGCGAACAAACGGCTACGCGGGGAAACGGACAGAACGACTGGTTGACCACAATGGATACAATCGACTGGCGAGATCGGGCCTAGAAATAGTTTACGGAGGAGTGTGAGCGCGCTGGCTCCGCAATATGGACATTCGTTCATCCTTCTTCTCTTCCTCATAACTCTTGGCTCTCCGTTTTTCAAAAGCCGCTCGCGGCTTTTGAAAATACGTGAGCAGCCGGATGTTGGAAGCTCTATTTCTCCCTGTTTCGCTCATCCAGCAGGAAAGACCGGAGCAACCGTTCTGATCTCATGACGTATAGAATGTAGACTGCATCTTCCTCGATCCGGTAGAACACACGACACGGGGGCACGACAACTTCGCGGTATGGGGAACGGGAAAGTTCAGGCGGTCGCTTCCCCGACTTAGAGTGGGTCTTGAGTCGCTCGACGCGATCGAATACTCGCTGGACGTACCGAGATGCGGCAAGGGGATCGTCGAGGGCAATGTACTCGGCGATCTCATCAAGATCCAGTAGGGCAGGTTCAGTCCAGATCAACCGAGCCATTTCTTCATCTTTCGTTTGGCTTCGGTATGCGAGAATGTGCGCTTCTCAAGGATCGCGCGCTCTCCACGCGCGATGCCCTCAAGAATACGCATCCGGTCTTGCATGAACTCGTATGAATCCACGTCGACCAGGTAAGCCGAGGGCTTGCCGTGTTCCGTAATGAGTACCGGTTCGCCCGAGTCGTGCAGATCGGACAAGACCCGGGTCGCTTGACGTTTGAGCGTTGTGACAAGTTCTGTTTTCATAATTCAGTGATACTATAGTGATACTCTCTTGTCAAATCATTCTCTTGCTTCCAGACCTTATGGCTGTGAATGGTTGGTTATGCGTTTTTAAGTTATTCTTGCAAA
>CAZZIE010000329.1:0-2000 GCA_964654185.1 uncultured Spirochaetaceae bacterium | reverse complement strand
GCATTTTCCTCGACCTGGGAGACGAGCGGACACAGCGCCGTGGTAAGCGCAACCATTCCGACGCGCTACGCCACCCTGTCGGCGGGGACCTCTTTCATGATGCTGAACACCGCCGCGTTGCGCCTTGGCACCACGGTTGCCATGCACGGATCCGTGGCGAAGCCGCTCGGAAACCGGTTTAACGCCGGCGCCGGCGTGGATGTGGCGCTCGGCGGCAGCGGCGGCCGCTTCGATCTCGGACTCACCACCTCCTACGGCGTGCACCACCGGATACCGCGGCTGTGGGCGCTCACCGACCTGCGGTGGGGGCTCTCCCTGACCGGCGTGGGCTTGCCCTACAACCCCGTTGCCGGCGCCGGCGGCGTCCCTGCTCCCTTCACGCCGCGCCTCGAAGTCGGTGCAAACCTCCTCGAGGGCGAGAGCTTCACCCTCGGGCTGGACACGGCGGTTTCGGTCCCGGCCTTCCGCAGCGCCACCCTGGATGTGGCCGCACGCATCGACCTGGGAGACCACGTCACCGGCCGCCTCGGCTCCAGCATCGACTTCGGCGCTCCCGCCGGCGCCGACGGCAGTCCTCGCCGCGGCTACCTGGGAGGCAGCATTGCGGTGACCTACGGCTCCGGCGGCACGCGGGACGCCGGCCCGAGCGGAAGCGACGGCTCCGGCGGCCTTGACGCCCAGGACACCGGTGGGGGCCGGCCCCCTGCGGACGCGGACCGCGCCGGCGGGAACCGAGCCGAAAGCACCGGAGCCCCCGACAGCGCTGGCGCAAACTCCGCGGGCAACTCCCGAGGGGTGCAACCGGCAACACTGCGCTCCCGGCCGGTGAGCACCGCCTCGGTATCGCGCCTCTACGATACCTGGCTCGTCGGCACCAGCTTTCGGTCCGGCCTCGGCACTCTGGATGCGGAGCCCCCGCAGGCGCAGATCGAGTTGCAGGAGCCCGTCGTTCTCTCGCCGAACAACGACGGCGTCCAGGATCTTGTCCGTCTCCCGGTGCGGATATCGGACAACCGCTTTCTGCAAAGCTATGAGCTCCAAGTGCGAAACGAGGAGGGCGACGTCGTCCGGACCATCCGGAATCCCGAGTACCGTGAGGAGGTCCGCAACGAAACCGGCCTCTGGGAGCGCATCACCGCCGTCGAAACCGGAATCCCCGCCCCGGACTCCCTCACCTGGAGCGGCACGGATAACGCCGGCCGGGTCGTCCCGGACGGGCGGTACTCCCTGGTCCTCACCGCCGTGGACAATCGCGGCAACCGCGCTGCCAGCGCTCCGCTCACCGTTCGCATTGACAACACGCCCCCCGCGGCGGAGGTCACCGCCGGCGCCGCGGCTGCGCGGGATGCCGCTCCGGACGACACCGCAGGGGCAGGAGAGCTGATCTTCTCGCCCAACGGCGACGGCAACAAAGACGTCGTGATCATTGAGCATGACGCCGGCGCCGAGGCGCAGTGGCTCGGCACCATTGTGGATGATGCCGGAGCTCCGATACGATCCTGGGAGTGGTCGGAGCGTCCGCCCCGACGGCTCGTGTGGGACGGCACCGACCAGGCCGGAGACATGGTCCCGGACGGTGTCTACCGTTACCGCCTCGAGGCGCGCGACGAGGCGGGGAACTCCTTCAGGACGACCGTTCCCAACATCATCAAGAGCGTCCAGCCCACCCCCGTCGGCATTGCGATTGAGCGCTCCGCCTTCTCCCCGAACGGTGACGGCAACGCCGACTTCCTGCGCATGCTCCTGGACGTTCCCACAACTCAGGGGGCTGAGGAGTGGCGCGTCACCGTTCACCAGCTCTCGCGCCGCGGCGGTGCCGCCCGGGAGCGGTCCTTCGTCTTCGCCCGGGGGAATGGCGTACCGCCGGCAAAGCTGGACTTTGCGGGGCTCGACGGCGGCGGTGCCCGCCTTCCCGACGGCCGCTACGAGGCGCGTCTGGAGGTGACCTACCGGAACGGTAACCGCCCGGCCGCGACGTCCCCGGAGTTCGTCATCGACAC
>CAZZIE010000328.1:0-2013 GCA_964654185.1 uncultured Spirochaetaceae bacterium | reverse complement strand
CGTGCAGGATGTAGTGCGCGGTGGCATCGGCCGGCCGACGCCGAAAGGTCCTCTCGAAGAACACGCGGATCGCGTTCTTCAAGTTGTCGACTTCAAACTGGTACAGCAACGCATCCACGAGCTCCACGGAATCCCGGTGGAGATGGCCCTTGACGTTCCGATAAAGCTCGATCTCATCCTTCAGCAGGGCCAGTTCCGCCTGCCGCAGGTCGCCGGTGGCCGAGTAGATCTCCTCCAGACGCGCGAACGGGGTCTCCCGCAGCAGCGACAACGCCGCCTCCAGCGACGGCGCCCGCGCCAGTTGCCGGACTACCGGATCGGGCAGGATCTGACTGATCCGCGCACGGAGCTTGGCGTTGATGAACGAGTATTTTGACAGAGCACCCGGCATCACTGACCGTCCATCTCGTACTCCGTTCCCAGGATCAGCGTGGAGATCCTGGTTACCAGTTTCTCCATCGCATCGGTCTTGCCGTCGATCTCCGCCTGGGTCCGCTCATCGGCTTGGCGCAGGGCCTCCTGCCTCACCCGCTCGGCCTCGTCTCTCCCCTCCTCGGCGGCCGTCTGCACGATCTCCTGGGCCTGCCGCTTGGCATCGGCGATCTTCTCGCTCATCTCCCGCTCGGCCGACGTCCTCAGTCCGGACGCCTTCTGGCGAGCCTCCTGGAGGATCTCGTTGACCTTCGATTCGGCCTCGAGGATTTCCTTGACGATCTTTCTCATAGGACAGGGCCTCTGGCACACCAACCACTGAACCGCGCCTGCGTTGCTGGGGGGCGCAGGCAAACCGTGGATTATAGAGACCGCGGCACCGGCGGGTCAAGGCCCCTGTCCGGGATTTTGCCGCCCTTGCCCACCCCCTATTTCGCACCGGGCGCACCGAAGGCGGCAGCACCGCCGGAAAGATAAGGATTTTCATCCCTCCCAAGCAGGCATTTCACCAATTGCCCGGTCCGCTCAAGGCATTTACTTTGCCCGAGCGTTTCTGAGGAGCATCAGGCAGAGCAGAAGACCCGTGGGAAAGGAGACCGTCGTGAAGGCCAAAGTCGATACGAATCTGTGCGCCGGCGTGGGCGCCTGCGAGACCACCTGCCCGGAAGTGTTCGAACTCAAAGGGGGCGTTTCCAACGTGAAGGTCGACGAGGTGCCCTCCGAGGTCGAAGACAAGTGTCGCGAGGCGGCAGAGGCCTGCCCCATGAACGCGATCTCCATCGAGGAATAGGGGTTTCTTCTGAAGGTGCACTGACCCGCGTGCCTCCACCGCGCGAGGGTCTCGTCACTGTGAGCATTCGCGGCCCCTGCGCAGTCACGGGGTCCCGCTCGACCGTGACGTCTCGTGAATTTCACGCGCAATTGTACACAATTCTGTTGACTTCCCTGCACCTCAGGCGTAAGGTACCCGCACGTGGGTGAACTGGCCCAACTGCGGCCGCCGGCGTGGAACTGAGCCTGGGGGCGATACCCGAACGTACCTGTTGATAGGTGAGGGGGTCCATGGATCTGCCTGTCATCGAAACGCCCGTTTTTCCTCGTTGGGTCTGGATCGAGGAAATCACGTACTCTCACATTCCCATCGCCACCTTGATCACGGCATTCATGCTGTTGGCGCCGATCTTCGAGTGGATCGGCGTCCACTACAAGGACCTGCGATGGGAACGGCTGAGCAAAAGCCTCATCTGGTTCGCGATGATCCTTTTCTCGCCCGGCGCGGCCCTCGGGACCGGCATTCCGATGTTCATCATCGGCACGTACCCGGAGTTCTGGTCGCGGTGGTCCAACCTGTTCTTCTGGCCGCTGATCGCCCAGTTCTGTTTCTTCCTCGCAGAGGTGTTCTTCCTCTTCTTCCTGTACTACCTGACCTGGGACCGGTGGGCGAACCGCAAAGCCCTGCACATCACCATGGGGTTCTGCGCCGCGTTCTTCGGCTACATGGTGCAGATCGTCTGGGACTCGCTCGGGGCCTACATGTTGACACCGGGCGGCGTGGACCTGCCACGGGTCGGCGAACCCGTC
>CAZZIE010000327.1:0-2020 GCA_964654185.1 uncultured Spirochaetaceae bacterium | reverse complement strand
ACCTGGAGCCGTCTGCCTCTTCTGGTGTACGTCCTGCTCTTTGCCATCGTACAGGTGGTGTTTGCCCACTGGTGGCAGACCCACCGGGGCATGGGGCCCCTCGAGGGTATGTGGCGGCGACTGGCGAGCGTTTCCTCCTGACCCCCGGACTGAACGGCCCCGGGGTCACTCGAGCTCTACGGGATGCCCACGGTCGATCTGCGGCCATCCGTCGACCCAGATGAGGTTCCATAACGCCAGAGAGGGCGTTCCGCCGTTGGCTGCGTCGTAGAAGTGGTGCGAGAAGAAGAAGCGTCCGTCTTGGTGCTGATAGATACCCGCGTGCCCCGGGCCCACGAACCGACTGTCGCCCAGGATCTCTCCGGACATATCAAGGAAGAGAGAGCCACCGCCGTTGCTGAGCGGACGCCCGTCATGATCAAGATATGGCCCGGTTGGTGAGTCCGATCGCCCTACCCTGATGTTGTAGCTTGAGTCGGTCCCTGAACAGCATCGGTCCCAGTTTACAAAAAGGTAGTAGAATTCACTCTCCGGGTGGTTGTAAACGTAGGCGGCTTCGATATTGTTCTCATCGTGGCGGTTGCCACCGTAGTCCGCCAGATGGTTAAACCGGTCGTCATCAGCACTCCAGCGCTTGTCCCACGGACGCTCGGCCAGGAACCCGCTGTCCGGGTCTATCTCCACTATCCAGATGCCGGTGGCATGCGAGCCATAGACCAGCCAGTGTCTGCCCTCATCATCCGGAAACACAGCCGGGTCTATGGCAAACGGTTGATCATAACCGTCGGATTCTACCACGTAGTCGTCCGATGGCTCCCACTCTATCTCACCGTCCGCAACCACACCCCGGGCGAAACCGATACGGGAGCCGTGATTCTCCTCGTCATGTACAGCAGAGTGGTAGAGGCGATAGCGATCCTCCTCTACCTGAACGATACTCGGCGCCCAGTACGCGGCGTTCCCAAGATCCCAGTCCGGGTTGGTGCCGTCGTAAAGATTGTCACCGAGAAAGTACCAGTCGCGATCATCCAGACTGTAGGCCCACCATTCGACGGGGCTTGCATAGAGAAGCAACGCATCCTCTACCCGAACCAGCTGTGCCGGATCGTGTACGTCCGGCAATACGAGGGGTGCATGCCCCTCGGCAGCAGCAAATTGGCACGAGACGACAGTGGGCAACACTACTAGAAACAGCAGCCGCAGGAATTTCATTCGGCTGCCCGCGGGAGTTCTATTCCGATTCAAACACGACCTCCAGTACGCCGTAGTACCTGTCCGCGACAAAACTCGCTCCGACTTGGTTGTAGTGAACGTCATCCGCGAGGAGGTCATCGCTGAAACCGGTAGACATATCGACTGCGAGTACTCGTGAGGAACCGGTTGTCTGGTCGGAGGCGATCGTCGATACTTCCTGTCTCATCTGTTCCAAAAAGTCGGCGAGATAGCCGACCATGAGGTTTGATTTGGCGGGGGCCATTTGTTCGATCACGATCGTCGCATTCGGATTCGTTTCCTGAACGATATCGATGATCGCATTGACGTTGGCGACGGCGTCATCGATGGGAAGCCCCTCGAGCGCGTCGTTCCCACCAGGGGAACTGAAGAGCACGATATCCGGCGCCCCAACTTCTTCCAGCCAACCGGGCAGTTCTTCACGAATCTGACCTGATGTCCACCCACTCACACCTTGGTGGTCGTGATCAAAACCAACTCCACCTACGTCGGGATACACCGCTTCATCGTATCGCGTCCCGACAAAGTCGACGTCCCGTCCACTCTCGACCAGGCGCTCCCACAACGGGTATCGAAAGCTTTCATACTCCGGTCTGTTGCCCTCTACTCTCGACGCGCCCAGCGGCATAATCGTTGTCGCTCCGGGCATCGAATCAGTTGTCGGCGACGGGGACGCGCTCCCTGAATTGGCGGTGCTCTCGCACGATGCGAGCAACACCACCGCGATAATGATCATCAAGCCATGTATATGTCTTTTCATTTCCTTATACCTCCAAACACGTGCTTT
>CAZZIE010000326.1:0-2020 GCA_964654185.1 uncultured Spirochaetaceae bacterium | reverse complement strand
CGCCCGCGCCCGCCGGATGGCACGGGGCCGCTCGCCCGGGCCGGGGCCCCGCCCGCGCCCGCCGGATGGCACGGGGCCGCCCGTCCGGGCCGGGGCCCCGCCCGCCGCACGGGTTCCGACGGCCGGTGCGCCGACCCGGCCACGTTCGGCATATTGACACCCTGGTGGTCATGCGGCATATTCTCGCCAAAAGGCAGTGACGGAGACGAGTACGGGTGTCCCTGACTCCCAGAGAGGGCGGCCACGGCGGACGGCGTTGCGCACATGGGCAGCGAATCGGCGTGGGTGGAAGCCGCCCGGGTGACATACCTGGAAAACCACTCCTGAGCCGTCGGTTGAAATCGAGGTGCGAAAGAGTTCGCCGCGGAGGCGCAGCGACGGTTCCGCAACCGTCGCGGATTGCCGGCTCCCTTGCGGCGCCTCGAGTGTAAGCCGTACCGGGTCGACCCGCCGTTACCGGGAACAGAGAGCGTCGGAAGAACCGGCGGCCTGAAGGTCGCGGCGGATCCGGCGAAGTAAGGTGGTACCGCGGAGAACCGCGGGGCGACGCCGATACGGCGAAGGCCCTTGCGTTTTCGTCCTTACGAAGGTGTTTCGGAACCGGGCGCCGACGGCGCAGGCTTCGACGCAATCGTACAAAGAGGGACGAAGGACGCAAGGGCTTTTTTGTGCGTCGGGCGAGACCCCGTCCCCGGGCCGCCGAGCGCCGCCGGGAGCGACCGCCCCCGGAGCCGTCGGAAGGGCCCCTTCCAGGAGGAATAGACCATGTCGGATGCAACGCAGAAGAACGATCAGAAGTTGAGCCGCGACGAGAAGCTCTATCGCATTCGCCACTCCACCGCTCACGTAATGGCGGAGGCGGTGCTCAAGATCTTTCCGGACGCCAAGCTGGCAATAGGGCCGCCCATCGACAACGGCTTCTACTACGACTTCGATCTCCCGCGGAACCTCACTCCCGAAGATCTGGAGGAGATCGAGAAGCACATGCAGCAGATCATGTCGGAGGACCACGAGTTCAAGAAGGACGTGATCTCCCGGGAGAGAGCCTACGAGCTCTTCGGGGATCAGCCGTACAAGAAGGAGCTGATCGAGGACCTGCCGGAGGATGAAGATATCTCCCTCTACACCCAGGACACCTTCACCGACCTCTGCCGGGGACCCCACGTCTCCAGCACCAAGGAGCTGAACCCGAAGGCTTTCAAGCTCCTCAACGTTGCCGGCGCCTACTGGCGGGGGGACGAGAAGCGCCCCATGCTGCAGCGCATCTACGGCACCGCCTGGGAGAACCCCAAGGAGCTCCGGAAGCATCTCGACCACCTCAAGGAGATCGAAAAGCGTGACCACCGCAAAGTGGGCCGGGAGCTCGACCTCTTCTCAACTCACGAGGAGGCCGGGCCGGGGCTCATCTACTGGCACCCCAAGGGCGCCCGGATCCGCCTGGTCGTGGAGGACTACTGGCGGGAGCGCCACCTGGGCGGCGGCTACGATCTCCTCTACACCCCTCACGTCGGCAAGAGCTGGCTCTGGGAGACATCCGGGCATCTGGACTTCTACAACGAGAACATGTATGCACCCATGGAGCTCGACAACGCGGACTACTACGCCAAGCCCATGAACTGCCCCTTCCACATCCTGATCTACAAGACCCAGACACGCTCCTACCGCGATCTGCCCCTTCGCTGGGGCGAGCTCGGCACCGTCTACCGTTACGAGCGTTCCGGTGTCCTCCATGGACTGCTGCGGGTGCGCGGCTTCACCCAGGACGATGCCCACATCTTCTGCACACCCGACCAGATCCACGACGAGATCAGCGAGGTCCTGCGCTTCAGCCTCTCGGTCTGGCACGATTTCGGCTTCCACGACATCAAGGCGTACCTCGCCACCCGGCCGGAGAAGAGCGTCGGCGAACCCGAGCGCTGGGAAACCGCCCAGGAAAGCCTCCGCAAAGCTCTGGACGAAGAGGGCCTCGACTACGAGATGGACGAGGGCGGCGGCGCCTTCTACGGCCCGAAGATCGACC
>CAZZIE010000325.1:0-2024 GCA_964654185.1 uncultured Spirochaetaceae bacterium | reverse complement strand
TAGGCCGGAGGGGCCGTCAACATAAAGCCCATAACTTTTGCATCTCACCACTAGATCCCCCCACGCCAGCTCCCCCAGCTTCTCCTGCATCTCCGACTCCTCCCCCGTGAACGACGCCCGCACCGCCCGCGCCCACACCTCGCCGAGGTGCTCGTCGAGCATCACGTCGCCGTCGGCGCCCACGTAGACAAGGTGCAGCCGGTCGTCCTTGCGCGCCCCACGCTCGGCGTACGGCGCCAAGAGCGCGCGGTATTCGCAGTCGACGCGGTCGTACTCCGTCTGGGTGACATCGCCCGCCTCCACGGCACGCTCCATGTTGCCGAGCATCCCCCGAAGAACTACCCGAGGTCGCTGTCGCGCTCGAAGGTCATGCCGTACGCAAGGGGGTCGGCTTGGTCGAGGATGCGGCGACGCGGTCGCGGCGGTCGTCCTCGCGGTCGCCCTCGACGGCCACGGCGGCCACCCGCGCAGCATCCTCCGGCCCGAGCCGCACCTCCACGATGGCCACGTCGATCTTCATGAACGTCACCTCGAACAGGAACGCCATCACCGCATGCGCCGAGAGCAGACGATGTCGCGTAGGTGGTAACTCTCGCCGCCACCGCCGAGGCTGAGGCCAAAACGCTCCGTGACGGTGCCAAGACCGGGCAGGCCACCGCCACCACTGGCCGGGTAGAACGAGCAAATCGCCACTTACAGGGGCGGCCGGATGAGAGCGACGTCCAGGCCGATGACCGCGACCAACGCGGCCACCAGGATCACCGGGCGCCGTCCGACCCACGGGAAGCGCAGGAACTCGCCCACATCCAGTTGCCCCGCCGCGAAGACTCGCAGCCCTCGCGGCGAAAGCGTCCCGTACAGCCAGCGCTCCACTCGTCTCTTCATGCAATTCCCCTCTCCGGCCCGCCGTCCCGTCGCCGGCCGTACATCCAGAACACGAAGCATTCCTCGAAGGTTGCCCGCACCCACCGCCGCTCAAGCCTGGCGGCCAGACGTCCCGGCAACAGCGGCGCGTGACGATAATAGGGGCGAACCACGACGTCTCGGAAGTGGTGCCGATACAGCGGAAGCAGCTCCGGACTCGAGAGGACGAAGTCAGCATAACGCCGGTAGCGGTGCAACCAGCGACGGTAGAATCTCACTGGGGGCGTGCCAGAACCGTTCTCGATCAAGAGGACATCGCCGCCCGGATTCAGGAGAGCGACGAAGCGGCTCAGCCAGGCGTCGTAGTCTTCCAGAGTCGCGCAAGAGTAGAGGACGCTCTTGGTCACAATGCGATCGAACGTCCGCTCCAGGGAGAAAAAATCGCCCACCAGAAATTCGCAGGCGTCCGAGACGCCGCAGACGTCGGCGTGAGACCGGGCCACCGCTAGCGTACGGTCGGTGATCTCGATCCCGGTGACCCGGGCGCCGAGACTTGCCAGCAGCGCCGCATAGCGCCCCCGACCAAACCCGATCTCGAGCACCCTCTTGCCCGACCAGCCGTCGAGGGCCGGGGCGGAGACGGCGTCGCCAATGACCGGCGCCCACAGGTGCGGCCGCCACTCTGCTGCCTCGACGATCTCGGCTTCGGAAGGCCGCGATACGCCGGGCCTGGCTCTCATTCCGCCGCCCGATCAATCACCAACCAAACAGTAGCCAGACTCGCAAAGATCGCCGAGATCTCCCGCAGCGTCTCCAGCGTCGTCGGCCCCTCCGGCGGCGGCTTCACCGGCACCACGATGGTCGATCCCGGCAACACCTCGTGCCCGCCATCATTCGCCTGCGATAGCCCGTTGGGGTGGATCACCCGCGACCGATCCTCGTCCGCCCGCTCCAGGTACCCACCGGCGCGACGGACGTACCAGTCGATGTCCTTCCCCTCCGCATGGACCAGCGCCGTGGGGAACCCCACCTCGCCAGTCACCCGCACGGTGTACTGCCGTTCCGGCACCAGCAGCCGATCCCCGGCCTCGAGGATCACGTCCTCCGGCCCCCCGGGATTCTCCAGCGCCGCCGGCAGATCGATGGCCACGTTCCCGAGC
>CAZZIE010000324.1:0-2040 GCA_964654185.1 uncultured Spirochaetaceae bacterium | reverse complement strand
CGGCGTACGTGAGCCAGGCAGCCGACATGGCGGATTCCCTCCCGTTCGCCCAGGGCGTTGTAGCCGGCGGTCGCGGTAGGGACCGCCCTTTCGGGCGGCCCCCCGCACAGATCCCGGCGTGCGGAATTACCGCACCGGGCTCCTACCTCGGGTGTTTGGCGTAGAAACGCTCGCTTGGATGAGGATGCATGACTCTGGTTGTGGGTATCCAGCTTTTCACGATCGGGCCGAAGACCTTCCAGTTGATTCGCCGCTTCTGGCCTCTGCGCCGCAGCACCTTGTACCAATAGCGTATGATGTCCTCCCGGAAGGCCCGCATAGCCTCATGATTCCCCGGAACAGCGTGGTACTTGTAGTAGCCGAGCACAACGCGCTGCAGCCACTCGCCGACCTCGTGAACGGGATCATGCATTCGGCTTCGCAGAATCGTCTTCACCCTTTTCAATGCCGCCCGGAGCCGCTTCTTCACCGTCTTGCGCCGCACGATGAACCACTTCCGTATCCTGGTCTTTCCGCACATATGCGTGAACCCCAGGAAGTCGAAGGTCTCCGGCTTGCCCTGCCCCCGTTCGCGCCGGTTATCGGCGGCAAATCGACCGAACTCGATGAGCCGGGTCTTCTCAGGGTGCAAGGACAGACCAAATTGATTCAATCGGGCCTTGAGTTCGGCGAGGAAGCGCTCCGCCTCATGGCGGTGCTGGAACCCCAGGACGAAATCATCGGCGTACCGCACGATGATTACATCTCCACGGGCGTGTTTTCGCCAGTGGAGCGTCCATTGGTCCAGGACATAGTGCAGATAGATGTTCGCCAAGAGCGGCGATATCACCGCCCCTTGGGGCGTCCCCACCTCTGTCCGGGACCACACGCCGTTCTCCGAAACCCCGGCCCGGAGCCACTTGCGCACCAGGCGGAGCATCCGGGGGTCGGCGATCCGGTGCTCGAGGAAACGGATCATCCATTCATGGGAGATGGTGTCAAAGAATCCCTGAATGTCAGCGTCGAGCACCCAGCTCACCTTCCTGCGGGTCAGCCCGACGTTGAGAGCGTCCAGGGCGTCGTGCGCCCCGCGCCCGGGCCGGAACCCGTAGGAGAAGCCGAGAAAGTCCTCCTCGTAAATGGCTGAGAGCACCTTCCCGACCGCGTGCTGGACGATCTTGTCTTCCAGCGCCGCGATTCCGATCGGGCGTTTGCGCCCGTCGGGTTTCGGGATGTGGATTCGCTTGGAGGGTTGTGCTCGGTACGAGCCGCTGTGCACCCTCGCATGCAAGTCTTCCAGCCTTTTGGGAAGGTCCTCCTCATACTCTGCACAGGTGAGGCCGTCCACGCCCGGGGCTGCCTGCCGCTTCAACTCGCGGAAGCTTTGCCGGAGCATGTCCACGCTCACGTGGTGCAGAAGCGCGGTGAACCGTGCATCCTTGTCCTTGCGAGCCGCAACTCGCACGCGTTGCAGTCCGATCGACGCAGCTGCCCGGCTCTGTGTCCGGACTGCGGCCGCCTGCCCCGCGTTCCCCTTGGTTGGCCGCCTTCCCTCCACCGCCTCCGCAGACAGGTCTCCCCTGCCCTTGTTCGGCGGCTTCCCCGGTACTATGCAGCCATCCGACTTCCCGGAAACGTGCATGTCGGGCATCTGGCTACCAGCCTTTCCCGACCGTCCACCTCCACCATCAGGAGAAGGAGTTTCCGGGACCTCCCGGTTCCCGTGCAAGGAGTTTCCGCACGTGCGCAGGGTCTTCGACTGCGCGGGACCCTCGGACGGCTCGCGTATATCGCCGCCCTTGGTGTTGCCTTCCGCTTCGGTTAACAGCGTCGGCGTCCCGGACAAGACAATTTCGCAGCTCAATGGCTGGCCCGTGCGTGCCCCTGTCAACGCTTCGCCGCCGGCCTTACGACCGTCAACGCATGACTCGGGGTCGGTGTGGGTCGCTAGCCCTTCACCGTGAGACTCTTTCATTCTCAACTCCTTGCCGGTGTGACCGGCGCACTAGCCGTCGGTCTGAAGGAAGCCATTGAATTCGCTGACGATTTTCTCAGCCACCT
>CAZZIE010000323.1:0-2057 GCA_964654185.1 uncultured Spirochaetaceae bacterium | reverse complement strand
ATAGATGTTGTCACCTGGGGTTCGCCGCGGGGCTGCTCGCCCGAGCTCGCGGCGCGCATTGACGCGCAGCGCAACCTGCGGATCCGCCGTCTGGAGGATCCGCGAGACCTGGTCATTTATCTGCCACCGCGGTTGTTCGGCTATCGACATGTCGGGCGCCGCGTGCAGCTGGACCGCCGGCGGATGGAGCGGTGGTGGCACCATCACCTCTACACCGTACACGAGCGTCAGGAAGCGGTCGCACAAGGGGAGGGTCATGCCTGATTGGAGCTGGTACATCATCATTCCCGCGGGGCTTGCAGCCGCAACCGCCGTGGTCGTCCGCATGGTCACCGCCGGCGGCACGGTGCGGTGGGGGCGCGGTACCCTGGTCGTCGAAGGTAGGCGAGAAAGCGGATCCGGCCCGCTGGCGCGGGCGATCGACTACGTGCAGCGCAGTACACCGGCAATCCGGGATCTCTTGTTCAACGTCTACTTGCAACTCCTGGTCGATGCCGGAGCGGATCCGGTGAAGGCACCGGAGTACGACGACGCGCGGTTCGTCAAGATGCTCCTGGCATACCTGGTAAACGGCGGCAACGGCAGTAAGAGCGTCCAGAAGATCGTGGAGGCGGAGATCATCAACAATGACTGGCACGGCCGCGATCTGCGCGACTACGTCCGGGTGGAAGTGTGGCCGGCCATTTTGCGCCAGGCGACGTGGCTCATTCGCAGCGAGTACGACACGACGGTCCTCAACGTCGATGGGACGATGCGGGCGCGCTGGGTGCCGTCGAAGGTATTCACGGATTCCCTGGCCACGGACCAGGTCCGCGACATGATCGTCGAGGAGCTGGTCCCCCTATTCGAGTACACCCGTCGTTGCCTGGGCGACGGATGCAGGGAGTAACGATGTGCGTACGATTCTCATTGCAGCGGCGATTAGCCTGGTTATCGGGATTGTTCTTGGGGCTGGTGTCTATCATGCCATTGCCGGCGGCCGAGGTGCCGCCGGACGTGCTGAGGAGCTGGCAGGAGAGCTTGAGGAGCTCCGAGGAGATTATCGACGAGCAATCGAAGGAGCTGACGGAATTGCGCGCAACGCTGGCCTTATTGCAGACGGACTCCGACGAGAGCGCGAGGCTCATCGCGAGACTGAAGAGCAACTTGGCCGAGCAATCGCAAGTGCTGACCGCTATGCGGCGCGAGTCGCAGACCTTGAGCGACGAGCTGCGCGAAATCGAGACACGGTTCGGGAGGCAGAGCAGATCCTTGCTCGAGTGGGAGAAGCGAGTAGCGAAGCTGTCGAGCGATCTGCGGCAGTGGAAGAAGGACTACAGCGAGCTCGTGAGCCGATACGACGAACTATCGCAGACATCGATCGATACCTTGCGGCAGACGGAGCGGAACCTGCGCCTGTGGAAGGCAGGGGCGATCACGGCGGGGATCGTGGCACTGATTGAGCTCGGTGTGATCATTGCCCGCCGAATCATCACAGGGAGGGATGCCGATGGGAGCGCCGGCGTACGCAACGGTTCATACAATCAAGACCAGGCAAACGGACTACCGATTCTCAGATATTGAAGCCTGGGACCAGGAGCGCCGGCGGATGCGCCGCACGATCAATGTGTGGGGCTGTCTGCTGTTCGTCCATTGCTCCATTGCCGAGTCCCACATGGGCTACACGCTCAACGTCGAGGAGAAGCGGGCGGTCTACCGGGATCTGCTCAAGATCCATGCCGGCAACCAGTATCGCGGCATGAAGCCGTCGTGCTACATCCTCAACCATGAGGACTCGATCAACCAGGCCCTGGATGTTCTCGGATCTAGCGATCACGCACATTATGTGTTCATCGACCGTGGCGACGGGGAGATCATCTACCCCTACGATCACAGCCGTGAGTACGAGGGCTTGGTCAATGCACGGGCCGAGCAGTGGAAGGTTGCCGGCTCACACAGCCATTTCATCCACACGGAGCTCGACGGAACGGTCGTGTACGACCCATACCCGCAGCTGTCCCTTACCCACCGTATGAGCATCCGGGGATACCATGTCGGCTGACCGGTGGGATCTCATC
>CAZZIE010000322.1:0-2057 GCA_964654185.1 uncultured Spirochaetaceae bacterium | reverse complement strand
CTCTCCTTTCCGACGGTTCTCCTGGCCATTACGGTGGTCTCCATCTTCGGGTACGGACTGCTCCAGGTCATGATTGCCCTGGGCATTATCTTCAGTCCCCTCTTCGCCCGGACCGTGCGGGCCGAGACGCTGTCGATAAAGGCGGAAGCCTACGTGGAGTCCTCCCGCGCTCTCGGCACGCCCCTCTGGAAGACGGTATTCCTGCACATCATTCCCAACATGCTTCCCAAGGTGATCGTCCTCGCGTCGACGACCTTCGCCCTCTCCGTGGCAATCGAGGCGTCGCTCTCCTACCTTGGCCTGGGCACACAGCCGCCCGAGCCGAGCTGGGGCCTCATGCTCAAGGACGCCCGGGGCTATCTCAACAACGCCCCCTGGCTGGCAATCTACCCTGGCCTCACCATTGCCCTCACCGTCTTCAGCTTCAACGTCATCGGTGACACCCTCTCGGAGCACCTGAACCCCACCCTCCGCCGTCGCGGCTGAGCGCCGTCGCGGCCGGGCGTCGGCGCGGCACCCGTCGCCGAAGCGCAGGTGTCACGCCGCCGGAATCGACCCCGCCGCGCCGACGCCCTTGACGACCGCGCACCGGTGGGTACATGATTAAACCGACCGGTCGGTATGGCGCCGCACCGGGAAGAGGAGGCCGTGCGGCAGGGCCGTCGGCATCGACCCTGAGGTCTTGAAAGGCCTGAGCGCCTGAAAGGAGAGAGCGGTGATGAGTCTCGGCAGAATTGCAGCGGCAACGGCGATCATCGTCGCAGTGGCGGCAGGCGGTGCCTTTGCGCAGAGCGCGGAGGAGCTGCTCAAACGGGCGGAGGACTCGCTCTATCCGGACAGCTTCTATATGCGCATGCGCATTGAGACGGAGCGGCCGGACAGGCGGAACACGGAGATGGTCTTCGAGAGCTATCACAAGGACGGCGTCGGCACCTTCATTGAGATTCAGGAGCCCGCACGATCCCGGGGCATTCGCTTCCTCAGCAAGGAGGAGAGCCTCTGGCTCTTCAATCCGCGCTCCAACTCGCGGCGGGCGATCCGCCTCTCTCCGCGGGACTCCTTCCAGGGCACCCTCTTCTCCAACCACGATGTGGGCGACCCCCAGTACACCGACGACTACGAGGCGGCGCACCTCCGGAGCGAGACAATCGACCACCCCGAGCTCGGCCGGGTCGACACGATTGTCCTGGAGGCGACACCGACGACGGATGAGGCTCCCTACGGCCGCATCAAGATGTGGCTCCGCCGGGAGGACTCGATTCCGGTGCAGATGGAGTACTACGCCCGGTCGGAGCTGCTCTTCAAGCGCATGTACCTCTCGGACATCCGGGAGCTTGCCGGTCGACAGCGTCCGGCGGTCATGCGCATGGAGTCCATGCAGCTCGAGAACGCCTTCTCCCGCGTGGAGATCCTCGACCTCGAAGAGCGCACGGACCTTCCGGACCGGCGCTTCACCCAGGCAAACCTGACCCGGTGAGGAGGGCGACATGACGTGGGATGCGCCAGGCGGCGCGTGTCGACAGGCCCAGCGCGGAACGCGCCGGTCCGGCGCGGCCATACGGGGCGGGCGTCCGCAGATGCTCGCGGCCCCGCGGGGCGAGCGGCCGCAGATGCTGGCGGCCCCGCGGGGCGGGCGTCCGCAGATGCTCGCGGCCATACGGGGCGAGCGGCCGCAGATGCAGGGGACCCTCCGGGGAGGCGGGCGCCTTGCCCTGCTCACGGCGCTGGTCGGCGTCGCACTTCTCCTGACAGCGCCCGCCCCGGAGGCCGGCGCCCAGAGCTACAGTCTCTACGGCGATATCGAGACGGCCCTTCTCTACGACTACGTAGCCGACGGCGTTCCGAAGCATACGGTGAGCGGGCTCACCTCGGTGGCCGGCAATCATCGCCTGAGCTTCGACGCGCTCGAGTTCACGGCGACGCACCGCTTCACCTGGATTGCCGGCGGGTACGCCGGCGTTGCGGCGGCGGCCGCCCAGGCGGAAGCGCAGGCCGCGGCGGGCGGCGCGGCGGAGGCCGGCACGTCGGCGGCCGCGGCGGACGGCGCGGCGGGGGTC
>CAZZIE010000321.1:0-2074 GCA_964654185.1 uncultured Spirochaetaceae bacterium | reverse complement strand
ATCGACAATCTTAGGGTCGTCAGAACGGACGTCTCCCAATTCGTGCGGCTTCCGGTTCCCTTCGACGAGCCGAGTCGCGACAACCTGATAGCGGGAGGCATATATACGCTTAGTGTCTGGGTACGCCGGGACCCCACCTCGGGATCAGGTAACAGGTTCCACGCCGATCGGGTGAGTGTAGGCATCTCCACAGGTCCCGCCGGTGATGTCGCGACTCCCTACGCCGACGTCCACGACACCAGTAGCGTGGATGCTTCATGGACGCAGTTGAGCTCGGAGTTCTCCGGGCCCACCTTCTTTGAGCCGGACGATCCTGAGACCATCATTTTTTACTTGCTCATAGCACCCAACGCCGCCCAGGGCAGTACCAGCGACGGCGAGGTGAGAACCGACGCCGGCTCGATCCTTCTATCCGGCCCCACTCTCAACTGGAGCCCCAACTAGTTCAGTCGACGATCATCACCTTTCGATACTCGTCTATGTCCGGTGCGACCACACGAATGAAGTAGATGCCCGGTGTAACAATCCTGCCACCGGCGTTCGTTCCATCCCATGCCACATTGTAACTACCGGCGCCCTGTCGACCTCGTTGCAGATTCCTCACCAGGTTTCCGTCCAGGGTGAATATCTGAATTAGCACCATACCCGGTCGGTCCAGTTCATAGGTCAGAACGGTTCGTTCGCCATTCTCCGGATTGATCACGTTGTTCAGTATCGTCACCCCGCCCCGCTGCGGTATGAATCCCTGGATTCCCAGGAGCCACGGTGCGATCTCTCGCGGATCATTGACGTCGGTGTACCGGGCCGCGGGAAGCGATCCGAGCTGGAACTGGAACTCCAGCTGTGATCCGTACTCCAACTCAGGATCAGACTCCTGGATGAAGAACGTCCGCAGCGCGCCGTTACTGTCATAGGGGTTCAAGACCCTCGCGGCGGTGTTGAGGTTCGACTGCACAAGCCCTGGTATCTGCGAGATGTACCAGTACCGGGGAGTCTGATCCGGAAGGGTGATGTTTTCTCTAACCGAGTCCGGAACGTCGATATCGTAGATGAAGGAAAGAGGCAGCCCCGCCGCATCGGATGCAAGGATCCGAGCCTGCAGCGTGATATCCCTCGGGGCCAGCTCTCCCGAGCCGTCAAAGACCCGGACGGACTCGAATCCGCTGCCGAGCGTCTCATCCACATGAATCGTATCGCTTGCCCAGACCGGCTCCACCACGCCGAGGCCAACATCTGTCACGCGCCGCTGCGCCGTCTGGGATGTGGCGTTACCAACACGGTCATAGAGGCTGCTGTTGGTGGCAGGTCCAATCGTTGCGCTCACCGCGTCATTCGCCGAGAGATTGTCGCTCAACTCGAGGAACGCTTCATTTACGCCACCACTGTCTTCATCTCGGGAAATCACCGAAATACTCTGTATCGACTGACCACTCGCCCCGTTCAGCGCAAAGGTGGCTGCGCTAATGTCCGTTGTTGCGTCCGGGGCGCCAAAGACCGCCTCGCTGAACTTGACGTAGATCCGGTCGCTTCCGGCAATTGCCAAGGCCAGTGTGATTCTGGGTGGGGTCCGCTCGATGGCGAGCCACTCATCGAAGCTCGGCAGTAGATTCCCGGCCAGGTCGGTCACATACGCCTGCTCGTGGTCGTAGCTCACCCAGATCGAGGTAAGGACGCTCCACTGATTTCCCGGAACGGAGTCGTCAAAGGAGAAGGCGAAGTAGGGGTCGTTCTGCGTATTGACCGTTCCGAAGAGAAGGTTGTCGACAGCCGAGTCGTAGGTCACACCCGAAAGAGTCACAGGTGTAAATGTCTCCTCCTCCACTCTGAAGGCAAGCCCCTCGTCCAAACCATCTCCGGGATAGTTAAGGGTTGTGAAACGAACACCTCGTTTGAGGTCGGGATGATCCGTCACAGGATTCCACCCCGCGTCGTCCTCAGAGTCATCGAGGACGTGGAGTTCCAAGGTATCAATAAAGCCGTCGGCGTCGCCATCTAGAGTGAGTATCTCGTAGTTGGGCACTGCAGGTAGGTTGGTCGCAACCTGGGGCACGTCGAGTTCCCAGTAATTGAACCA
>CAZZIE010000320.1:654-2106 GCA_964654185.1 uncultured Spirochaetaceae bacterium | reverse complement strand
AGGGTGATGATTTCGAGTTCATATTCCGTCTCAGCCGTGGTGGGGCCTGACGTAGAGCCGAAGTGAAAGCCGGTTCCTGAGACCTCCCAAGTAAAGGGGCTGCAAGCCAGACTTGAGCCTACCCACAGGTCAACCTCATCGTCCGCACCACCTGAGCGGTTAATGGTGGTGCTGTCGCCATAAATCGGAGGCGTTGCCCCTTGGCACTCACACTCTTCGCCGCACTCCACATACCAGGTCTTCTCGCAGTATGTCTGTGGGTATTCCACTCCACCGACAATCGGAATCTGCGAGTACCCAACGGTGATTTCCTGCCCGGTTTCAGCCCCGGCGTAGGCGCACACGGTTATGAGTTCGTTATCAAAATGGGTCCAGTTGCCGGGGCCGGACATGGTGGTGAGTTCGAGAATGTCACTGGCCGGTTGCTTGATTTCCCAATTTTCGCAGGTGCCACACTCGATGTAATATCCCCCGCTCTCGGGACGGCACACACGCCAGGCTTCCCCACCTTCCGTTCCAGGCCAAGTCGGGTCCCATGGCCTGCCAGGAGGCGGATACCATGGACCCGGATTGGTGGGGTCCCACGTAATGGGGTCAATGGAGCCGGGATTGGGGTCGAACGGCGGCGGTAGCGACTCTTCCATGTCGGTCACATTGTCGGCGTACATGGGGTGAACGCCCTCGGACGCCTTTCGGTTAGGGGGGTCCTTCCGGTCCCTTTTGCCCTGCACATCCGAAGCCCTGGGCTTTTCCACCCAATCTTGCAGGTCTTCATGCTCTTCACTCATGGACGGAAGGTTGAAGGCATGCGTGAGTTCTCCCCACAAGCTGAGCGCAAGGACCACCATAAGGAGAATCAAGGCCAGCACCAGAACCGCCTCGATGCGCCCCTCTTTTGGCCTTGGATGGTAGAGCCTTAGCATTACGGCGTCTCCCGTTCCTGCCGGAAATCAAGGGCCATGCCGTACACTTCCATGGCCACACCCTTGTCCGCGCTGCTAACCCCGCTCTTGAGTTCAATCTTGTACGTCTCGAAGTTGCTGCCCTTGAGATTCGCGCCTGACTCCAGTGCCCCGCTCGTGTACCCGTAACCGGACCGGCTCATATCAATGGCGCCACCGCCCACCGGGGTCACGCCGGTTTCCGCTCCGTCCGGGTAGACCAGCACGTTTATGTCTCCGTCGTCCGCCGCCATCTTGACGCCTATCTTCCGCAGCACGGACGAGTACAAAAGCCCGCCCAAGGGCAGGTCCGAGGTCTTGAGCCAGTGCGTGATAATGGTGTCGTCGTCGGTATCGCCGTAATCGGTCCTGCGGACATACCCGGCGTAATCCCCGAGGTAGGCCATGCGCTGGTCATCGGAACCAATGAGGTCCAGGCCGCAGGAAGCGGGGTTTGCCCGCACGTAGAGGTCCAGCCACTCGTTCGTGAGGTACGAGTACACCAGCTCCG
>CAZZIE010000320.1:0-644 GCA_964654185.1 uncultured Spirochaetaceae bacterium | reverse complement strand
GGTGTTTTGGAGGTTCACCGGCACGGCAAAGTGAACGGTCTTTCGCTTGTAGTTGACCCAGGAGTAGGACAGATGCGCGTAATCCGGTTCGATGTAGGGCGTGGCCGAGGTGTCCCAATAGTCCGCGATGGGCTGAGAGATGTTGATAACAACCCGCTCCGCCATGTAGATGCCGTCCGGGGCCAGAAGAACCGCCGCATGGACGCTCTTGGTGGTTGCGAATATGGCGATCCGGTCCTGCACCACCCGGAGCGTATTCGGGGCCACCGCCCCCACCACATCGGAAATCAGGTATTCGTCGAACTGCCTCGGCACCTTGCCCTGCAGGAGATAGAGTCTGTACGGGTCCTTGGTGCTCAGAATCCCGTAGGATCCTATTCGAGCGAAGGCGTTGGGTTCCCCCGGCCCGAATATGTCCTTGGTGCTTCCCGCATCAGGGCCGTTCATGACCCAATGTTTCCCCATGGCGCTGTAGTCCAGGCCGTGCCGATAGTGCTTGCCCGGCCAGTAAACGGCTCGCCCGTTAAATTCAGCCACCCCGGAATAGTGTTCGAAGGGGTCCGGGCTGTATCCCGGCTTTTCCAGCTGCGCCGCGCCCCACACGCGAATATCGGCCGGAAGCTCTGCGGACCAGGAGAGGCGGT
>CAZZIE010000319.1:0-2109 GCA_964654185.1 uncultured Spirochaetaceae bacterium | reverse complement strand
CATGGACTCCGTGAACGGCAAGGTCGTCCGCCGCTCTCACGCCCTCGGGGGATACCCCTACGGCGGGGACTTCACCTATCGCGAGGTAATCCCCCTGGGACGAGGTTTCCGCGGCTTCACTGCTGCGCTCCTCGGGCGCGCGCTCTTCGGGGCGGCGGTGCTGCTTCTCGTGCTCCCGCCGACGCGCTTCCTCCTGTCTAGGTTCGTGTTTCCCCGGCCGCGCTCCGGCCCCAAAGCCGCCCTGGAGGGACGCGGCGGGTTTCACCTGACCGTCCGGAACGGCGTATCCGGCGCAGTAGTGGCTGAGGCCACCGCGGAGCGCGACCCGGGCTACGGCGCCACGGCGATCATGCTCGCCGAATCCGCACTCCTCCTGGCGGAGACGCGAGGGGCGGCGCGACCCGGCGGCGTGCTGACTCCGGCGATCGCGCTGGGAATCGACATTGTGCCCCTCCTTGAAGAGGCGGGCGTACGAATACGCAGTGCCACCGGCATTGACATCGCGGAGGATGGAGGAACATGAGGATGAGCTGGAGCCGACTGGCGAGCTTCACTGCGGCGGCCGTCGTCGCCGTGACCGTGACAACCGGATGCGCCCTCTTTCGCCCCTTCGCCACGGAGACCTTCGGGGCGGCCAGGACGGACGCGCAGCTTCTCCCCTGGGGAAACCTGGAGGTACCCGGGGATGAGCGACCCGAGGCCGTCCCGGCGGGCGATCAGACCGGCGTTGTCGTCGATCTCATCCGGGAGTGGGCGGAGGAGGAACTTCCGGACTGGCAGGAGGAAGGCAAAGTATCGGCCCCGCGGGTGCTCCTGGCAAAACTGGCCGTGGGCATCGATATAAATGAAGTCAATTCCTACATTCAAGCCGCAACACCGTGGGCAGGGATCGGGTCGACCTGGGGGCTGCGACCGAACGGGGATTACGATTTCAGCCTGCCGCCGTTGACGGCGATTCTCTACCTCTACGGAGATGATCCGTCGGTTCTCTATCCGGAAACCCGGGAGC
This sequence comes from uncultured Spirochaetaceae bacterium, assembly GCA_964654185.1. Taxonomy (GTDB): domain Bacteria; phylum Spirochaetota; class Spirochaetia; order DSM-27196; family PWMO01; genus CAYFQV01. The sequence goes on along the minus strand of CAZZIE010000319.1, from coordinate 1,100 downwards.
ACCTGCTGTCGGTTCTTCTGAACCAGGAGGGGAGCGGCTTCACCACGACGGTACCGGGGAGCGCCGGGCTGGTCACGGAGACGGAGAACCACATCCTCATGATCGAGGGATCGCGCTACCTGAAGAACCAGTGGCTCCGGACGCATGGAGACGACAGGCGCCGCTACGACAATGCGGCGAACGGTCTGGAAGAGGAGCTGGTCGCCTTCATTCGGGAAATGGAACAGGCGGGACCCTACGAGTTCAACTCGACACCCTACGCCGGCTACACCGCCATGGCCCTTCTGACCCTCGAGGCCTTCGCGGAGGAGCCGGTCGCATCCGCGGCGAGGAGCTTCCTTGACCGTATGAACTACGAGTACGCCCTGGGCAGTCACGGCCTTCGCCGCTACGCGGTGTACCGCCGACAGCCGAAGCGCGCCGGCGAGACCAGCCTCACAAAGCACCCGCAGACCGCCATGATGCACGTGTGGGTCGCCCGGACCCTCGGCGCCGACTATCCCGGCGCCGCCGAGGCGATCGCGGAGAACCGTCACCAAGCGGTCTTCGCGGCGCTCATGCCGTATCGCCTTCCCACCGCCATTGCGGAGCGCGCCGCGCGGATCGACCGGGATCACACGGTGCGGATCGGGCGGGGGCCGGACGCATCCCCGGAGCTGTACAGCGCCGGACCCGGCGTTCTCCTCTCCGCCGGCGGGACCGGCCGGCCCGAGGGCAGCCTGATCGTTGCGCGGCCCATCACCCTCTTTCTCAACGACGGCGCCGGCGACCTCACCGAGCTCTTCACGATCGGCGGGGAAGGCGATTATCACAAGTGGAACAACACGGGGGTCCTCGCAGACTTCGCCGTCGGACCCTCGCCCCTGACGGTGCCGGAGGCGTATCAGGCAATCGCATCGAGCAACACCTGGAAGGTGTACGCCGGACCGCCCGCGGGGACCGGCGCCGACGGCTCGGCAGGCGGCGCCTACCCGGCATCGAGGCGCGTTCTCATTGCCGGCGCCGACACCGGAAGTGTCGCGGCCCTCTACCTGCACCGGCTCGACGCCGGGAGCGATGTGACGATCGCGGCAGAGACGCTGGCGAGCGACCTGGAAGCG
>CAZZIE010000318.1:0-2123 GCA_964654185.1 uncultured Spirochaetaceae bacterium | reverse complement strand
AAGAACTGGTGCGCCGGGCAAAGCTCGGTCAAGGGGGAGGGGATCAGCAATGAGACCTTGAAACCTTGTTTGGGACCCAGCGGGTGCAAGCCCCGCCCGGCCAAGGTCGACCACCAGCCGGAACCGAGTGATGCGTGGTATCGGGGCGACCCGTACTGCGAAGCGTTCACAGGAAGTCTGCAGGCCGTGTGATTGAGCCCCGTGATACGTGCGAGTGAGAGCCGACGTTTTCAGTTTGACGGAAGGCAACATCCCTCAGCCCGAACGGTCGTGGGCTGGAGGATCTCACCGGGGTCCGAGAGCAGGGCATGTCGACAAGGGTCCCCCGGGAACCCGGGAGGCCTCGAGCCTTCCGCCTCAGATAGTGCCGGTTGGGCGCCGGCAGAAACAGTCCAGGTCCCTCGGCCAATCCTCCGTGGCCGCCGGGAAGCGAAGCAGCGGAGGATCAGGCGGTAAGCCCGAGCGAGGAGAATCGAGCGAGGGCCGATGAGGTTCGAGGAGTCGGAGCATCTCATAGTACCGTCGAAGCCGGGGAATCCCCCTCACGGAGACCCGGTGGAGGGAAGGGGATGCCAGGATCAGAACCCGCTGGAGGGAAAGATGGCCGACATCCCAAGGTCGGAGACCGTCTCAACGAAACGACAGCGGATAGCGGAGCAGGCGAGGAGGCAACCGCAGCTGGCGTTCACCAGTATTGCCCACCACATCGACCTGGATTGGATGTACCAGGCCTGGGAAAGAACCCGCAAGGACGGGGCTGTCGGCATCGACGGCGTGGACGCGGAGGAGTACGCCGAGGACCTGGAGGGCAACCTCGCGCGGCTTCTCGATGCGTTCAAGACCGGAACGTACCGCGCACCTCCCGTTCGGCGTGTACTCATACCCAAAGGCGACGGCAAGAAGACTCGTCCGATAGGAGTGCCAACACTCGAGGACAAGATCCTTCAACGCGCGGTCGTCATGCTGCTGGAGTGCATCTACGAACAGGATTTCGTCGGTCTGAGCCACGGTTTTCGACCCGGCCGCTCAGCGCACGGGGCTCTGGAGCAGTTCCGGAACTCGGCGACGGCGATGCGAGGTGGATGGGTGATCGACGCTGATATCCAGGGTTTCTTCGATACTCTGGATCATACGCAGTTGCGGCGGTTTCTCGACCTGCGAGTGCGTGACGGTGTCCTGCGTCGCGCGATCGACAAGTGGCTGAAAGCTGGTGCACTTGAAGGAGACCGCCTGCTGCGGTCGCACATGGGGAGTCCACAAGGCGGGGTGATCTCGCCGCTGTTGGCAAACCTGTATCTTCACTATGTACTGGACACGTGGTTCGAGAGCGAGGTTCGCCCTCGTATGCGTGGAGCCGCCGATCTCGTCCGATACGCCGATGACTTCCTGATCATCGCCCACCGGCGCGATGACGTGGAACGAATCATGAAGGCTCTTCCCAAGCGAATGAATCGCTTTGGATTGACCCTCCATGTGACCAAAACGCGTTGTGTCCCTTTCCTCCAACCGCCTTTCCGGTGGCGCAGGGAACAGGCCGCAATGATGCCAGAGGTCGTTGACCCCGGCACCTTCGACTTCCTCGGATTCACCCACTACTGGGGTGGAACCCGTTCCGGGGGGTGGGCGCTCAAGCGAAAGACGGCACGGGACCGATTCGCCCGCTTCGTACGGAGCTTGAATGCCTGGTGCAAGGCCAACCGGTGTGTCCCGATTCGAGACCAACATCGAATCATCTCGTCCAAGCTGCGAGGCTTTGGTGCCTACTACGGCTTGAGCGGGAACAGCAGGGCGCTGGAGTCTGTGTGCTATCGTGCACAGGAGATTTGGCGGAAGTGGCTTCGGCGACGGTCGCAACGAGGACACCTGCCGTGGAGCCGCTTCAACGCGATTCTCCGGCAGTACCCCTTGCCGCGGCTGCGCATCGTGACGCCACTGGTGCCTCGCGTAGCAAACTCTGGATCTTGAGGAGCCGGATGCGGGAAATCTGCACGTCCGGATCTGAGGGGGGCCGGGAGGAGTAATCCCCCGGCCTACCCGACGGTCTTCACCGGTAGCCTCGAAGGTGGCGACTACGCGGCGATCCTCTACTCGCTGATCGAGACCTGCGCCAGACTGGGCGTCAA
>CAZZIE010000317.1:0-2169 GCA_964654185.1 uncultured Spirochaetaceae bacterium | reverse complement strand
CCGAGGACAAGCGCTTCCGCGAGCCGTCCTTCCATCTCAAAGGGGTTGTCCAGGGTTTGCAGCTCCTGAAGCGCGATTGGATACAGCACATACGACCACGTCCGCCCCGTTAACGCCTCGCGTGTGCCCGCGGCAAGGGATAGACTGGACGACCCTGTTACCAGAATGCGTGGGTCCGCGATCGTGTCGGGATTGTCATATAGGAGCTTCAAAGCGGTCGCGACGTTCGGCACGTACTGCGCTTCATCCAGCAGGACGTAGCGGTGTCCTGCAACCAGTCCTCTCAGGCGCTTAAGATCCTGCGACGCAAGTAATTCCGACGTTCGCGGATCTTCGCCGGACAAGAACGGCGCATACCCCAAATCCGTCGATAATAATCGATGATTTGCCCCCATTTCATCTAATAGAGCCGATGAATCACCCCCATTTCATCGATCAGGGTGCGCGGACTCGTTGGGCTCACACCGACGGCTTTACCAATCCCGTGCAACACCCTACCCTCGCCCCATGCAGCCCCACTTCGAGGAGCTCGACCATCGGCCTACGCATCTCGGGGATCTGAGCCTGCGGCGCCGCACAATCATGTCCCTTGGGACTAATGTCGTCGAGGTGAAGCTCGGCAATGAGTACCTCATGTCGAGCCTCTTCACCGAGTCCGAGAAGGCCCTCGGCAGTGCGGGAGTGGAGGAGTGTCTCACGGGGCGGCCCCGCCCGGCGGCACACCTGGATGTACTCGTCGGCGGCCTGGGCCTCGGCTACACGGCAAAGGCGGTCCTGGACAGCCCCGCGGTCCTCTCTCTCACGGTGGTGGAGCTCTTCGACGCCGTTGTGGAGTGGCACACCGCAGGGATTCTTCCCCTCGGCACCGCGGTTGCCGGGGATCCCCGGACCCGCTTCATGGTAGGGGACTTCTTTGCCCGTGCTGCTTCGGCGGAGGGCTTTGACCCCGACCACCCGGGGCGGCGGTTCCACGCCATCCTTTTGGACATTGACCACTCCCCGGAGATGCTCCTGGACCCCGGCAATGTACGTTTCTACACGGAAGAGGGGCTGCGGGAGCTCGCCGGCCATCTCCTGCCCGGCGGCGTATTCGGACTGTGGTCGAACGACCCGCCGGCGCCGGCCTTCACCGACCGTCTCCGGAAGGTATTCTCCCGGGCGGAAGCGCGCCCGGTCACCTTCAGGAATCCCCTGCAGAACCGGGACTACACCCAGAGCATTTATCTGGCGCGCCGGGTCGAAGCGGACTAGAGCGACACGTCATCTGCGCGCTGGTTCCGCCCAGCTCAGTCGAGCCACTTGCTCATCTTCTTCTTCGCTTCCTCTTCAGAATACGTCCGGCTCTCAACCACAGCGCGTTCTCCACGTCCACCAGGTAGGCAGACGGCTTCCCGTGCTCGGTGATGAGCACTGACTCCCCCGAATCGCGCAGGTCGGACAAGATGCGGGTGGCCTGTCGCTTGAGATTGGTAACGAGCTCAGTCTTCATGAGAAAGTGATCCTTTAGTGATACCCGAACTGTCAAGTGGAGGAATGCACCTGATCATCGCGGGGCTGTGGTGGCGGCAGGGCGAAGATCTGCTCGCTGGACCACGTGGGGAACATGGGCGCGAAGACGAGAACAGTGGTCGGCTATACCGCCTTCACTTCAACCCGCAGGTCGAGATCTTTCTCGATGGTGTGCAACAGCGTAGAGAGGTTCTGCGTCGTTGGATTGCCTCGACTGCTGAGCATCCGATGGAGCCCCTTCTCGTCGAACCCTGTCTGCTCAGATAGCGTCTTGAACGAAATGTGAGCGTGGACCAGATCGCGCAGTATGGAAAGCGCGGTCTCTCGGTCTCCTTCCACGAACGCGGAAATGGCTTCCGAAAACATCGCGGCGGTGAACTCACGGTCGGCTCGCAGACGTGCGATAACGGTCTCCCGATATTCTCTGGTCAATGCCATCCTTCTACCTCTTCCGCTTCCGTTCCTTGTAGGTTGTCCACCTGTCGATCGCGTTCCTGATGTCGCGAGACTGGCCACGTTTGGTGCCGCCACCGAGGAGCAGGACTATCCGCCCCTTGTCGATCCCGTAGTACACTCGGTAGCCCGGACCGAAATCGATGCGCAGTTCTCGGACGCCCTCTCCAACTGACTTCGAGTCTCCGAAGTTGCCAAACTCCATTC
>CAZZIE010000316.1:0-2179 GCA_964654185.1 uncultured Spirochaetaceae bacterium | reverse complement strand
ATGGGCGTGGTGCTGGCGTCAGCCCTCGTACTCACGGGGTGCAGCTTGATCGTGGGTGGCGGCAGCGAGTTCACCAACGAAGGCACGGAGGCATCTCCCAAGGAAATCGGAGATGTGACGACCGGAGAGGTGAGCTATGAAGGTGAGGCTGCTGATCCACTTGGAAGCTACTACAAGGTTACCGTTGCATCCGGCACTGACTACCTGGTTACGCTGACGGATCTCAACGTGAACCTGGACATGATAGTCTACGGCGACTCCTCGTTCAGCAATTCGCTGGCGACCCGTGGTGCCGAAGGTACCGCGGATGAAGAGGCAACGGTGACCTCCACCGGAGACGCCCTGTACATCCGCGTCCGTACACCGGCAACGCTCGATGGCGTAGACGAGGGCGGCACGTTCACCCTCACGGTGGCGGAATCAAGCAGCTGACGCGCAATCGACCAATTCTCACGCGAAAGCCGGACCCCGGGGCAAACAGATTCTGCCCGCGGGGTCCTTTTCTTCTGTGACCTGCCGGCGTGCCGAATGCTCGCAGCCGTCCGCAGAGCTTCCGCGCCTTCGTCCGCCTACTCCGACGTGCGATGACGAAACGCCCGGGGCGTTTCTCCGGTTGCTCCCTTGAACTTCCGATTGAAGGTGGCCTTCGAGTTGTAGCCGCAGGCAAAGGCAACGTCCAGGATGGTGAGGTCCGGACGTTGCCGCAACAACCGTTGTGCCTCCGGGATGCGGTACCTGTCCAGGTACTCATAGAAGGTTGTTTCCAGGTAGCTGTTCAGGAGCACCGACAGGTCGTGCCGTTTCGTTCCAACATGAGCTGCCAGCTCATCAAGGGTGAGATCGGACTTGCGAAACAGTTCGTCGCCGGTCATTGCGTTGTGCAGGCGGCCCGCCAGATCAGCCGAGCTCTCCTCGGCCGGAACTGAACGGTGCGCCGCCGGAGGCGAGGCATCAATGTCCAGACGCGATCCCTCACCGACGAGCTGGGCGCGCTGCCGCGCCAGGGAGAGCTGGAAACTCTGCAGGAGGAGCAGGAAGCTGATCGGCAGCAGGACGACGAAGGAGCCGATCACCGCACGGACGTACGGAAGCACACCGGCGACGAAGAGCAGCATGATCCCGGCAAACAGTACCGCCGGAACCCAGGAGACCTCGAATAGACCGGTGCGCCGGCGCCGGAGGCGTACCACGTGCCACCGGTACGACATGGCAAGTGCTGCGAGGGTCAGTCCGTACACCGGAATGCCGACCGCGTAGGCCGGCACATCGACCAGTGCGACCAGAACGGCCGCCGCTGCCGCGAGCACCGAGACGGCATGCAGGACAGTCTCACTGCGAAGCCGCCACTTCCAGGGACGCCGGGCGCGACGAGTGACCTGGAGTGCTGCAGCCGTGGCAAGAAAGTAGAATGATGTCGCCAGTATACCTTCGTCCGGCACGGCACCTGTCATATGAAAGAAGTGGAGCCCGCCGTAGGTGAGCCAGACCGCCGCACCCGCCGTTACGATGTACCCGGCGATCCAGAGAAAGAAGGACCGCCGAAACCACAGAAGCTGCAAGAGACTCCACACCAGAGCGAACGCCGCGAAGCCGAGACCTCCGTACGCAACTCCGCGCGTCACGTGCTGTTCGATGTGCAGCTGCTCTTTGTCCATGAGATAGAGGGGAACCCGGACCGGCAGATTGTCCCGAATCTGAATCCTGAGACGCGCCGCACCGTCCATATCCGGGAGCCGAAAGACCGGCACCCGGGTCGCGAGCCGCTCCAGCCGGCGGACGGGATACGTTTCCTCGTGCCGGTCGCCAGTGGCGGCCTCCAGCGGTGTTGCAGTTATGTAGACCTCGTCCAGGTGGGGCCACGGTATCTTGAGGTAGAGATCCCGGGAAGCCAGGAGCGACCGATCCAGATCGAGACGATAGATCCGCGGTACCGCAGGACCCTGGGGGCGATTGATTGTTCTCCTCTCGAGGGTTACCCAGGAAGGGGAGGTGCCGTCCGGCACCTGCCGCTCGAGGTACGGTGTAACGACGATCCTCGACCGGTCCACGGCAAAGTCCGCCATGGTCAGCGGCTCCGCGGGTAGTGCGCCGGCAACGAGCGCCAGGACGAAGATGGAAGTCATTCGGTTACGCAGCTTCGCATCACCTCGTCTAGAACATGGGACGATACGCGCGTCGT
>CAZZIE010000315.1:0-2191 GCA_964654185.1 uncultured Spirochaetaceae bacterium | reverse complement strand
CCCGCCGGTCCTGCTCGCCCAACCCGCCCGCCCGCCCGCCGACTCCTCTAGCAATTGTTAAGTAATTTTGATATTTGACAAATCAGTTTTGTGAGTTGAATGTTAGAAGCAGAACGAATCACAAGGAGGTTCGTATGAAACGCTCAGCTCACAGGCGGCTGCTGGTCGCAGTCGTCGGGATAGCGTTGGTATTCGGCGTAGCAGCAACCGGTGCTGCCGTCGGTGTCCAGGAAGGCGCAGGAGCCGCAATGGAGGACGGCTACTCGCTCCAGGTGCTTCACAGCTCCGACAACGAGTCTTCCTTTCAGGATCCCAACACCCTCGAACCGAAGATTCTTCACTATGGCACGGTGATCCGCGGACTCAAGGAGCTTGCTCCCAACGACGGTGAGAACTCCATCTACGTGACCGCCGGTGACCACACCCTGCCGGGCCCCTTCTATCAGGCTGCCGAGCAGGTTCAGAATCTCGGTGCTCCGGGCCTCGGTGACATTGAGATGTTCAATGCCATGGGGCTGGCTGCCAACGGCATTGGGAACCACGTCTTTGACGGGGGCATAAACGAATTCGCCCGCATGCTCGAGAACGCGGAGTATCCCTTCCTCGCCGTCAACCTGGACTTCACGGATGCGCAGGTCGCCGACGGCGTCCCGGAAATCGAAATCGGTGAAGATGGTGCCAGCGTCGAAGAGAACGCAGGCAAGGTCGCCCGGAGCGCCTATGTCGAAGTAGGCGGCGAGCGTATCGGCCTGATCGGCCGCGCCCCTGCGGACTTCTTCAACGTAATCAACGACCCGGACGAGACCATGCCGGGCGTCGACTTCTACGGCGGACGCAATCCCGAGAACAACCAGCCGCGAGTTTCCGCGGTCGAACAGGTACTCGAGCAGGTCCGCATCCTGGAGGAGAAGGGCATCAACAAGATCGTGCTCCTCGATCACGCCCAGGACTACACAGCCGATCCGCTGGCTGCCTCCGAGCTCAGAGGCATCGACATCCTCGTGACTGCCGGGGCCACCGGATTCATGGCACGACCCCAGGCAAACGGTCCCTTCAACATGCTGCGTGAGGGAGACACCTCCGGCGTCGACTATCCGCAGATCCTCCGTGACACCGAAGGCCACTTCGTCGTCAACGTGAACAGCGGCCAGCTGTATCGATACGTTGGGAACTTGATAGTCCATTTCGATGCCAACGGGCATGTGACCGGCGTCGACAATCGAAGTGGCCCGGTCGCCACGAATGAAGAGGCTATTGCCGAGCTCGAGGATGTGGTCGGGACCTCGCTCCGTCCCCAGCCACGCGTACGAACCATCTACGACGCCCTGGTCAACACCGAAACGATCCAGACCGCCTTCGAGGAGGTTGGCACAACCGAGCAGCCGTTGAACGGTGAGCGGGCAAACGTCCGCGGCCGCGAGACCAATCTCGGCCGGCTGGCGGCTGACTCCACACTGTGGTACGCGCAGCAGCAGTTCCCCGACCTTGGCGTCGACGTTGCGCTCAAGAACGGCGGTGGCATTCGCGCCTCCATCACCGGCCCGAGCATCACACGCCTCACCATTGAGACGGCGCTGGCCTTCAACAACAAGACTGCAGTTGTCGAGCTGACCGGAGACGAGTTGCTTGCGGCAATGGAGAACGCTGTCAGCCGCGTTCCTGCAGCAGACGGCCGCTTTCCGCAGATCGCCGGCATGCATCTCGAGTACACCGCAGCCAATGAAGGCATTCAGAACCAGACCAGCGTGACCGAGCCGAGTCGCGTGCAGATGCTGCGCGTGACCTACGACGACGGCAGGACCGATACACTGGTCGAGAACGGTGAGGTCCAGGGCAATCTGTCCGACCGCCGCATCGTTCTGGCAACGAACGACTTCCTGCTGACCGGTGGTGACGGCTACCGCGTCCTCCAGGCAGCATCCCAGGAGCGCGGAGCCCAACGCACCGACATTGGTGAGCAGCAGGTTCTCGTCGAGTACATCACCGACGCCCTCAACGATACGGTGAACATTCAGGATCCGCCCCCCAACCCGCGGGTGATCCGCGTCGATCAGTAGAGCGTACCGGGCGGCCCGCCGGCCGCCCCTGCTGAGAACAACGGGAGCCGGAGCCGCCTGAGTACGGCGCTCCGGCTCCTTCTTTGTCCGGCGTTCTCGATTGCCGGCCGCGCCGGCCACCTGCGCCGGCCACC
>CAZZIE010000314.1:0-2207 GCA_964654185.1 uncultured Spirochaetaceae bacterium | reverse complement strand
GAACGCTGTTGCAGTACTCATCTTCCTTCGAGTTGCTGATTGCGGTAATTCTCTCCGCCCAGACGACGGACGCCCAGGTGAATCGCGTGACTCCCGCCCTCTTTCGCGCCTATCCCACGCCGGCGGACCTTGCCGCGGCGGATCTCGCTGCGGTTGAGGAGATCATCCACTCGGTGGGCTTCTTCCGAAACAAGGCCAGGAGCATTGTCGCGGCGGCAGCGGCTGTTCACGACCGCTTCGAAGACGCCGTGCCCATCGACATGGATGAGTTGCTGACTATACCCGGTGTCGGACGGAAAACCGCCAACGTCGTCAGAGCGGCCCTGCAGGGCCTGCCGGCGGTGATTGTCGACACCCACTTCAGACGCGTTGCGCAACGCCTGGGCCTGACCGGCCGGCATGATCCCCTCAAAATCGAGCGCGACCTTGCGGAAGTGATACCCGAGGAGGTGCAGACACCGCTCTCCATGGAGCTGAACTTCCACGGACGGGACACCTGCACCTCCCGCAACCCCGCGTGTCCGCGGTGCGTTCTCCGGGACGTGTGCCCCTATGCGCTCGGTGCCGATACTATCGAAGCCGATAATGGAAGTGACGATCACGTCGGATGACACCACGGTGCAGCGCACGTGTTGCGTGTGATGTGCACGAGGCGTATAGTGAACTGCCCGAGGGCAGTGTCCGGTTCGGCGCGCACACTGCGCACACCGCGTCGTATCAGGATGGGAGTGTGAATGCTATCGCGCAATATTCGTGAGCGTCTTCGGGAGCTCACGATGCAGTTCACCGAGCAGCTTCCTGGCCGTTTGCACGCGATTCGCAGCGGCATCGAAAAGCTCGAAGCGGACCGCTCCTCTGCGGAAGCGCTCAACGAAATTCGTACGCACGCTCACCGTCTGGCCGGGTCGGGGAGCACCTTCGGGTTTCAGACCCTCTCCGCCGTTGCCCGGGAGATCGAGCGATTCATCATTGGCGTTGCGAAGAACGGCAAGATCATTGAGGAACGGGACGTCGCCGAGATAAAGCGGCTCGCGGCAGATCTCGAGGCCTCCTATCGTGAGCAGAAGGGCGCCGGCGACGGAGGCGAGAGCGGTGTCGACGACGAGGGGCAACTCCTCCCCGTCGGTGAAGAGAGGGAGCATAGTAGCGATGCCACAGGGCACCGCGTTGCGGTCCTCGGGACAAGCGATGACGTCGTCGGCGACATCGAGAGTCAGCTCGGCTTCTTCGGCTTCCCCGTGCGGCGTCTCGCCGGGCTCGATGACCTGGAAGCGCTCATGTCCGGGAGTGAGGGGCTCACGATCCTCGTTGCGGATCTCCGGGAGATTCCCGACGAGGAGGACGTAGCGTTGCGCCTCCGGGCACTCCGGAACGATAACAACGCTCTGGCCGGGGTCATCTTCTTCTCCGCCGTGGACAGCTTCGAAGAGCGTTTGCGCGCGGTCCGCAGCGGCGGCGACGCCTTCTTTCCTGCGCCGGTGGAAGTGCTCCGCCTGGTCGATAAGATCGAGACCATCCTGGGTACTGCGCAGCACGATCCCTACCACGTCCTCGTCGTGGATGACGATCCGGAGCAGGTTTCCTTTCTCGCTCTCATCCTGCAGCAGGCGGGAATGATCACCTCCGTCGTGACCGAGGCGAACAACGTCTTTCAGGTGCTCACCGAGGCGAAGCCCGAACTCATTCTCATGGACATGTACATGCCCGGGTGCAACGGCATTGAGCTCGCCCGAATCATCCGGCAGCAGGAAGCCTTCATCGGCATTCCCATCATTTTCCTGTCGGTCGAGCAGGACCGGGAGAAGCAGCTCCAGGCGATCAGTGAGGGGGGTGACGACTTCATTACCAAGCCGGTGCAGCCGGAGTACCTGGTGACCGCGGTGCGCATGAAGGCTCAGCGCACCCGGGACATGCGCTTCTTCATGGAGCGTGACTCTCTCACCGGCCTTCTGAACCACTCGAACCTTCTCGAAAAGATCGAGTACGAGATTCAGCGGGCCGGCCGCATTGAGGGCAGTCTCACCTTCGCCATGATCGACCTGGACCATTTCAAGTCTGTGAACGATACGTACGGCCACCTCACCGGCGACCGCGTGCTCAAGAGCCTCGCCCGGTTGCTCCGGGAGCGCCTGCGGAAGACCGACCTCATTGGCCGCTACGGCGGAGAGGAGTTCGGGGTGATCCTTCTGGACACATCGCCGGTGGAC
>CAZZIE010000313.1:0-2256 GCA_964654185.1 uncultured Spirochaetaceae bacterium | reverse complement strand
CGCGGCGCTTGCAGCGCGTTGGGGCCATGGCTGATGGGCGGATTGACACGCAGGTGTTTCGCATGCAAATTACATGCAGGAGGAGAAATGCCCTCACTGCAAGTCCGTGAATTGCCCGAGGATGTCTACGTTCGTCTGCAGGCGAGAGCGCAGGCGGAACACCGCAGCATTGCCCAGGAAACGGTTGTACTGCTCCGGCGTGCTCTCGGAATCCCCGCGTCACGCATGGCCGAGCGGCGCGCGATCATTGCCCGCGCTCTGGAGAGAGAGGTCCCCGAAACAGGGGCAGCACCGCCATCTGAGGAACTGATTCGCGAGGACCGTGACCGGTGATTGCTGTTGTCGATGCCAGTGCGGCCATTGAGATCGTTCTGCATCGGCATGGGGCCGACCGGCTGGGAACGTTTCTTCAGGATGCAGACTACGTGATTGCTCCGGACCTCTACGTCGCGGAAGTCTCCAACGCACTGTGGAAGTGTGCCCGGGAGACGGAGGGCGACGGGTTCGATCCGGCGATAGTTGATGACGCCGTTGCCCTGCCGGACGACCTGGTTCCGGCGCGGTCGCTCTATCGCGAGGCCTTTGCGCTGAGTGTTGAGCGGAACCACCCTGTGTACGACTGTCTCTACCTGATTGTGGCGCGGCGGAACAATGCGACCCTGGTGACCCTCGACGCGCGCCTCACATCTCTTGCCGAGGCCGAGCGGGTGGCTGTGTTCGGCGGGTAACCGCAGCCGGTCGGGCAGCCGGTACAGACTCAGGCAGATGTCTCCGTGCCCAGCGGATCGAAAACCCGCTCGAAGCCGAAGTCTGCGAAGTGGTCCGTGTTCCGCGTGGCGAACTCGGTTACACCGGCGGCGCGAAGAGTGAACGCCAGTCGCGCGTCGATGATTCGTCGCCGGGCGAAGTCGGGCTCGCCGGCAGCATTCCAGACACGTTCCATGACGGGCCGACACTCCACGATCCGCCAGTTCGGGTTGCGGGCGAACGTGCGGCAGGCGTCGACGGCCTGGGGCGCGGGATACGGATTGGGAAAGATCGTCGGGTTCCGTATCAGGAGATAGAGCTCGACAAGAGCCAGCTCCGCAATGACCACATCCGTGCGCGGTGCCAGCGATTCAAGGAAACCGCGAGCCGACTCATGAACATCGCTGTCCTGATTGAGTGCGTAGACGAGAATGTTCGTGTCCACCGAAAGCGCCATCAGGTCCCGGCCTCGTCGTCTGCAAGGAGGTCACGCCACTGATCCGGAGCGACTCTGGGCTCGCCCATCTCACGCGGCTTCGGCAGTACCCAACCACCTTCTTCTCCTAGCTCCGGCACCTCAGCGACGTACTCCTCCACCGCTCGTCGGAATACCTCGGACACGCTCCAATCCCGTCGCTCGGCGATTCGCCGTACATCCTCGTAGAGCGGATCCGGAATCTGGACCTGTGTACGCTTCATGCTGTGTATCCTACAGCGCTGTAATATTGATGTCAATTCTCGTGCACGGCCTCGCCGCGCCGAGCCGCCCCGCCGCGTGCGTCGCCGTTGGGCGCTTCGCCTCACACCTTCTCGAACACGTAGTCTGAGGCCGTCCTGGTGTAGCCGATCCCTTTGCCGAGCTCGCGAATGTGGCCGGCCAGTTCCGACGGCTCCCGCGGAACCGTGGGCGACTTCGGGATGAAGTAGTCGGAGAGGTTGCGGGTGTTCAGCGACCACCTGTCGCCCCGCCGGTTCACAACCGCAACGAGTCTGAATTCGCCGTCGCATGCGGCGAGTCCGGCATCGCCATGGCTGTTGTTTGCTATCAGGTACCCGCCTCGAGCCAGATATCTCTTGCAGGACTCGCTCACGAATCCGGCGTACTGTGAGATCACGAGGTCGATGCTGCCGTCCTCTATCGGGAGATGCTTGCGATAATCCTGGAAGTGGAACCTCAGAAGCGGCGACTCACCGTAGACCCGGTTTCGCTCCACCAGCTCCTGTGCCGTGCCGTCGGCGAAGAACCTGTTCGCATTGCGGTCACTGTCGACGTAGTGCATCTCCGGGATTACGAAGGATGGCGTGACATGGACGAAGCATCCCGGATAGAGCCCCCGGACAGTGCCGAACTCCGCACGAACCGACTCGAACAGTCCGAGCCGCTCATCCTGCCGGGACGTGTGGTACTTGTCGTAGAGGGAGAGGAGTGTCATGTCGACGAGCATAGCACCGTTTGGACGAACGGGTGTGTTTCTGGAGGTGTGACCGACGTGGCGCATCCACTTGAGA
>CAZZIE010000312.1:0-2286 GCA_964654185.1 uncultured Spirochaetaceae bacterium | reverse complement strand
GCTTGAAGAAGGAGATCGTCTGCTGCAGCTGATCGGCCTGGCTGGAGAGCTCCTCGGCCATGCTGGACATCTCCTCTGCCTGAGAAGCGTTCTGTTGCACAACCTTGTCGAGCTGGGTAATGGACTGCGTGACCTGCTGGCTTCCGGAGCGCTGCTCCGCACTGGCCGCGCTGATTTCCTGTACGAGCTCGGCGGTTCGTGAGATATCGGGCACGAGCGCCTGCAGGAGCTGCCCCGCTTCCTCGGCCACCGCCACGCTGTTGGTCGAGAGCTCGCTGATCTCCGCGGCGGCCTTCTGGCTTCGCTCGGCGAGCTTGCGGACCTCCGCCGCCACGACGGCGAAGCCCTTCCCGTGCTCGCCCGCCCGGGCCGCCTCAATGGCTGCGTTCAGCGCAAGGAGGTTGGTGTTCCGGGCGATCTCCTCAATGATGGAAATCTTCTCAGCAATGTTCTTCATTGCGTCGACGGTCTGCGAGACGGACTTTCCGCCCTGCTCGGCATCCCGGGCCGCCTTTTCGGCGATCTTCTGCGTCTCCGCGGCGTTGTCTGCATTCTGCTGGATGTTCGAGTCCATCTCCTCCATGGAGGATGAGACTTCCTCGGTGCTCGCTGCCTGCTCCGTTGAGCCCTCGGACATCTCCTGAGCGCTACTGGAGAGTTGCTGACTTCCGGCGGAGACGTTGTTGGATGCGGACGTAATGTCGCCGACGACGCCGCGAAGGCGTTGGACCATGCCGCGGAGCGCATCCGCGAGCATGCCGATCTCATCCTTCTGATCCACGTCGATGGCCGCATTAAGATCACCCTCGGCGACCTGCTGGGCGAAGGTGACGCCCTTGATCATGGGCCGGGAGATGCTCAGCGCGATGAGTAGCGCGAGGATGGCGACGAGGACCGCGGCAACGACCCCGACGATCAGGATCGATATGATGAGGGCCCGCACCGGTTCGCGGATCTCCGTCTCGTTGATCTCCGCAATGAGCGCCCAGGTGGCGTCGTAGACCTCGAGTGGCGTATACGCCGACAGCACGGTTCCACCCACGTAGTCGGTAATGACCCCGGCATCGGTGTTGCCTTCGAGAGCCTGGCGGCTGGCGACGGTGTCGACGGATCCCTGATCCGGATTCCGGAAGGATGCAGTTACGCTGTGACTTTCCGGGTCCAGGAAGGAGTCGGAACGCATGAGCTGGTCCGGTCCGACCAGGTAGGTCTCACCGGTCTCGCCCATTCCCGTACGCTCCTGCATGATCGAATTCACCCGATCCAGCGGCATCTGCAGCGCAACGACGAGCTCGACCTCGCCTCCGGTCACGACGGTGTCCGCAATGAATGCGGCAGGCTCCCCGTCCGACGGCTCATACGGCTTAAAATCGCCGAAGGCGAAGTCCCGCGCCTGCATCGACTCGTCGACGGCTTCGGCGAGACTCGAGTCCGCATATGCACCGGTGAGGATGTTGGTGTTGTAGTCGTCCTCTTTGAGGACCGAGTAGAAGATGCGTCCCTCCCGGTTAATCAGGAAGAGATCGTAGTACCCGTACTCCTCAATGAAGTTTGCGTAGTAGTCGCCCTCTTCGCCCTCGACGTCCGGGACGATCGCCTCTTCGAGGCTTTCCTTGGTCACCACGGCCCAGCTCATGCCGTCTACCTCGAGGGGCGTGTAGGATGCCATGACCAGATCGCCCGAAGAATCGAGGAACACCTCGGTTCCGGACTCCCCGTTTACGGCGAGCTCGAGATACTCAGGGGCAATCGCTGTGGCATCGTACCCGAATACCAGTTGGTCTCCCATAGTAGTGATGTCGCTGCGGAGAATGATGCGCCCGTCCACCAGCTCGGCAAGGTAGGTCTCGCCGGTCCGGCCGAGACTGGTGCGCACGCCGACGATCTCCTGGAGGTCGTCATGAACCGGCCCGCCCCGGACGAGCATGTCCCGGGTGATCTGATTGTTTTCGAAGTAGGTTTCGACGGCTTCCGCCTGATTGGTGCGGATCGCTTCCAGTTTCCCCAGCGCCTCATTCTGCAGGGATTCGACGGTGTGCGTGAGAACCTGCAGATCGATGCGGCGATCGTGGAAGTAGTTGGCGAGTTGCCCCTCCTTGACGTCCCGGAGGGCACGGAGCTGCTTGAACTCGCTCTCCATGAGTGCATCGGTCGAGAGCGTTGCCGACCAGATGCCTACAACCGCAAGGGGCACCACCCCCACGAGGAGAAAGAGCGCGATGAGCTTCGGCTTCAGCTTGACGTTCTTCAGCTTGAACATGTCCAACCTCCTGCCGTAACCATCAG
>CAZZIE010000311.1:1054-2290 GCA_964654185.1 uncultured Spirochaetaceae bacterium | reverse complement strand
ATGTGATTTCGTAGTTGCTTAATTGACATGTTGGTTGAACGGCGCTGCCAGCGTTCCGCTATCGTATCGTCCGCACTCTTCGGCGGCCTCGTGGAGGGCCCGAAGAGACTCTATGGTTGCCGAGCGCGGAACAACGCAGCCAGAGCCCAAAACGAATCCACCGGATGCTCCCCCCTCCGCAATGCAATTGGCTGCCTCACTCCGCAATTGAGGGATCGTGGATTGAACAAAGGATAGCGTGTTGACACCTCCCATTAGAGACACCGAGTCGCCGACCCGTTTCCGCACATCTGCCACTGTGAAGTTGCCCAGCGGGTCGAGCGGCGCAATGCAGTCCAGTCCCGTCGTCGCCAAGTCCTCGACAATTGGAAGAATGTTGCCGCAGATGTGACAGTACAGTTTCACCTGCGGTGAATACGAGTGGAGCTCGCTGCATAGCGCGCTGAGATACGGCTTCACATACTCTCTCCAATGCGCCGGTGAGATTACCGACATGTTCCCAACGGAGTCGTTGATCCGGAGAGTAGTTATCCCCTGGTCTACGTTGAACTTCCCGCGTTCCGCAGCTATTCGGCCGCCCGTTTCGATGATCTTATGTACCAGCTTGGGGTTATCCGACAGGTCGAAGAGCGCGTTTTCCATCCCGCGCATGGCAACGAGAAACGCCATGCCTGTTGTGCCGCAGTCACCAATCAGAGCCAGGTCGTCCACGTGTGTGGCCATTATCGACCGCTGTCGGTCGCCGCATCCGTACTCCTCGTAGAAGTTCTTGTCTGGAATGCGGACTCTGAGCGCGTCAGTATAGTCCCGTACGTGAGGCTGACTAGAATTCCAGAAGTGATTGAAAGCAATATGGACGGGGTTTGCGAGCTGGAACTGGGATGCATCGTCAAGGACAGTCATCAGCCCGCCGGCAAGATCGATGCGCCCAATTGGGGCGTTGTCTTCACCGACTTCAAAGAGTTCGTCACCGAAGAGCTCTGCTCGCCGGAACGGGAAATGGAACTGCCGGACCGCGTCTACGCGGCAAAGCGCTCCAGCTTCCACTTCCACGACTAGCGCTTCGAGGGGATTCTCGATGATGGAAGTAAGGCTAACGCCAGTCAGCGCTGCTGCAAGGTCAACGTAGATTTTTGGTACGACCGGGACTCTATCAGGCACCTGGCCTGAGATTGCCTTCCGGAAACGTTGGACGGATGTCACAAACCCCTCTCAGAAATGCAGCATGAAGTACAA
>CAZZIE010000311.1:0-1044 GCA_964654185.1 uncultured Spirochaetaceae bacterium | reverse complement strand
CAGTATTGTCGAATCCTACACTGAGAGCAGGGGTTTGTCAAACTATGGGCTGCTTGATTAGCAGCTACAATGCTTCTGCGGGCTTCCGTAGTGGATTGTCAATGCTTTTCCAGAGCATCTTGTCTGCCGATGGAACGAAACCCATACGGCGAGAAACCTCTTGAGCGGTGAAGCGAACGGCGTCTGAGAAATTCTCCACATTTGTCTGCACACGGATGTTTCCAGAAATACTGCACGCCCCTATCAAGGTGCCCCGGGCATCAAAGATCGGAGCGCCAACGCAATACTGTCCCTCTTCGTGCTCGGAGAAGTCCGTGGAGTAGCGCTGGGAACGGATCTTCTCCAACTCCTGGAGTAAGGCGTCTCGCTCGGTGATTGTCCGGTCGGTGAATCGCTCCATGCCGGTTTCCTGTAGAACATGTTCGATTGCGTCCTCAGACATATACGCAAGCATGGCCTTACCCACGGAGGTGCAGTGAAGTGGGACTCGGTCACCTACCGCGCTGCGTGCCAGGAGTCTGTGTGATGACTCTATGGCGTAAACGTATAGAGCGTACGCACCGTCGAGGACCGTGAGATAGACGGATTCGTTGCAATAGTCGCCGAGTTCACGCAGCAAGGGAGCTGCGCGATCCCGGAGTTCGACGTTTACCCGAACGGATTGGGTGAGCGGGATAAGTGCCTTGCCGAGGGCGTAGCTGTTTTCGTCGGTCCTTTCAATGAATCCCCGCGATTCTAGGGTAGACAACATTGCATGGACCGTACTCCGTGGGTATCCGAGACTAGTACTCAGCTCGTGGAGAGTGCGAATAGGTCGTTCCGGCGTGAATTGACTCATTATGTCTATCGCTTTTGATACAGATGCAATCATTCCTGCGATCTCCAAAGGTGTCGCGAATCCTGGTAAGTTCTTACCAACATACCCTTACTACAAAGAACGTAGCAAGCAAAATCATTGACATGTGTCGGATCCATAGTAGACTGTTCAGTAATACGGACGCATGTCCGGCAATACAGAAGGAGGGTCGGTATGAAACAAGGCGT
>CAZZIE010000310.1:0-2292 GCA_964654185.1 uncultured Spirochaetaceae bacterium | reverse complement strand
TCTCGCGCGCCGCTTCAAGCGCGGCTTCAACCACGAAGTCGGTGAGAGTGCGCCCCTGAAGCTCGGCCGCACGCTTCAGCGTCGCGTGCACTTCCGTGGGAACGCGTGCTTCGAGACGCGCGTGGCGCGGGGAGGATGCCATGTGCGTGTCCGTTTCCATATAGACCATATGTACGGCAAATTGCCGGATCTGTCAAGTTTGCAAAAACGAACGTTATTGAGACAACGCAGGCGACTATCTCGTCAACAGAGGTTGAAGAGGTGCGACCAGGTGGCCAGGGGCGGAGCCGTAATCGGCGAAGCCGTGATGCCGATAGAACGCTGCGGCCTTCTCGTCTTTCGCATCGACAATCAGCGCGAAAACGGCGAGGTCACCCGCGGCAGCACGGTGTGCGGCGCTGGCGAGCATGACCGAACCGAGCTTGCACCCACGGAAGCGTTCGTCGACGGCAAGACGTCCAATACGCGCCGCCGGTACAGACGGATATCGGGGCAGGCGACGCGTCAGTTCGGGTGGAAGGTCTGTCACCGGAACGTCCGCTGCCGCGAGTGTGTAATATCCGGCGATCTCCCCGGTGTCGCGTTCCTGTGCGATGAAGCAGGCGGTCAGGCTGCGCCGGATGTCCTGCCCGACCTGTTGACGGAAATAGCGATCAAGCGGTTCAACACCGCAGTGAAACCTTGAACGATCCTGCTTATCGAGCGGCTCGATGATGAAACGGGTCGCCGTCACCGCTCCTCAACGAGGCGCCGGTGATGCTCTACGGCGCGCTGCATGGCCGGAGTGGGCGCCGGAGGATTGAGAAGCGCCTCCACGAAGCGACGCTGATCCTCGGCCGACAAACGCAGGATCTGCGTCTCCTCGATCGTGCGCTTCGCGGCTTCCTCGGCCGCTGTCATCACGAAGTCGCTGAGTGAGCGCCCCTGCATCTCCGCGGCCCGCCGTACGACGGCGAGCACGTCGGGAGTGGTTCGCGCTTCGATGCGCTCTGATCGGGTATGTCGGTTGGCCATAGCTTATCTCCTCGAGATAATGTACGGCAAATCCCCGTACATGTCAAGTTTGCAAAAACGAGCGTTTGTGAAAGGTGCGCGCGAAACGCAGTGGGGCCTCTGCGTCGGATCCCGGCGGATGTGGAGCGATGAAGGGGTGGACTTCAATGGGCGCGGTGCTACCGCCCAAATCGGCGGCGGCACGAAAGATGCATCCACTTTGGTGCCGTCGGCACGAGACAGCTCTCTTGGCGGATGGCAAGACATTGAGGGGGAGACTATGCGTCGGACATTGGCGGCTACTACCATCTGGGTAAGCGTGTTGGTCCTCGGGATCGTCGGAGCGGATGCGCAGGATCACGACCCGTCGGCACCGTTGACGGGCGCCGCCGAAGTCGGTTTCGCCCCTTTCCTGATGAGCCAGCCGGACGGGAGTCTCGCCGGCTTCAACTACGACCTCAACACCGCCCTTGCGGAGCGGATGGGCCGCCCCTCGTTTGAGCTGGTCGAAGTTCCCTGGGCGAGCATTTTCGCCGGCCTATACGCCGGCCGGTACGAATACATCGCCGCCCCGGTGACGATCACCGAGAAGCGCGCGGGAGAGATGCTTTTCGGCGAGCCGTACATCGACACCGGCCTCGCCTTCATCACGCTCGAGAACAAGCGCCTCTCTTCCGTCGAGGAGCTGCGCGGCAAGCGGATCAGCGCCGTGTCCGGCAGCGTCCAGGACGACTGGATGACACAGAATGCCGAGGAGTATGGCATCACGCCGGTCCGCTTCGACGGCACCTCCGACGCGCTCCAGGCGCTCCAGATCGGCCGCATCGACGCCCATATGAGCACCGATACTGCCGGCCGCTGGATGGCGCAGGAACGTGGCGGCTTCGCCGTCGACGTGACGCTGCCGGCCTACGGGTCCTTCGCCCTCGCCTTCCGACCAGACGACGTCGCCTTCCGCAACGAAGTCGAGACGGCGCTCGAATGCATCAAGACGGACGGGACGCTCTCCGGCATCTACGAAAAGTGGTTCGGCGTGCCGCCGTCGAATGACTCATCCGTCGTCACCGTCTACGAGGGCATGGGCGCCCCCGGATGGCCCGGACACGATGCCGACGCCGAACAGCCCGATTGCTGATCTCGGGCGCACGCGACACGGGAGCCTCCCGGGAGACGGAGGTTCCCGATGTCCCACTTCTCAGGGTTGAAGGGCTCTCGAAGCGCTTCGGTGCCGACGAGGTGCTGTCCGATGTCAGCTTGTCGGCCTCCCGCGGGGAGGTCGTGTTCGTCATCGGTCCGTCG
>CAZZIE010000309.1:0-2339 GCA_964654185.1 uncultured Spirochaetaceae bacterium | reverse complement strand
GCCGCGGGAAGCTATCACAATGCAAACATCACCCTGAGCGGCACCGCTGAGGACGGCACCGGGATCAACGCTGTGGAAGTCAGCGCCGACGGCGGCAGCACCTGGGAGGCGGCAACCGTCAACCAGACACCCGGTGAGACCACCATCTGGGACTGGGAGTACACCTTCACCGAGCCCGAGTCCGCCACCCCGCCGCCCGACGGCACCATTTCCTTCCGGGTCCGTGCCGAGGACAACGCGCTGAAGACCGACACCGAGAGCGTGCAGGTCACCCTCGACCTGACCGCCCCCGTCCTCGAGTTCCTCGCACCCGCGGCAAACGACGAGGTAAACGGGAGCATCAGCTTCCAGGGCACCACCGAAGACTTCCAGGTGGCGGAGCTTGCCTTCTACGACGTTGCCTTTGGCGATGTCGGCTCGGCCACCCCGCTTGCGACCCTCACCGATTCGGTGAACGATTTCGACACCGCCCCCTCGAGCGGCAATCCCTCGTCGTTCTACCGCTGGTACAGCTCGGTCGACACCACGGCCTACCAGACAAGCGGCCCCGCCTCGGCGGAGACCTTCACTATCGTCGCAACCGACGCGGCCGGGAACGTGGGGCATACCGAGCTTCCGCTCAGCGTAGACCAGGCATCGGATATCCCGACGATCTCCATCGACACGCCGTCCCTGCTCGGCGGACAGCTCGTCTACGACACCGGAAGCTCCCTCGTGGTGACCATCGAGGACGATGACGCTGTCGATACCAGCACGGCAACCTACGATCTGACGCGCGTCTCAGACGGCACCCCAATCGAATCCGACACCGCCCTCACTTTTCCGACGGCCGACGACGCCATCTCCAAGCGCGGCACCATCACCCTGCCCAATGACGGAGGCGAGTACACCCTCGACATCAACGTTTCAGACGTGAACGGCACCGCCGACGCCCGCCCCGCCGATGTCATCCAGCTCGACTCAGGTCCGCCGCAGCTCGAGGTGGATGCGGCCTTCGACGGCATAACCTATCAGGGCTCGGCCTTCACCATCCACGGCACGATTACCGATCCCCTCGGTCTGCCCGCCGATCCGGTGACGGTCTCCGTCAACGGACCCTCCGGTGCCGTGGATCTCTCCGGATCCCCCCTAATCTATGACGATGCGGCCACACCGCCGACCTGGAGCCAGGACGTGCCCATCGGCGACGGCGACGGCTCCTACGAGATCTCCATCGAAGGCACCGACCAGATCGGACTGACGGCAACCGAAACGCGCGTGGTACAGGTTGATACGACCGGGCCGACACTGACTGTGACCGCCCCGGTACAGGATGAGTCGACGACGAGTAACCTCTACACCGTCACGGGCTCGAGCCGCGACACAGGCGGTGTCGGCTTCGACGGCACCGACGACGTGGAATACAGCCTGGACGGCGGCGCGTGGCAGACGCTTACGCTCAGCGGCACGAGCTGGGAAGGCACCGACATCAACATTGCAAGCAGCGAGGGCACCCATACCTTCAGCTTCCGCTCCACCGACGCCCTCGGGAACCAGACCGTGGTGGGCCCGATCACCCTGTTCTACGACACCGCACCTCCGTCCTTTGCGGAGTTCTCCGTCGGGACCACGGATACGCAATCGGTGAACGCGAATCTGGACTTCTCCGGCTTTGCCTACGACAGCAACCAGCTGGATTCCCTGTCCCTCTCGGTCGACGGCGGCGCACTGCAGCCCATAACCCCGTCCACGATCTCCCTGACCCTGGACCCGGCAACCGATGCGTTCACCGCCACCGGGCACGATCTTTCCGACGGCGACCGCATTCTCCTCGGCGGCGAGACCCTGCCGGAGCTTGCAGGCGGCGGCACCCTCGATCCCACCCGCGGCTACTACGTAACCGGCGCGACCGCCAACACCTTCTCCCTCGCTGAGACATCGGGCGGCGGCGCTCTCGATTTCTCTACCCCCGGAGACGGCCTGCAAACCGAGGAGTGGTCCTACACCTTCGACACCGCCGCCCTCTCCGACGATACGTACATCCTCGTCTTCACCGCCACAGACATCGCCGGGAAGACCGCCACCGCCACGCGGACGGTCCGCCTGGACACCGCGGCCCCGGAGACCCTCTCAGTCGACACCGGCCTCACCGGCTGGCAGGATACGCAGAGCATTTCCGTCTCCGGCACTGCCGCCGACGGCGGCAGCGGCCTCGCGGCGGTTGAGTATCAGCTCGACGGCGGCGCCTGGAATCTCGTCGGCGGGACCACGAGCTGGACAGCCAACATCGCCTTCAATAAAGGGAATAACAGCCTGGTGGTGCGGGCTACCGACCGCGCCGGAAACACGAGGCAGACCGC
>CAZZIE010000308.1:0-2408 GCA_964654185.1 uncultured Spirochaetaceae bacterium | reverse complement strand
CGGAAGAACCTGAACGGCTGATCGAAAACAACACCACACAAGACATTGTAGCCATGAACGTGGAGCGTGCGGTGCAGATGTGTGTGGCGGCAGCGACACACATACTCTCCGACACAAGCGAAGCGTTTCCGGAAACAATGGCGGAGCTTTTTCCCCAACTGGCATGGGCCGGAGTAATCGACCCGCCGCTGGCGGATGTCATGAAGAGGGCCGTTGGCCTTCGCAACCTTGCGGTGCATGAGTATACCGAGTTGGACTGGAAGAAGCTTCACGCCTATCTGCCGAAGGCTCTCTCGGATCTCCGTAACTTCGCCGGACAGATCGAAGCGTATCTCCACGGGAAACAGTCGTGATCCAGAACACCTCCTTCACTACCGAAGAGCTCGTCCGAACCGTTGCGCAGGTCGTCGAAGATACGTCCGGCATTGATCCTGCCTTCACCTGCCTGTTCGGCTCGGCGGCGCGGGGAGAGAGCATCTCCTTGAGCGATGTCGACGTGGGGCTGTATCAGGACGCGGACATGGACCTCATGACGCTGGGGGAGCTGACCGGGCGCCTTGAAGACGCCCTCGGTCGTTCGGTGGATGTCCTTGAGCTGCGCGGGCTGTGGAACCGGAAGCCGGCGCTGGCTTTCGCAGTCACTCGCGATATGGTTCCGGTCACGGTGCGGGACAACGAGGCGCTCGCACACTTCAAAAAATGGTCCATGCTCTACTTCATGGACACGCAGTATCTGCGTGATCTAACCGGCCCGATCTTCGAGAAACGGGTAAGGGCAGGCCGCATGGGGTTGCCGGACCGTGATTGAGCGGCTGGACCAGCTCGAACGCCGTCCACCTACGGCGAGTGCGTAGACGTGCTGGTGCGAGCAAATGTGCTGGACGAAGCGCTCGGTTCGAGTGTCCGGGCCATGGTAGGGCTTCGGAACCTCCTGGTGCACGAGTACGACGAGATAAACACTGCGCGCCTCCTCCCCTACCTCGACCGCCTGAACGACTTCCGCTCCTTTGCGGCAGCGGTTGCAGAGTGGTCGCAGGAATAGGTCGACCATGAAGCGCATGACCCGAAAACACGCCGCCGAACAAGTCCTCTCCGAGTGCTTCTGGGGAGACTACGTGCTGGACGGCGAGACCATGCTCGCACGGCTCGACGCCCGGGATCACGCCTTCGAGCGGCACCTGTTCTCCAAGATCATTGAGAACGCCCGGTTCCCGTCCAGACTGATTCGCGCCCTCTTCGATGAAGCTACCATATCCCGGCTCCTAAATGAGACCGCCACGGCGCGAGGTCGGAGCAGCAAACGGTACCGGCTGGTCCGGGCAAACCTCACCGGCGAGTATGAGCTGGTGCCGGAGTACGGGTGGGGGCGAACCGCCGCGCTTGAGCCGGGATCAGGCGGCAGCGCAGTCAAGAACGATGCGCGGCTGCGTCGCAGATATGAGAGCCTGTCCAAAGCCTTCACCCTGCTTGCGGAAGCAGCTGAAACCCAGAAGCTTTCGCGCCTGGCCCGGGAAGGCATGGTCCGCCGGTTCGAGTACACCTTCGAGCTCGCATGGAAAACCATGAGAGACTATCTGCAGGTCAAAGGCAGTTTGACGACCTATCCCAGAGACGTCCTGAAAGAGGCCTTTCAGACTGGGCTGGTACGTGACGGCGAAGCCTGGCTCGACATGCTCGAAAGCCGCGACACCTTTGCCCACACCTACGACGACGCCTGCCTCTCTGAAGCGGTCACAAGCATTCGGAAGCGGTTCTTTCCGCCGATCCGCGAACTGGTGGAGGGGCTCCGGGCGGAAGCGACATGAACGAGCACACGCGCCGACGGCTCATCCAGTACCTCGACGCCCGCCCGGACGTTGCCTTTGCCTACCTCTTCGGCTCCGCGGCTGAAGATAGAGAAGGCCTGGAGAGCGATGTTGACGTAGCCCTCTACCTGCGCGACCCGTCGCTCGCCCCGGGCGACCGGTCGCCCCTGGAGGTGGAGGAGCAGAAGAGCTACCCCGGGGAGCCAGAGATCTGGCGGGAAATCGAATCAATCGTGAACCGCGAGGTCGACCTAGTAGTCCTGAACCGGGCACCGGCAACGGTGGCGGCGGCAGCCGTGACCGAGGGTGAGCTGTTGGTCGAGCATGATGAAGACCTCAAGACGCGCTTCATGCTTGCCGCCACCACGCAGGCCGAGGATTTCCGCCGCGACCTGGAAGAGTTCGTCGCCATCCGGCGGCGGTCACAGTCCCTGTCGGAGAAGGACCGCGCGCGACTGCTCCGCATTTCGCAGTACCTTCGGGATGAGCTCACCGACGCGCATCTCTACGAGAACCTGGACAAACGAAAGTATCTGAGTGACCGGCACTTCCGCCGCGCCGTCGAGCGCTTCCCGATCCGGGACGTCGCCTCGAGCCTTCTGG
>CAZZIE010000307.1:0-2432 GCA_964654185.1 uncultured Spirochaetaceae bacterium | reverse complement strand
GGTTCGTTACGAGTTTTTGTTAATCCCTCCTCGGCCCGGGCAACTGGAATACGGCTTGTACGATGCCTCCGACGCGGGGGCACTGACCCCTATAGAAACTGATCGCGTCATCGAAGCAACTGCGAACGATGAGCAATTAGTTGATTACCTGACACTGTATCCTACTGCTCAGAGCGGGTTCCTATTGTTCGCGAATATCCTGGAGCCTACCTTCACCGATGTAGAAATCTGGAGCGAATGGGACGATACAAGAGCCCGGACCGGCATGTCCGACGATCTTCAAATTGTGTATCGCTACATTGAACCCTTCGATCTGAGTGGTACATTCGACTGGGGGCCAGTCGAGAACGACGGAAGTGAATCAGGTATCTGGCTCGTTCAAGGAGAAACGCCCCAAATCACGATTGGCAGTGTCGTTCCCCCGACGGGTAGATTCAGTTGCAACGTCTTTCCTAACGAATCGGCCGTGACATTTGCAGTCGACATGTCGCAGCAAGACGTTTCACCAGCCGGAGTCTATCTCGTCGGCAGCTTTGGAGCTGATGGATATGCCGAATGGCCCGACGGTATCGAACTAATCGATGCTGACAGCGACGGCATCTACGAGGTAACGCTCAGCCTAAGCGCAGGGAGTGAGTACCAGTTCGTATTCAATAATGGAGACGATTGGGAGAATGTGCCTGCCGCGTGCGGTGTCGATTCCGGCTTCGGATCCTATAATCGTATCTTAATTCGTACCGGCGTTCAGCAGTCTTATCAAACTGAGTACGGAGGATGCCCTGCGCTTGTCGGCGGATGAACTGGCGCCAGGTTGCGTGGGTTTGCATCGTCTCCTTGAGGGCATCATGAACAATCGGAGAACCGGCACAACGCCCATCCCTGAAGCGAGTTATCCGCCGATCTCGCGTAAGACCATTCTTAGGTTTACCGGACAGCCAAGCGCTATCCAGGACACCGGCCTAGATCTTCGGCGGTGCCTCCGGCAGTCAATCGCAATTACCGTTCAAGTCTTGGCAGGAGTTTCACACCGAGCAGCCAACCCGGCGAGGGTCATCTGGTCTTGTATCTGGTCATGGGGGATCAGCAGATATCGCCACGGCTTTCCACCGTTCTCGTTGGCATGGTCCGTCGCATGCTTGCACCAAGTGACGGCAGCAGCAGCCTTCTCTAGAACCGTCCGGTCCGTCATCTCGCTTGCACGCTTGGGCTCGCAGAGGAGCTTCTCTGTCTGGGTCTCGACGACGAAATCGGGTTCGTAGGAGTACTCATGGCTGTAATGAATCTGAAAGTCGCCCTTGGCGGGTTTGAACCACTTCAGCACGTCGCCGTCGTTCTCCAAAAGTAGCGCAAATCTCCGCTCCGAATCAGAATCGAACTTCTGCTCCCGATAGAGGCATTTCCTGAATCCGCCGAACACCATCGAACTGATGCGCTTCCGTTGGCCCTCAGGCACTGCGGTACGGAAGTCGCGCACATCCTCGTTGGCCGCCGTGGAGTAGTTAGCGGCTCGCAACGTGTGGTAACCCCTTGTCACGTGG
This sequence comes from uncultured Spirochaetaceae bacterium, assembly GCA_964654185.1. Classification (GTDB taxonomy): domain Bacteria; phylum Spirochaetota; class Spirochaetia; order DSM-27196; family PWMO01; genus CAYFQV01. Next base: position 894 of record CAZZIE010000307.1, on the reverse strand, counting down.
GCCTCATAGGCACTGGCGGACTCGACGAAGTGCTGCTGCATCTGCGAGTGGATAAGGTTCACCAAGGTCTGCTGGTGATACTGCAGCACGTTGATCACATCATCCTCATCGGTCAGGTATTCGCGCAGCCGCGCCACGACCTGTCCCGCCAACTTGTAGAGCAGCGCCGCGTGCTCGTCGTAGCTGACATCGTCAAAGTCGATCAGCCCGCGGACGAGGTAGTCTTCGGGCCGCCGTTCCTGAATGATGCCCGACCCATCGTTTAGCCGGTATCGCTGATTCTCGTGCAGATGCTGAATCAGAATGTCCTGCGACACCGGCTGAAGATTGACGTTCCGCGTATCGAGGTCGAAGTCCTCGTACCCGCAGGTTACCTCGCCCTTTGGCACGACAACGATCTTCGGTACGTCGATGGATAGTTCGCGGTACAGCACCGTGGTCTTCTGTACTACTAGGGCCACGTTCACCGGCTCCACAATGCCTTCTAGCATGCCTTGCTTGGGCCGGACAATCTCCTGAACCTTCTGCACGATCTCCTCCTGCACTGCCTGCTCCTGGAGTTGATCGCTACCCTTGAGCCGCTCGTATTGCTTGATAACCTGAAAGGTGGCCTTCGCAATTTCCTGCTCTTCAGGCTTCTCGAAGAGCTTCCGCTTTTCGCTGCTGGCTTCGCTCGTCTCCGTCGCGAATGTCGGTACATCGCCTCCTGAGATAGCTTCCTCGAACGCGCTCCTTACCTCCACGACCTTGCGACCAACCTCCGGAATATCCCGACCGATCACCACGCCTGCGCGAATGATGGAGTCCGGATCGTTGGCGTGGTCGACGATCTCCTGGAACTTGTCATGCGAGACGATGGTCAGGCGGTCGACCGCCGGGACGCCCACGCGCTTG
>CAZZIE010000306.1:0-2441 GCA_964654185.1 uncultured Spirochaetaceae bacterium | reverse complement strand
CGAACCACCTCAAAAAAGGAAATGGCCCAAGCGCCGTGGGTAGGGTGTTCGGTCAGGTGTTGTGTCGCCCACGGAATCCCTTTGTTTGCGACTTCCTGGACCGAGATGAGCCTGAGGTGTTGCGGGATTCGATCCAGGACATCACCGGGGTCGAACACGAGGTACCCGACAATCTCGTGCGGATCCTCCACGACCCACTGGGTTTGCGCTCCGGGGGGAAGTTCAGGAACGGCTGGTAAGGTTGTTGCTACCACAAGCAACATAAATATTGAAAAAAGAGCCATTTAGAACCTCTTCGGAAACAGGATGCCTACTGCGCCTAGCGCTTGTGTTCAGCGGCGGGCCGACTGCGTTTCAATTTACGATTACCCTTGCGGGCCTGTAATCGCGTATGTTCCGGTCCGCTGCAACCCTCTGTTCGGCGAGTGATTCAGTCTCCACGATCGATTTGTCGTAACGGGCGCGCGAGTTCATTTTGGCATAGGCCACCGAAACAACCACCGTGCCCACGATTCCGACAATCCCCTGCCCACGTCAACAGCAGTTCCTTGTTAGGCGGCACCCGCGCGGGCCCTCTTGATGCCAAGGACCACTGACCCGACCAAGAAGCCCGGGACCACCTGGATGACGGAGCCCCAGAACAGCTGGGAGAACAGGGCCTGCCCCCAGCTGTCGAAGATGTTGTAGTGAGTACCGAGTTCCCACGTCGTATCGATCCACCACATCACGAAGACCGGGAACCGAGAGGGTGGGGAGAAGATGACGAGGCTCAGGAGCAGGAGCAGATACGGATGTTCTTCCTCGCCAAGTCTTGTACCCAAGAAGACCCCGAACCCCAAGGCCAGCCAGAGCAAACCGAGGGGAAAAACAAACATCGTGGGCACGCCGGCCAGTTCGAGGAAAAAGCGAACCGGCGTGATGGCGAGAGAAATGAGCACCGGCCAGGCGGCGAGCGTGAGCGCGCGTTTGAACACTGAGTATTTCCTTCGGAGCGCCGCCTAACGCGAAAGCTCAGCCGAGCTTGACGGCGAGGGAGTGAAGCGGCAGCGAAACCACAGAGCGATCAAGTGTCGGCTGCAGCGACTGGTTAGCCGGCAATCCAGTCTCGACGATAGAGCTGATACATTCGAAGGTCCATTCCATGAAAATGCGCCTCCTTCCACACCGCCATCCCGAGCTTCTCGAGAACGCGCACAGAGCCCAGGTTCTCTGGGCAGACACCCGCGATGATGCGGTCTAACTCGAGCGCTGAGAACCCCTCATCAACTGCGACGCGCGCCGTTTCCGTGGCATAGCCGCGACCCCAAACGCTGGGAATCAGGGCATAGAGAACCTCGACGTCATCCGTCCCCGGCCACTGTCGTAGCCCACAATGACCAAGAATCTCCTCCGAACCTCTCTCCCGTACCAGCCAGGGACCGAAATCGTTGGTGTCCCAGGCTTCCACCAAGTTTGTCCGCGCTCTGTCCAGTGCGACCTCCATGTCCAGAGCAACTCGCCCAGGGAGCATGGCCATCACCCTCGGGTTGCGGTAGATGGCCGTGCAGTACTGCTCGAGGTCACCTTCCGTGGCTCGCCTGAGTCTAAGGCGCTCTGTGTCAATGCTCCTACGCATCCGGACGCTGCCGGCTAACGATTTCGAGCTAAGCGGACCAAACCCGGCAGGGTTTGGGCCCGCTTGAGCGAGTGGTTACAGGATAAGATTGTGGCTCGCGGACTCACACAATCTATCCTTGTCCGTTAGGCGACGATTTCGTTGAGGCCATCGATCGCCTGGTTGACAAACTCCGGTGACAGCCGGGTCATCCTCTCCCCAAGCCGGATAACTGAGAGTGTCCGGACCTGGCTGATCTTGAGCCAAGATCGTCTCGGCAAGCCTGGTTCGGTGATCTCCAGATTCAAGGGGAATCCGGCACGTTGGGGTTGGCTGGTGATCGCCATCGCGATGACTGTCCCGGACCGCTCATTGAACACTTCATGACTCACGACGAGAACCGGCCGGCCTCCGGCTTGTTCTTGCCCCTTCACAGGGTTGAGATCGGCCCAGTAGACGTCACCCCTCAGTATTCGGGCCACTGGTCACCCTCCGACCTCAGACCTTCGTCGGCGAGGGCGGACTCATAGGCAGGATCGAGCTTTGCACATTCCCGTGAAAGGCGGTCGCGTGAGATGCGATCGAGCCGTTCTTCGAGCGCTTCCTGGATTGCTCGGCTCCGGCTCGGGTACACACCCTCTCCGACCAGTCGATCCAGCCTTTCGACGGTTTCTTTGCTTAAGCTGACGGCAATTTTCGCGCTAGCCATTTCAAACCTCCGGTATGACCAATTGTCATACCGTCGTCGGGGTCTGTCAACCGCCTAACGACGAGAGCTCAGCGGACGGTGCCCGCGCTCGCGCGGGTACCGGTCCGCCTGAAACGACCCTGTTAGGTTCATAGCCCC
>CAZZIE010000305.1:0-2449 GCA_964654185.1 uncultured Spirochaetaceae bacterium | reverse complement strand
GCCGCTTGTTGGGCCTGGTTCAGAAACCCGCGGATGCGGGTTCCACATGAGACGCGGAGCGGTATGTAGCCCAGGCATCCATGAGAAGGTTTGTCAAGTGTTCGACGTGGCGAACATCCGGTTTTTCTCCTCTTCGTCAGGATCTGTGGGGCATTGACGGACAGAGGGCGCGGAACGCGTTATAGGCCAAGCGGTTACTTCTGGCCATCGCCGTAGGCATACGGTGCGCACCACTGGCCCTCTCCGGGATTGGCCCCTATGCGATACATCCTGGGGGGCTTGGGGGGGCAAGGCCCCCCGTTTGGACCTACAGATGCTCACAAAGGCCCCGATGTTCCGATTCGGCCTGTCTGGCATCTATCCGCACCTCCTGAGAAGATTTGTCACGTGTTCGACGTGGCGAACATCCGCTTTCAGATCTGTCCTGTCTTGCATCCATCCGCACTCTTTGTGGGGCTTCGCCATTCGCCCCGGTGCATGGTAAGGTCCGCTCTGGCCGCTGCCACCACTCCGGCGCACTTCTACCTCCGCTCTGGCTGAGCCGTGCCGCCTGGGCTTCGCAGTCGGCCAAACGGACATGTTGATCTGAAATGTTCAGTGTTCTCCCTCGATCGTTGACAAATCTCCGTCGTTGTTCCCTGCTCGGGTATCACGCCATACGCCGCTCGGTATCGATGCTCACCCAGTTGCGGCCACAGCGGCCGCGGGCCGAGAATGGGCCGCCGAAGCGCGTCGGGGCTTCGCCGCCGATGGCGCGCGACGGCGCGACTCGGGCCGCGGCTTTGGCCGGCTGCCCTGATTGCGTAGCGGTTCGTACACCTCCCCGCTCACCCACAAACGATGCAGCAGCACCGACAGCTTTCGCGTGACCGCGACCACCGCACGCTTCTTCGCGTTCTTTCCGCCGCGCGCCGCGATCTTCTCTCCGTGCCGGCGCAGATCGCAATCCTCCCCGAAGGGACCGAGAATGTAATGCGCGCTACCGACGAGAAGCTGACGCAGGTATGTATTGCCGGCCTTGGTGATGTGCAGTTGCTTGTCCGTATCTCCCGATTGATCGCGCTTGGGTACGAGCCCCAGGTACGGGCCGACATCCCGGCTCTTCTTGAATCGAGAAGGATCGTCGATCGTCAGGATAAACGCCAGCGCCGTAATGGGGCCGACGCCTTTGACTTGCCGCAACCTCGCCGTCTCGGGATACTTGGTTTCGGCAAGTTGCTCGATGGACTTGTCGTAGGCGGTGATCTTGTCCGTCAGCGTCTGGATGGCCTCCAGCAGCGGCGCGAGCATCATCAGCATTTCTTCCGACAGTTCCTCCTCCGCCTTCTTGGCGAATGATCTGGCGCTCCACCCCGACGGCAGGCGTCCGCCCAGCAGCTTGATCGAGCTGCGGACCGAATTCACGAGTTTCGTCCGGGCGTTGACCAGGGCGTCCCGGGCCTTGATGCGTTGCAGATCGCGCTGCGCGTCTTCACTGCGATGCGTGATGGGCGAGAGCAGTTCCGGGTCGAAGCGGACGATGCGGGCCAGCATCCTCGCGTCGCGCGTGTCGGTCTTGTCATCGGCATCCCAGATGCAGCGGAGCTTGCGGGGATTCCCGACGTAGACGGTCGCTCCGAGCTCCATGAGCAGACGGCTGATCCAGGGCGAGTGGACGCACGCCTCGATGCCGACGGTCGCATGCGGAAAGTCGCGCATGAATTTCGTGATCGCGTTCGGCGTATTCACGATACTCTTCCGGATCGTCTCATTTCCTTCGGCATCCAGAATGCAGGCCACGTGCTTTTTGTCTCCCAAATCCATCCCGATTGTGATACGATTCTTCATGGTAGATCTCCTTTGTCAATGCAGCCTATGACTGCGGTTTAAGAATGAGCGTGATTCTAACAGAATTACAGCTCGCGAAGGAGATCTACCCTTTTTCGTCCCGGTTGACGGGCCACACGCCCCGCCACACGCGACAGCGATCTTTGTCAATGATCTTTCCTTGCGTGGCCGTATGTCCGCGCCACAACAACGCCCGCACTCGTCTGGCCACATCGATCCCGCCGGGCACGGTCCTTTCCCCGGGGCCCCTGCGCGCGCGGACATATCGCCGCAGGCGATCCGCAGTTCGGCCACAAAGCGAAGCGTGGCCTGCGAGGCCAACACGCTCTCCAGGCCTCCACCCTCTCGCCGGAGCTTCTTCCGTAGAAACACCACTGCCCCCATCCTATGAAGCCCAGTCAGATAAGCCATCGTCGCCCTCAAGCGTTCCGAATCAAGCTTCCACCCACGTCAACGGCTACGATCTACCTTCTCATCTTACCTCTCTTGCCTGGGGCGGAGCACGTCCGGCGTTGCACAGGCAAGAGTGCCTGTGCTACAAACCGCGCCCTCCGCGTGTTCCCTTTATCTGAACCAGGCCCGAGAACCGAACACTACCGGTGCGCCGAGTGGTACCGGTAGT
>CAZZIE010000304.1:0-2475 GCA_964654185.1 uncultured Spirochaetaceae bacterium | reverse complement strand
CGACGAGACCATCTCACAGGTTCGTCCCGGCTAAGCCATATGCGCTGGCCCTGGGGTGGTCAAACGCTGCGGGCGATCAGAAGCCCAGGGCCATGTACAGTTCTCCGTGGAAGCCGGCTCCCCGAAAGAGTCCGCCGAACTGGGGAGAGGCGACGCCCAGGACGAAGCCCATTTCGATCACGCGAACATCGAAACCCATGCCGAAGGTGGCTTCCCAGGCGACGCGATCGTATCCGAGCCCCAGGGAGAAGAGGTTGAGCGGGAAGCTCCGTCCCTCGAGGAGTACGCCGAGCTCCATGAGGAAGGGAGCGGCAAGGTAGAACTGGGAGTGACCTGTCAGGGCAATGAGGGGAATCGCCGTGAGCCGGTAGAAGCCGCCGAAGTGCAGGGGATAGGAAACCGGATGTGCGGCGTCATTGGTGACGGTTGGCTCAAAGTCGGAGAACTCCGTGGCGAAGGAATCGGAGATGCTGCCGCCGTCGGTCTGCCCGAGGGGATTCTCAATGGTCAGAGAGGCATCCGCCGAGAGGTCGATCTCTCTTGTCGCCGTTGCCGGCCGGATGGGGATACCCCCGACGTTTACTCCGAAGTGTGGCTCCTCTTCGCGCAGGTGGACGACGCCGGCGTCGAGCTTGATGCCGTCGAGACGCGACAGAAGCCCATCCGCCGAGGTCAGGGTGAATCCCGTGACGTCGAAGGCGGAGTAACTCGGCGCTGAAAGGGTGCCCGTCAGAGAGGCTGTGCCCGTTTCGGTGTCGGTGGTGAAGACATAGCCGACGCCCGCGTCACTGTTGGTGTACAGAACCGGAGCGTACAGTGCAGCGCCCAGACCGAACTGCCAGCTCTTCAACCGGAGGCCCGCTACGGCGCCGGCCTCGGCGAACACGCGGGCAATGATGGGGCGCGAATCCGAGTACGTCTCGTTGATGATGTTTCCTTGCGACAGCAATGTGAACAGCGAGCCTGGTAGTCCCGCGGAGACTACTCCGTCGATACCGGCGTAGGCGCCGGCGGTAACCCCGAGGAGCGAGAGGGTGCCGTGGGCGCCGCCCGCAAGGGAGCTCGCAACCCGGAGCCCGTCCGAGCCTGCGAACTGCTTCAGCGCCGATAGATCGATCTCGAACTCCGGGCGGAGTATCTGGCCGGAACCGAAGTAGCTGTTCGAGAAGCCCGCCTCCTGGCTCGTTGCGACCTCCAGGACGGAGCGGTTCCCGACTCCCATCAGTGCCGGGTTCACGCGATGATTCCGGGATTCCGCTGGCTCCGCACCGACGGGAGCGGTCGCGAGAGCCAGCACAACAGCAACTATCACCGCCGAAACGGCGATTGAGGATCGCCTGACCGTAATCATCGTCCTGCTCCCATGAGATTGAAACTCTGATCGATGTCCGCATCCGTCTCGAGCCAGATCGAGACAATGAGGTCGCCGTCGGTGTTGATGACGTGATCTCCCTCGCCGAAGAAGAGCCGCATGACCGGCGTGAACGGTTCTGCCTTCACGAGCGCCATCTCCTCCGCACCAAGGGGTATGGTCTTCTCCCCCGCACTCAGGTCGATTGTCCTGTCGAAGCCCGAATCCTCCTGGATCGACAGCTCGCCGTTGAAGCCGACGTTGTTTTCCAGGGACACATGGAGCTGCATGCTTGCAACCGAGTCGAGAGCCCGGGACAGCACATCTGCCTGCGCATCGGGATCCCGGCCGAAGATGTCCCCCTCCTGAGCGGGAATGACCGGATTCCCCTCCGCATCCGTCAGCTCCGCCACCTCGGAAGCGGTGAAGGACATGGGAATGTCACCGGTGAGAATGGCGGCGAGGCGCTGTTCCGTGGTGCTCCCCTGGACGATGTCGATGGTCGCCGTGGCTGCCGTCACATCATAGTCGAAGAAGAGCTCAGATGGACGCGTGTTGATGATGCTCTCGAGATCGATGTCAACGGGGCCGTCCTCCGTGATCGTGCGAGGACCGCCGCTGCCGTCGTCGACCAACACCTTGGGGGGCTGTGGAGCTCCGTCCCCATCCGTCCAGCGCGCCTCGACGAAGAGTGTGATCTGGCTCGTCGCGCTGCCCAGTGTGACGTCCAGGACCGAATCGATGGCGTTGAAATCGACCTGGTCCGGGAGAAACGCCGCCATGTCGGAGAAGTCCAGACCTGCCGAACCCGCTTCGGGGAACTGGTCGGAGAAGCTGGCGTTTGCAACAACCATCTCCGCCACATCAAAGGTGGCGGTCACCTCGCCGGTCAGGGTGTAGAGATCCCCCGGCGTCACATTGGTCAGGGTGGTGGTGCCATCGCCTAGGCTGCCGTCGTCGAGCTCGATGGCCACGTCCAGGTCGATTGAAGCCATATCCACAGTGAAGGGATTGGGGTCGATGTCCCAGTCCCGCGTTGTGCTCGATTCGATCGGAAAGTCACTTCCGCTCACGGCGGGAAAGGTCACCGCTGTGCCGCCGCTGATCGTCGGCGAGGTAATGTC
>CAZZIE010000303.1:0-2508 GCA_964654185.1 uncultured Spirochaetaceae bacterium | reverse complement strand
TCTGCGTGTTCGCGTTCCGGCTGACCGAGGCCGAGCGCGACGCCATCCACAAGGCGGCCGGGCCGGCGAAGGCATCGAAGTTCGCACGCAGCCTGCTGGTGGCCGCCGCGACGAAGGACGAGGCTGCGGTACGGGCGATCATGAAGGAGGTCCAGACCGAAGCCTAACTCGCTGGCATTCGCCTGGCACCGACGACCTCTCGGCGAACCGAGGGGTCTTCGGCATTCATGTCGGGTCTTCCGAGCAACCCGCGGCGCTTCGTCCTCCGCTCCCGGAAGACATCTAGGGCTCGCGAGAGATCGCACAGGGCGGGACTTCCCTGCAACTGCGACTCCAGCGCGAACGCCGCCTCGATCACCGCCATGAAGTGCGGTAGCGCGTTCCGGCCGGCGGCAAGGAGCGAAAGGTCTCTGTCGGCGTCCCGGCTGCCGACGACCCGCTCGAAATGAATGCCGCCGAAATCTCCCGTCCCGTCGGGTTTCCGATACTCAAGGCACAGGTACTCCCTCTGGTATGGGTCGAAACCATGGCACGGGCCCCAAGGCGGTGGGGTCCCCTCTGCATTCAACTTCTTCAGCCGAGACAACGGGAAGAAGTGGAGCATCACTCTGGGCCGGCGTTTCCTACTCATCTGAAATCCCCTTGACGTTCTGCCGAGTCATGGATGGATGAACACGCCGCCACGCCCGCGCCCGACATGCGTCCGAACAGAACTTCTTCGGTTTTCCGCGTCGCGCGTTCTGGGGTTCGAGCTCCCGCTCGCACAGGGCGCAGAACGAAATCAGAGACCCCTGCATTCCGTTCGTTTCGGTTCCAGGTGCCTGGGTACCTCCTGGCGTTTCCGCGACGCTCAGAGCGATTCCAGGAGCGCCGGCCTTTTGCGGCAACTGAAGCGCCAGAGAATCGCCGCGGATGGGGGCGGTACTACCTTCACCCCGCCTATACGCGCGCACGCTGAAAACGGGGGGTATTTCCGTGAGGGGGGAAGAAGGGGAGGGAAGGGAAGGAAGTAGAAGAGAGTGTGTCTTATAACGAGTTACAGTCCGAGCTTCCTTCACCTTCGTTCACCTTCCTTCACCCCGAATTCGACCTTCGAAGAGGCTTCCTTCACCTTCGTTCACCTTTCTTCACTGCTTCCTTCACCCGCCGCCCTTCGTCGCGTCTGACGATGACCCGGCCAGACGGTAGATCCGACCTGTCCGGCCGGAAGTCGCCTGCACCTGGACGACGATGTCGCCTCGCTGCTCGAGCGTGGTCACCAGACCGGAGAAGCTCTTGGCGTCGGTCTTCATCCGCTTCAGCAGCACGCCATGGGGCAGCGCCCGGTCCGGAGCGGCACGTAGCTTCTGCAGGAAACGCAGGCACTCGGCATGGAACGGATTGTCCGCGACATGGGCTTGGGCCATGAACAGCATCCGCTTGGTCTGGTGCAGGATGAGCCGGCTTGCCCAGGACGCGGCCGTCTTGCCGATCTCGGGGCGCTCGTGGTTCTCGCTCACCGCGTAGATCAGCGCGAGCTTGCGGGCGTGCTCGCTGACGCGGCCCCACACGGTCGTCCCCACGCTGTCGTCGGCCGCCTCCGCCCTGGCATACTCAGCCTCGGCTTCGAGCCTGGTCTCGACCAGGACGTCGGTCGCCTGATCGGTGTGCGGGACGATCCGCGGCACGGGATGCCAGTTCTCGAGGTTTCCGGTGCCGGCCCTGAAGTCCGCCCACCACTGCGCCGTCTCGAGCACGCGCTCCGGCAACGGAAGCAGCCGCGGTTCCCGTCCGGTCGAGCGGCTGCCGCACTCCAGCACAATCATGCGGGCGAAGAACCCATTGGTCAGCATTCGCTCCGACAGGGCCTCGTAGTAGTGGTTCGGGATGGCCGTGCCGAAGACCACCAAGCAAGGCTGGTCGATGGCCCCAGGCGCGTCCCGGCCCGCCTTGCGGCGCATCGGGAAGATCGAGTTGGCCGACGAGTACATGGTCAGGAGCGTCTCCATGATGCTTTCGTACCGGGCGTCACGCGCCTTGTTGATCGACTGCAGCATGCCGTCAATCTCGTCGGTCTGGAACAGCATGGCCGGCTCGGTGAAGAGCGCATCTTGCAGTCCCTCGCCCGAGGCGAACCGCCCGCCGATCTGGCCGGACAGGCCGAGCGTGTGCAGGATCTCAGCGTTGATCTTGCGCGGGCGGTCCTTCCCCGCGGATGAGTGGGCAAGGCCGAGGATGTAGACGTTGGTCCTGTTGTCGCCGGGGTCACGCACCTTTCGGCCCGCGAGGGTGGCCAGCAGCGCCAGCGCGCCGGCGAAGGCCATGGAGCTGTTCGGATACGGAGCCGTCTCCAGGCAGTAGTCCATGACCTCGGAGACGAAGCCGGGAATACGGAGGAGCTCCGTCGGCAGCGGGCCGGGATCTGGCATCTCGGGCACGCTATCCTCGGGCTCGGTCGCCCCGGGATTGTCCTGCCGCCAGTGGTCCTCCACCACGGCGACGGCGACCTGGTCGGGCTCGTACCGGGCG
>CAZZIE010000302.1:0-2528 GCA_964654185.1 uncultured Spirochaetaceae bacterium | reverse complement strand
TGAAACGAATCCGCTGAACCTTTGCAACCAGCCCGTACTGTATTGCATCGATAATAGTACTCTTTCCGCTCCCATTGTCACCGGCAAGCAAGGAGAGCGGCCCCATTTGCAGCGTAACGTCGGAGAAGAAGTGCCAGTTGACAAGACGAACCCGGGAGAGCGTCATCATTCGGAGGCCTCCTGCTCGCCGTCGCCGTCGCTGTCGTCTTCGTCGTCGATCCGGCCGTCTTCAGTGGGAGATCGATACGCCTCAATGCGCGCGGCGATCTCCTCAACGGAGACCCCGTCGAGAACGAAGGGAATGCTCGGCAGGAGGATCACCGTGGTCTCGGGGTCTTCCTCCGCGCCGTGGAGCTGGATGAGTCGCAGCGCCTGGAAGCGACGCATGAGGGCAAGGAAGCGCGTCTTGCGATACGAGAGGTCCGCCACGGTCCTCAGGCGATCCTGGATCTCCTGCTGGCGAATCGTTCGCTCTCCGTGAAGTGCAAGCTCTCCGCTTCTCTCCTCGTAGAGAAGGCGGAGAACGAGGAGGAGAATGCTTTCGTCCTTCTTGAACTGCAGCCGGGCGGATGCAGGTCCGTCGAAGGAGATGACCCCCAGGTTCTCGTCTTTTCGCACGCCCCATCCGGCGAGCTCGAGATAGGCGTCGAGGATCTCCGTGTTGCCCGCGGCGAACTTGTACGCCCGCGCGTGTGAGTCGAGCGACCGCAGGAGGAAGCTCTCGGTGAGCAGGGTGTTCAGGGCGATCCGGAACAGTTCCCGGTCGGAATCGGAAAGCTTCTGGTAGCGCAGGAGCCTTTCATCCATGTGGATACCTCCGGACGAAGCGGTGGTCGGCAACGCGGAAGCGCCCCACCTGTCGTGTCTCCGTTCCCCACTCCACCGTGTACGGGAAGCTCTCCGGTCTGCCTTCCGCGTAGGCTCCGGCGTAGAGAAGGCGGATGTAGCTGTCAACATCCGTCAACAAGGTCTCTGCACGCGCCTCGTTTCCCGGGTAGGGGGCGACCGTTTCCAGAAAGGCAGCGACCTTGCGCGGACTGAGCTGCCCCCGTGCGCGGAGAACGATCTCACGTTCCGCCGCCTCCACGTCTACCGGGGTATCATCCGAGCGGCGCAGCCCCTCTTCGGTCACACTTCGGTTCCGGCGCGTGTAGAGGGAACCCGTCGACAGATATCGAAGACGGTGGAGCGAGTGGATGAGCTGATCCGGTGCGGCGTCGAGGGGATAATCTCCATCCCCCCAGGCCTGCACGATCGACGTGATCTTGCCGGCAAGACCGCGATCAGCGTGAATCTGCGACCTGATACGCTCGGTGGAGATGCGGGAGTAGCGGCGGTTGCGATCATCAATGCGCTCGAGAAGCGGATCGATTGCCTGTAGATCGGTCCGGATCTCCACGAGCATTCTCCGAAGCTCTTCCCGGGCCGCCTCGAAGGAGCTCCGCTTGATGACGGAGAGGCGATCCGCCGTGCGCTGCAGCCAGGCGTCATCGCCCAGGAAGGTGTGTATCCGCTTGATGATCCGCGGCCGGTAACGGGAAAGATTGTCGGATGTCTTCAGCCTGGTGTAGGCGCGGTCGATTACTTCATGCATGTAGACGTCGTAGTGGGCATGGAGGAGCTCCGGGACGGTCGCCTCCCGGGAGAACAGTTCCTGCAGATGCGTACGGATATTCTGCTCAAGCAGCTTCAGCGACTCCAGGAGGAGCCGGGTGTGCATGTGCGCATTCAGCACCGCGTGCTCGCCGCTTTCCTCCGCCGCATCGCTTCCCAGGGAGGAGTAGATGGCGACGACGTGGCTCTCATACTCGACGGCGCTACCCTGGTGCACCTGGTGGAGCGCCTCCAGGAAGGGCCGCGCGGTGTCGCGCAGGTTAAGGACCCGGGTGAAGTCGAGGAGCTCTTCTTCCTCCATCCATCCGTATGATATGAGTCGGCGAATGAAGCGGTTCGCCGCGCCGCGCGGGTCCTCCTGCGCGGTCTGCTCTCCGCCGCCCCCCGTGTCCTCAGCCTCCGGCGCGATCTCGGCAGGTGCCACCGAGCCCAGATAGTCCGTGAAGGCCTCCACGACGACAGCCCGCTCGACGCTCGAGTGGTACTCGAGAAAGAGCTCGTAGAAGCGCACGAGAAGCTGTGCGTAGTGCACGCGATTCGGCGAGGCGAGGGGCGCGAAGAAGTTCTCGGGCAGGTGGTCGAAAACACTGCTCATGGGCGCCCACCTTTGTACTTCACTTCGGCCCGCAATCCAACAGACTAGATCCTAACAATAGGGTTCGACCGGAGGACATGGATGGAGGCTGTGGAGACATTGGTCCATGGCCGGTGTCTTTGGCCCACGACATGCAGTCGAGTTAGGACTGCTCCTCCTGCAAGGCTCGCACTTCGTCGATACTCAACTCGACCAGCTCAGCAACCTCTTCGGGGTCCATGTCTCTGGCCAGGAGCTTCCGGGCGGTCTCGACTGCGGCTGCGCGGCGGCCTTCCTGGCGGCCTTCCTGGATCCCCTTGGTGCGGCCTTCTTCGAGTCC
>CAZZIE010000301.1:868-2541 GCA_964654185.1 uncultured Spirochaetaceae bacterium | reverse complement strand
CAGGACGGTCCGGTCGGTCACCACGATCACCGAGTCGAAGAGCTTCTTCTCGTCACTCACCCATAACGATGACAGGTGATGCGAAAGCCACCCGATGGAGTTACTCTTCCCCGACCCGGCCGAATGCTGAATGAGATAGCGGTTGCCGCGCCCGGAGCGTCCCCGCACATCCTCAATAATCTTCGTGACCGCATCCCACTGGTGGAAGCGCGGGAAAACGAGGGTCTCCTTGCCTCCGCGTCGGTCGAGATGCACGAACTTGGCAATGATGTGCAGCCACGCGTCCCGCTCAAACACCCGCTCCCACAGGTAGGCGGTCTTGTAGCCGTCTGGATTCGGCGGGTTGCCCGCGCCCTCGTTGTAGCCCTGATTGAAGGGCAGAAACTGCGTGTCGGTGCCGGCAAGCCGGGTGGTCATGTAGACCTCCTCGGTACTCACCGCAAAGTGCACGATGGCGCCGGTTGTGAACTGAAGAAGGGGCTCCGTCCCCCGCGTCGTCGGATCCTTCGGCGGCCGGTCCACCCGGTACTGTTTGATCGCATCGTGCACGGTCTGGGTGAACTGCGTCTTGAGCTCCGCCGTCGCCACGGGAATCCCATTTATGAAGAGCACAAGGTCGATGCTTTCGCCCTTCCTATGCGGCGAGTAGTGAACCTGCCGCACGACCCGACAGCGAATGGCGTTGTACCGCGCCACGGCATCCGGATTGTTGCCGGAAGACGGCTTCGGCATGGACATGGCGATGCGCGTCGCCCCGAGTCCGGCAATCTTGAACCCGTGCCGCAGGACCGAGAGCGTTCCCTGCTTCGAGCGCTCCCGCTCGAGCTGCTTCAGGAACACCTCTTCGGGGTTCCCCGCATTCTGCCCGGAGAACTTCTCCCACTGCTTGGGGTAGGCTTCGCGGACCCAGGCAAGCGCATCCTCCGGGTAGAGCGCCCGCGCCGCGTCATAGCGCGCCGGATCGCCACCGAGCCAGCCGTTGGAGGTCAGATGCTCGTAGATATCGTCTTCGAAGTACTTCTCGGTATGCACCGCCTTCATACGGCCTGCTCCTGCGCAGCCGGATCCGCCACCCCCGGCACCTTCACCTTCCCGGTCACGCAGGCGGAGATGAGCGCGCTGCGGTGTTCCTGCATGAGGGTTATGGTTTCCTCCGCTTCCTTGATGAGCGCGTCGATGCGGGCGGTCTCTGTGTCGAGGTAGTCGGCGATGGCGTGTTGTTCGGAGAGGGGTGGGATAAGTAACAAGAAACTTCGGAGCGCTTCTCGATTGATCTTCGGCATTGCAACGCGCTGTGATTGAAGCACCGCGAAATCGGTGAAATGGTCTGACAGCAAGATGAATAAGAGAAACCTGTCGCTCAGCAGGGCGGAAACGGGCCGAAGGGGATACATATCTGCACTGCAAAGCCCTTCGGCCGGTGCCAGGCATGCCTTCATCAGAGCGGGACGAATCTTGCTATAGATCACATCTCCGCGCTGACACAAGTACTTTCCGCTGAGAGCGTGCTGTTCTTCTGCCGTCTCTATACTCAACAACCGACCGGACCTCGATTCGATGTGGTCTGGAGCAATGAGTGGCATGTATCGATATGGCTCGACCGTGGGGTCCACCTGACCCTCGGCAATCTCGGCCGCATATCCGAACTTCATAATCGTCCAATGCTCCGGCAC
>CAZZIE010000301.1:0-858 GCA_964654185.1 uncultured Spirochaetaceae bacterium | reverse complement strand
CGCCAACTTCGTCTGGCCCTGCAGGTGAGTCGGTGGCATTGACACTCACGCCGAATGAGAGTCCTTTCACCAGATACTTGAACGGGCCCACTCCCCAATGCTCCGGCACCTCCCCCAGCCACTCGACGCCGGAGTCCTTCATCGGAACATCGGGGTCAAGGCCCCGGGTCACGCAGTGTGAAATGAGCGCCTGCCGCTTCTCCTTCAGAAGCTCGATCAGCTCGCGCTGTTCAGAGATGAGCGTGTCGATGCGGCCGGTCTCCGCATCGAGGTAGTCGGCTATGGCGTGTTGTTCGGGGAGGGATGGGAGCGGTATGCGTAGCGACGAGATAGTCTGACGGTTGATATTCGGTTGTCCCCCGCCGAAAGAAAACTGCCCGACGAGCGTCTCACGAAATGAAATGAGATAGTAGAACGCATATTTGGTTTGGGCGCCTCGAGGGCGCGCCAGTACACAACAAGCTTGGTTCGTAGTAGCCTCGACTCCCAATAGGCCTGCACGCCCAATCGTAGCCCCGTACATCGCGATAACCAGAGAACCTCGAGGAAACGGTCTGAGGCTCGGGTATGCCTCAAGTGCAGAGACCGATACTCTGGTTTCAGTGTCGACGATGAGGTTTTCCCGAAGCTCCCCAGTCGTCACCCACGGAATCGTGCCATTCTCATACCAACGTTGGTTCTTCGTGTCCGGCGTTGTCCCGCTGCCAATTGTATCGAATAACCAGCTCACCTTTGAGACCCACCAATGCTCCGGCACCTCCCCCAGCCAGTCAATGCCGGAGTCTTTGTATCTGGCATACGGTTTCAACTCGCTGCTCATACCTGGCTGATCTCGCTGAGCATGGTCTGGATTCGGGC
>CAZZIE010000300.1:1361-2548 GCA_964654185.1 uncultured Spirochaetaceae bacterium | reverse complement strand
CTCCCGCATGCCGTTGGCGCGCCAGAGGCTCCGGGCGCCGGCCATCCGCCGCCCCTCAGTGGTGCGGCTGCTTCGAAGGGGATGTTTCATGATCCTGCCATGGTACCCGCCGCGGCGGAAAGGGTCAAAGTGCGGGCTTCGCGGTGCAGCGCGCGGTTCCGCCAAGCACAACGAAGCACTCCCTCGCGCCGCGCCACTCCGCGCCGTCGCATACTCGCCGGTGGCGCCGCCAGAAGCCGCCCAGCGCCGGCGCTGGCGCCGGTCCGCAACGCTCAACGAAGCGCCGCCCCCCCGCCGCGGCCCCCGGTCACGACCGCCCCGCGCCGCCGCATGCTCGCCGGGGGCGCTCCCCCGCGCCGCCCGGCGTTGGCGCGCGGGCGCCGGGCGCGCCGTCTGACGGCACCGCGGCCCTCCACCCCCGCGGGGTCACCGCAGTAGCACCGATCGGCCGCGCCGCGCTACACTCCCGCCATGCCGAGCATGTTCGAGATTTACGAGCGTCACGCCGCTGAGTATCACCGCCTGGTGTCGGCCGAGGACTATCAGGCAAACCTGTCCGCCCTGCTTCACCGGCTGGTCGACTGGACGGACGTCCGTGTGCTGGAGGCCGGGGTCGGGACCGGCAGGGTTACCGATATGTACGTTGACGCAGTGGCCTCCGCCGTCTGCTGCGACGCCTCCGAGCACATGCTGGCCTTCGTCCGGGAGCGCCTCGGCGACTGCGCCGACAAGCTCACCTTCCGGCGGGCGGACAATCTGGACTTACCCGAGCTGAGCGAGAAGGTGGATGTCTTCGTCGAGGGATGGAGTTTCGGTCACGCAGTTGCGGAGGCTTCCCGCCCGGAAGAAGTGGCGCGAACCACGGATGCGCTTGTGGCGGCCGCCGCCGGAAGCGTTGTGCCCGGGGGGTGGGTTGTACTCATCGAAACAATGGGGACGAATGTGGATGCGCCCGCCGCGCCGCTCGAGACCCTCGCGGCCATGTACCGGCGACTCGAGGAGGAGCACGACTTCACCCGGCACGAGGTGCGCACGGATTTTCGCTTCAGCTCGGTCGCGGAGGCCGCCGAGGTCATGGGTTTCTTCTTCGGGCCGGAGATGGCGGAGAGTGTGCGGGCGCGCGGCACCGAGGTTGTGCCGGAGTGGACGGGCGTGTGGGCGCGGCGGTCGCCGGAGCGGTGACGCCG
>CAZZIE010000300.1:0-1261 GCA_964654185.1 uncultured Spirochaetaceae bacterium | reverse complement strand
TGAGGAGCGTTCTTGCAGTGCTCGTGCTCGTACTCCTTGCGGCCTGCGGGTCCGACGAAGGCGAAGGTCAGGCTTCCGCCTCCGGCGGGAACGGGGCGGAGACCGAGACTGAGGCGCAGGGCGACGACGCAGTGGTCGAAACCGAAGGCGAGGGAGAATCGAGTGAGGCGGACACCGGGGCCGGCCAGGCGGATGGCGACGTCGCCCAGGCGGACGCCGGCGGCGCGCAGGCGGGCGCTGAATCCGCGAACCAAGAAGATGACAGCCCGTACAACATCTGGCGGGGAGAGCGGATGACCTTCACCAAGGAAGACGGCGCCGATCCGACAGTGCCGGCGAATCAGGACCGCATTACCGACAACGTGTGGATTACCCGCCGCAACGACGGCGGACAGATCTTTAACATCCTGGAGCGCGACGGACCGCTCGCCCCGGTGAGCCCCATCGGAACGCGCTGGGCCCTCGGCACGACGGATGACATTGAGAACCTCGACTTCAAGCCCTTCCGGCCCGCCGTCGTAAGCCCGAAGGAAGTGCCCGGCAAGGACGTGGTGCTCCACCTCGTCGAGGAGGACATCTACGTTGACGTGCGCTTCCTCTCCTGGTCGCAGGAGAAACAGGGCGGCTTCAGCTACGAGCGCACGACGCCGTGACGCAGACCCGTGAACCGATCACGCTCCGCCTGACGAAGGTGGCGGCCGCGCTGATGGCCGTCGTCGCGCTGACGGGCATCGCGGGGCGCTCCGCGGTCTACGCCCAGGATCTCACCATCGGCCTCATGCCGGCCATGGATTCCGTGCCGCTGCTCATTGCGCAGGACCAGGGCTTCTTCGAAGACGAAGGCATCTCGGTGGACCTGCGGATGTTCCGCAATCAGCTCTACCGGGAGAGCGCCCTCCAGACCAACGAGATCGACGGGAGCATCTCAGACCTCATCAATGCCGTGTACAACTGGCGCGCCGGGAGCGGCATCCGCGTCGGCTCGATCACCGACGGGCACTTCGGCCTGGTGACGGCGCCGGACTCCGGAATCCGCAGCGTCGCCGACTGGAACCGCGCCGGCAGCGTCTCGGTCGGTCTCCTGGAGAACAGCATCATCTTCTACGTTGCGGAGCGAATGCTGGAAGAGGTTGGAGGCGATGCCGACGGCATTGACATCATCCGGACCCTCCAGGTGCCCGTGCGTCTGGAGATGGTGGCGTCCGGCCGCATTGAAGCGGCGCTCCTGCCGGAGCCGGTCGCTCAGGTGGCGGTAGAGCGG
>CAZZIE010000299.1:1320-2581 GCA_964654185.1 uncultured Spirochaetaceae bacterium | reverse complement strand
GTAGCTCATGCGCGAGCCCATATCAATGGCGCCGCCCCCGATGGGCGTCACCCCCGTATCCGCATCGTCCGGGTAGACGAGGACGCACATATCGCCGTCCGTCGTCTTCATCTTGGCCCGGATTCGCCGCAGGAGGGACGAGTAGTTCATCCCGGCCACCGGAATATCCGAGGTCTTGAGCCAGTGCGTGATGCGCACGTTCGAGTAATCGTAATCCCCGCAGTCGGTCCGGTAGACGTTGCCGCCGTGGTCCCCGATGTAGGCGAGGCGCTGATCGTTGTTCCCGATGAGATCCAGGCCGCAACGGGCCGGGTCTTCCCTCACGTAGAGGTCGAACCACTCGTTATCGAGGTAGGAGTAAACGAGTTCGGCATTCAGGGTTGTCTGCGTGCCCGTGCCGGTGAAGTTGACAGGCACCGCGAAGTGCACGGTTTTCCTGCGGTAATTCACCCAGGCATAGGAAAGGTGCGCGTAGTCCGGCTCGATGTACGGGGCCTCGGACGTGTCCCAATAGTCCGCGACGGGCTGCGAAATGTTGATCACCACCCGCTCGGCCATGTAGATGCCGTCCGGGGCGAGGAGCACGGCCGCATGGACGCTCTTGGTCGACGCGAAGATGGCCACCCGGTCCTGCACGACCTTGAGGGTGTGCGGAGCCACGGCCCCCACCACGTCGGAGATCATGTACTCGTCGAACTGCCCGGGCACTTTCCCCTGCAGGAGGTAGAGGCGGTACGGGTCCTTGGTCGAGACGATCCCGTAAGAACCGATCCGCGCAAAGGCGTTCGGGTAGCCGGGTCCGAAAATGTCCTTAGTGCTTCCGGCGTCAGGTCCGTTCATGACCCAGGGCTTCGACATGGCGGAATAATCCAGGCCGTGCCGGTAGTGCTTCCCGGGCCAATAGACCGCCCGCCCGTTGAATTCCGCCGCCCCGTCGTACTGCTCGAAGGGGTCCGGAGTGTACCCGGGCTTTTCAAGCTCCGCCGCGCCCCAAACCTGAATGCCGGTGGGGAGGGTCTGTGACCAGCTCAGGCGGTAGTAGTAGAGGGGGAGCAACTCGCCTGAGATCGACCGCTTCCCGTCATCGATCTGGCTCCCGTCCCATTGAATGACTCCCGTGTGGTTCAGGCTGTAGCCGTTCGAGCTCGTGCCGTCGATGGTGGTGCCGGAAATCGTGGTCCACTTCTGCGTGCTGTCGTTCCAGTATTCGATATTGACGTTGCAGGTGGTGGAGATATTGCAGTAATCCGGATCCACTTGG
>CAZZIE010000299.1:276-1310 GCA_964654185.1 uncultured Spirochaetaceae bacterium | reverse complement strand
GAGGTAGAGGCCCTGTGCAGGGGCCATGAAACCCAGGTAGAAATACTGCGTGGTCGCAATGCCGCCCAGGTCCGCATAGTTCGCCTGCGTGCCGTCCGAAATCTCCCCGGAAACGTCCTCGTACCCGGTTGTGGTCGAGAGCATGGCGGAGAGCGCAATGTCGTAATGCTTCGACCACAGATTCGTCATGGGCTCGCAGCGGTCGTGGACCCGCACGCGCTTGAGGAGCATGCCGTCGGTCACGTCCGTAACGGCCGAGATTTGATACCAGAAAAGGTGATCCTTGGTGTTCGGGAGGAGATGCGCGTCGTCGTCTTCATCATACGTCCAGGAAAGCCGCCCGTCCTGCCAGAAAGCCGTTGTGCCTGTCGGGTCCTCGGTCCCGTCGGTGAGGCTTGCAACGCCCACCCACGAGCCGTCCTGGTACGCGCTCACGGCCGCATCGACCGCCATGGCATTCGTAGCGCCACCCACGAATTCCAGGCTCACGCCCTCGAGACGGCGGTGGTACCCCACGTAAAAAACACTCCCGCCCGAGTAGCCGGCCTGAATGAAGGCAATGTTGAGGTCGGCCCGGAACTTCTTGAGCGGGTCCTTGCAGTCGGCGTACACCTGCGGGCTGGTCGTCTCGTGCACCATGTACGCCGCATCCGGGTACGTGGTCCCGCCGCTCCAGGCGAAAGGGGATGTACCGGTGGCGCACAGAACGAGATCGTCGCCGACCTTCTCCCCGATGGCGGCTGACGCCCCGGAATCGATGTCGTCATAGACCGAGGAGCCGAACGTGGTCCGGAAATCCGGTGGCGTGCCGTCCGAGAGATAGAGATTGTCGTCGCACTGTGCAAAGAACTGCTCGATGCCGTGGTCGGGCCGGATCAGCTGCCAGAGGCCCTTGACCTCAGCGGTTGCGCTGATTTGCGTGGTGTTGTAGGCGGATGTACCGCCGCGCCGGACCCACCCCATCGGCACCCCGGGCGCGGGCCTGCGCATGTTCCGCAGCTCGGTGACGGTCCCGGGCTCGAGGAGAATGGAGG
>CAZZIE010000299.1:0-266 GCA_964654185.1 uncultured Spirochaetaceae bacterium | reverse complement strand
GGGCGTGGTGCGGTCGAGGGGTTTGTTGAAGAGAACGGGCAGGCTTTTCCGGGACGTATCCCGCCCGCCCTGCACCATGGGGAACTCGAGCGGGGGCACGCCGCCCTGCTGCTGCGCCTGCCCTTGACTCGCCCCCTGCCAAAGCGGAGCCTCCCACACGCCCGGCTTTTCGTCGGCCGCAAAGGTGGGCGCGACGATCCCGGCCACCAGGACCAGGACCGCCGCGATCGGCAGGAGGTGTCGAGGAAAACGCATCACAGAGAGCC
>CAZZIE010000298.1:0-2592 GCA_964654185.1 uncultured Spirochaetaceae bacterium | reverse complement strand
GTGGGAATCGACATAGACCACGCGAGCAGCAAGGTGGATCTGACGCAGCTCACGATCGTTTCGTTGCCGTTGAGCGGTCTGTCGATGACGAAGGCGAGCTAAGGTTTAGCCCTTCGCCACAGACGAGTCGACCATACGCCACGAGGAGCTTGAGAGGGGGATTGATCAATGAACGGGACCAAGCACGGTGGCGGCCGGTTCGGAAATGTCCAGAGAGCGCTTCATTGACCTTGCAGAGGGCGCCTGAAGCGCCTGTGCCGCGAAATCGTCCGGATCTCATCCAGTGATCCGTCGGCACCCCCGGATGGTCCCGCTTGTCCGACCTGGAGAAGGGTGGTACTTTCGTGGTATGAAAGTCAAGACGTCCGTCACCTTATCCGAAGAGCTTCTCCGTGCGATCTCCGCGGAAACGGATCAGGCGAATCGGTCAGCCTTCATAGAAGAGGCCACGTGGCAATACCTGCGCCGGCGCAGGCGAGAAGCCAGGGACAGACGTGAGCTCGACCGCATTAACGAGAATGCGGACCAGCTCAACGAGGAAGCGCGTGATGTCCTCGAGTTCCAGGTTGATGAATGACCCGCGGCAACATCTACTTGGTCAAGAAGCCGGGCACCTCCGATCCGAAACGGCAGCGCGCCTTTGTGGTCGTGAGTCGGCAGACCTTGATCGACTCAAAGTATGCGACAGTGCTGTGCGCGCCGATCTACTCCACCAATAGCGGCCTGGCATCCCAGGTGAGCGTCGGCCCGGATGAGGGCCTCAAGCACGACAGCGCCGTCCATTGCGACGGCCTGGTCAGCATTCGCAAGAGTGAGCTTACGGATTTCGTCGGCTCCCTCAGCGACACAAAGCTTGCACAGTTGGCCTCCGCATTGAAAGTAGCCCTCGCGATCGAGGATTGATCTTCGGAACCGGCGGGAACGAAGGCATCAATGTTGTTTTCGATCTCCTGCTCGTAGTCATCCTTCTCGTGGCTCCATCAAATGTCAACTATGGACGTCTTCGCGGCGTCGCTTCATACTGGAGACTCTCCCGACGTCCTTCAGCAACAGTTTGAGCACGCGGAAAGCGATCGGCAAGAGGTCATATTCCTGCTTGACGCATTCGTTATTCGCGAATAGCGTATGGACATGGTTCTTAAACCACAGGACATCTTGATACTGCTGAAGCTTGTAAGTCTCGGTTCTCGCGACTCGTCATTCGCCGCGTTGGCTGATTCCCTGCGCATGAGTCCTTCTGAAGTTCACGCCGGTCTTCGACGTGCGCAGCGGGCCCGGCTCTATGCAGAAGTTACCCGACAGCCAATCGTCGATAATCTCTCGGAATATCTTATTCACGGTGTCAAATATTCGTTTCCTGCGGACATTGGCGGTAAAACTCGCGGTATGCCGACATCCTATGCAGCGCCTCCACTCAACACTCAAATCGAAGCGGGAGACGAACCATTACCGCCTGTCTGGCCGGTCGCGGACGGAGCGGTCGCCGGTGTATCGTTCTCGCCTCTGTACAAATCAGCCCCGGCGGCGGCGGCACTCGATTCGCAGCTTTATGAACTCCTTTGCCTCGTCGACGGGATACGATCAGGACGTGTGCGCGAGCAAAAGATTGCATCTTCGCTCCTACTCCAGCGAATCGAGATATCGGGAAAAGCAATATGAGCCCGATCGTCGATCTAATCGAGTTTGTCGCCACCAGACTGGAAGAACTGCAAGAGAGCGTCGTTTTCGTGGGTGGAGCAGCAACGACGCTGTATATTACGGATCCGGCGATAACAGATATTCGCCCGACGAAGGATATCGATGTAATTGTGGAAGTCGCATCTTTTGCGAAGTACGCGGAACTTGAAGAACGCCTCCGACGAAAAGGATTCGAAAACGCTATTGATTCCGACGGACCAATCTGTCGCTGGCGAATAGAAGGTGTGTTAGTGGATGTCATGCCAACGATTTCGGAGATTCTTGGGTTCTCAAACCGTTGGTACCGACGTGCAGTAGCCGACCGACTAACGTATACATTGCCGTCAGGAACCACGATTTGGCTTGTCAGACCAGAGTATTTCGTCGCGACCAAGATCGACGCGTTTCTTGGGCGTGGTAACGGTGACTTCATCATGAGTCACGATATTGAGGACATCATCACCGTCGTTGACGGACGACCGGAACTTGCCGAAGAAATAGATTCTTCAGACGAGGAGGTTCGAACGTTCATCCGGGAGAGAATGGCAACGTTTGTATCGGAACGCGACTTCCGAACCGCTGTATTGGGTTACCTTCCGACGGACGCAATCGGACAGGCAAGGTATCAAACCCTCATTGATCGGATAAGAAGACTAGGATCGCAGGGAATATAGCAATTGCATTGAGCAGACCTGGGTATCTTCACGCTGGTTCCTCACCGGCTGATGCCGGCAAGGGTCGCGGAGGCCATTCTGGAGCGTGTGCAGTGAATCGCGCTGAAACGACGAGGCGGCATCATGCGTCAGTCACATGTAACGGTTACTGTGGTACTATTGTGCTATGGATGAAATGACCCTCGGGAAAGAAGCCATGCGGCTGTCTGCCAGAGAACGTGCGCTGCTTGCCGACGCGCTT
>CAZZIE010000297.1:0-2688 GCA_964654185.1 uncultured Spirochaetaceae bacterium | reverse complement strand
GACGAGGTCCTTGTGTGCGCCAACGGATGCACGGACGGAACGGAAGCGGAAGTGGAGCGCCTGGCGGCACAAGACACGCGGATCCGTCTCATTCGCAAAGAGGAACGCGGCAAGCCGGCGGCGTGGAATACGCTGGTCGACGAGGCACGGAACGAGTTGCTCCTGTTCACCGACGGGGACGTCGTCTTTGAGCCCTGTGCAGTGCAAAGGCTCCTGGAGCGCCTGGATGATCGAAGGGACCTTCTGGTCACCACGGGATCGTCCGTACCTGGCCTTCCATATGACTCCCGGCGGCCGAGCTGGACCATTCCGCCGCGTGACATGAACGGCTCCATTAGCGGACGGTGCTACCTCGCACGACGAGGTGCAATGTTGCAGCGCCTGAGCGATCTGGGCTTCTCCCGCATGCCGGAAGAGGTCATTGCCGAGGATTCATGGCTGACCCTGGTCATGGGAGAAGGCAATTGGGAGCTCGTCGAGGAGGCGCGAGTTCACTACTGCTATCCGAAGTATCGGGACTTCTTCGCAATCGAGAAGCGCACACTTCGCAGCCGTCGACAGGAACACGCACTTTACCCCCATCTGCTGGAGACGGCGGCGGAGACACGGAGACACAGGCTCTCCCGTTGGAGACGCCAGTTGCTCGAAATCCCAAATCCCTCAGGGCGTTTACGCATGGTCGTCAACTTCCTCGCGCGACGCTGTATCCGCATGTGCGCTGCGCTTGCCTTGCGACGAGAAGGGTTGAAGAACGCGGTGACCGGGTGGGAGGTAGCCTACTCCTCCAAGAAACCCATTGCAACTGCGCCCTCGTTGGTCAACGACCCAACCGCATAGTCGATCACGGCCTGCAGTCCGTCCTGGAGGGAAGTTGTGGGGCGCCAGCCGAGGACCTCCCGTGCACGCGATATGTCCGGACAGCGCCGTACCGGATCATCTTGCGGCAACTCGCAGAAGTGCACGTCACTCGTGCTTTCGGTAAGCCGGAGAATCATGTGCGCTAGGTCTATCACAGAAGTTTCTACCGGGTTGCCAAGGTTGATCGGGTGTCCAAGAGAAACGGGCGAATCCATGAGGGCAGTGAGCCCCTCAACCATGTCGTCAATGTAGCAGAAGCTCCTGGTCTGCCGCCCGTCCCCGAATACCGTCAGTGGCTGACCTTGAAGCGCCTGATGGACAAGTGTCGGAACCACCCGACCGTCCGCGGGATCCATTCGAGGACCGTAGGTGTTGAAGAGCCGTGCAACCCTGACGTCCATTTCGTAGAGCTTGCGGTAATCGTGGCACAGCGCCTCCGCGGCCCGCTTTCCTTCGTCGTAGCAGGAGCGGGGTCCGATCGGATTCACGTTGCCGAAGTAGTGCTCACCTTGAGGGTGTTCGGTGGGATTGCCGTATACCTCGCTGGTGGAGGCGTGGACTACCGGCACTGCGTGCGCCCTCGCGAAGTCGAGGACGTTGAGCGTACCCACAACGCAGGTCTTCAATGTCTCTACCGGGTGTAGCAGGTAGTACCGCGGACTCGCGGGGCACGCCAGATGATACACGGCATCCACGCGCGTCTCGAGACGGAGGGGCTCGGTGACATCCCCGTGGATAAAGGTGAACTGAGAGTTCCCACGAAAATCGGCAATTGCCTTTTCCGTGCCGGTGGACAGATTGTCCAGGCAAATGACGGAGCAACCACGACCAAGCAGAGAACCGCACAGGGCGCTACCCACAAAGCCCGCCCCGCCCGTAACGAGAACGCAGTTGCTGTCGGGACTCGGAGTGGTGCTCATTTAGCTCTCGGTGACAATGCCCATCTTCGCGAACAGCTCATTCAGCTCATCAAGATCCACGAAGAAATCTTGCATGCTGTGACGGAACCCCCGACCCGCGCCCACATTGGGAGCGCGGGAATAGACGACACCGTACACGGCCCCGGCCCATGCGGCAATGTGACGGAACATCTGATACGGCCAGTATGGAGAGGCGAGCTCAATGACGCGCGCCCCGGTACGTGCGAACACCAGGTGCGTCAGACCGGCCCCATGTTCTGCGACAATCACATCCGCACCAGCTACCATGGCAACTTGCTCGTGAAGGGTGTAGCTCTCGAGCACAACACTGGTGAAACCATACCGCTCAAGCAGTTGAGACAGGCTTCCCTGATTCCGCACCCGCCGACCGGCCGCTCCCGTCCTGCTAATGTGGAGGCGCCGTATTGACTGGGTGGATGCGCCTACCCCGTTAGCGCACGGGAGAACCGTATTCCGTACGTAGTCAAAGGCCCAGGACGGATGAAAGTGACTTGGCTGTATCGACGGTACGATCAGGTCGGCAGCCTCGAGCACAGTCCCCCTCCGGCACTCGACCCGAAGCGACGGCGGGATTCCCAGGAGATCCAGAAGCTCGTTGTGAAAGGGCTTGTCGCATTGGTTCACTACGATGGCGTCGAAGTCTTCAAAACGGTGCCCTGCTTTGTGGAGGAGATGAACTCGTGGACATGCGTCAAGGAGGAGATGGAAGAAGTTGTGTCCGCCTCCCACCGCCAGGAGTGCGGCGCGGCCGATATGGCGGGAGCGAACGCTCCCGGCCGTCCGAGTGGATGCATGATACAGGTACGCCCTGGGCGCAAAGTCACGGGAGACATCGGCGATCATGGTGCCCGTTTTGTCCCGCACCAGCGGACGCTCACCTGAAATCGTT
>CAZZIE010000296.1:0-2715 GCA_964654185.1 uncultured Spirochaetaceae bacterium | reverse complement strand
AGCAATACCGGCTCCGGTACATCCTTGCCAAGCTCAGCCAATACGTCGAAATACAGGCGTATGGGGAAGTGGAGGGAACGAAATGGCTCGGCCGATACGCCGGGGGTGGTTTTGAAATCGAGCATGTTTTTCCACAGAATCCGAGCAACGATGCAAGATTGGAGTTTGGAGCGATCACTGAGGAGAACGTTGCGGAACTGATTGGTAACCTCGTCCTCATCGAGAAATCGATCAACGCTTCTCTTGGAAATCGACCGTATTCGAAGAAACGCGAGGTTTATCGGCAATCTCAGTTGTTGTTGACAAAGGCCTTGGCGGAGCGCCCGAAGGTGGGCGCGAAAACCAAAATCGATCTAGCGGTCGAGACATTGGATCCTTTCGTGGAATGGACCGAGCTTGCTGTGTTGGCACGGCAACGACAACTGGCTAATTTGGCGGCGGAAGTGTGGCACCTCCCGGAAGGCAAAAGCTCTGAACCGGCATGATTCTCGGGTTTGGATGTTTGCGACTGTAGTGACGAAGAACGCAGCGTTACCCGCCATTGGGCGTGCGAGGAGCCACCCGGTCCGTAGCATTCGCAGTGCCGCCCGGCAGATCACGGCGAACACTACGAACACTACGAGACACCCACTTTGTTCTCCCCCTGGTACCACACGGAGCCGGGGAACACTCTGCCAATTTGGGCCAGGAACCCGTCGCGTCGATGATGAGGCCGGAGGATGGCAAGACTCTGGCGCATCGGTGAGGAGCACGGCAAGGTTTCGTTCTGGCTTCAGCCGAAGGCGTACGACACGCCGGAATTCCGCGAGGCCTGGGAGCGTATCGGCCATGGATATGAGTACGAGTAGGAGTCGACGGGTTTCGAGTCGTGAGGATGCAAACGGGGCCGTGGGACCTGGTTCCGGCCTGACAGAGACGGGTGCTGGGGTTTTGGCCCACCGGTTTGGGATGTGAAATGGGCTTCAGGGAGATCGTTCAGCGTTTATTCAAGCCTCTCAGCCTGCGGCGCGAGAAGGATCTGCAATTGGGGCAGACCAGGACGGCCGAAGCCCTGCCCGAGAATGTCGCTGGCCGTGAAAACGAAGGGCCAGGGCCGAGGGGTTCCAGTGGACCCGCCGAGGGCAGACAAGGTGACGCAGGAGTTTTCAGGGATGTGGAGCCCTCCGCACCCGGGTCGGTGACCGCACAGGGGTTGAGCACGGCGGGGAAGACGCTCGCCGGTTCCGGTGCCAGATACAAGAAAGGAGCTATGGAAAGTGCTGATGCGCTGAACGACTTGGATCTTCAACTGATCGAGTCGATGGCGTCAGGCAAGGAGGCGCAGCGTGTCTATTTCGAGCCCGACGCTCCGGAAGCTCAGGGGGAGAGGGGCTACGAGATAAAGGCGACCCATGCTCGAAGCGATCCCTCGGGCGAGTCGCCGGTTTCGGAAGTGTTGGATGGTCGCGATGCCGCACCGCGGGTGCCAGAAGCTGTTCTTCCAGTGAGAGCAGACTCGGCTGGCCTGAAGCCAGGTCAATCCGGTTCGTTGTTTTCAGCGAACGAGTTGCGGAGCCTGGATCTGAGAACCAACACGAAAGAGGCCCCTGTCGTGGGTCCGAAGATCGCGCAATTACCGCTCGAGTTCGTGTGGGACGTTGGGGATAAGGACCCGGAAGAAGCCGCTCAGGCCGAGTTCGAAGCCCGTCTCGCGGCGGCGACAGTGGACGAAATCGACCGGTTCGAGGGGCCGGAGGACGAGGTCCCGGAAGAGCTGGAGGAACTCGATGACGGACTGGAAGAAATCCTGGGTCTTGCAACGGCTGGCGCGGATACCGACGAGACCGACTGGGAGGAGTTCGCACTGGATGCGGACGAGTTCGAAGAGGCGCCCACGCGCGAGGAGCTGAGCGACATTCAGGCGGAGGGGCGGCTCACGCGCAGGCAACGTGCGCAGCAGCAGGCGGTAGCTCTGGGCGTTCGATTCGGCTGGGACGAGGAAGGGATCGCAGTACTCACGGACGTCTTTGAGCGCTGGTGGTGGAGTGCGGCCAAGCGGTCCATGGAGAGAGAGTTGACTGCTGGCCTCGAACCTCGCGAGTTGCGGCTCGCAATCGAGGTGCGCGAAGTCTGGAGTAACCACCCTGAATTCGCGATGGACTTTGGCCGGCTGATGAATCATGAACGCGACCGATACACCAGTATGGTCTATCGAAATCTCAGTTGGCCTCTGGCACTTCAGTTGGTGCGCACGGTGGACGGCTATGCCGATGCAGAGTATCTCGATCACCTGCTGTGCAAGCATTTTGATACTTGGTACACGAGCTCGCGATTGCGACACGTCTACCAGGCATTTGCCACGTACCTGTATTTCCGGTTGGGTCTCGCCGAAGGGCAGTTGGACGAATGGTACAACTGGACCCTCGAAGCGGACCCCTCTCTGGGGCTTGAAGACGATCAGACGTTCGATCCGGGCTATTCAACACGCGAACACCGGCGTCTGGCGATTCTGGGGTTGCTCCCCCAAGTGCCGGTTCCCAGCGTGGAAATGTTTGGCTCGGTGCCTGAGGTGCCAGCTCGGGACGACGAGGCCGCGCCAGAGGAGAACAAGGCCAAGATTGGATCGCGAAAGTTGCGCGAGGATCCCAAGGGGCGCGGAATGGGTCGTTCCCATGAGGCTCTGTTCGCCGCGCTGGCGAGCCGGGAGCGTTAAACATGTCCATGTTGAGGCCCCAA
>CAZZIE010000295.1:0-2727 GCA_964654185.1 uncultured Spirochaetaceae bacterium | reverse complement strand
CTCAGCGCCAATCAGGAACTGGTGCCGGCGGTTCTTGATCAGATGCCCGCCGGCGTGATCGTCGGTGAGGCGCCGTCGGGACGTCTTCTCTTTCACAACCGCGAAGCGACCCGGATTCTCGGGCATCCTCTCATCCACACAAGCGACCTGGAGGGGTACCGCGAGTACGGCGGTGTCCACGAAGACGGCACGCCGTATGAGGCGGCCGACTACCCCTCCGCGCGCGCCCTTGCCGGTGAGACCGTCCATCACGAGGAGGTCCGGTACCGCCGCGGCGACGGTTCAATCATCTGGCTCCTGGTGAACTCCGCACCCATTCGTGATACCCGCGAGGGCATCATGGGCACGGTAACCACCTTTCACGACGTCACGGAGCTCCGGCGCGCCGCCCAGGCGTTGCGCGAAAGTGAAGAGCGCTTCCGCGCCATGGCGGACAATCTCCCGCTCATTGTATGGATGCACGATCGGGACGGCGCCCAGGAGTTCGTCAACGCGACCTTCTGCGAGTTCTTCGGGGTGACCCGGCAGCAGATGATCGAGAATCGCTGGCAGATCCTCATGCATCCCGAGGACTCGCAGGCATACACCGACGCATTCATTCGGGCTGTGCGCGAACAGGCATCCTTCCAGGCGGAGGTCCGGGTCAAGCGCGCCGACGGCGAGTGGCGGTGGATTCGTTCATGGGCGCAGCCGCGCTTCGGATTCGAGAACGAGTACCTTGGCCATGTCGGTACGAGCGCCGACATCACCGAGCAGAAGGCCGCAGAAGAAGTCATGCGCAGCCACCGGGATGACCTCGAGCGCCGCGTTGAGGAGCGAACCGCCGCGTTGAATCGCCAGGCCTCCCGGCTGCGGGAGCTCTCCGGCCAGCTGGCGACGGCTGAACACCGTGAACGCAAGCGCCTCGCTTCAATGCTCCACGACGAGCTGCAGCAGTACCTGGTAGCCGCCAAGTTCAAGCTCTTTCAGCTCCGCGGATTCCTCATCACCGACGACGCGACATCCCTCTTCGACGACGCCGTCGGCATGATCACCGACGCCATCCAGTCATCCCGCAATCTGAGCCACGAGCTTCGACCCCCGGTCCTTTATGAACAGGGCCTCATCCCCGCACTGAAGTGGCTCGCCGGAGAGATGGGGCGCCGCCATGAGATCCGGATTCATGTCGATGCCGACGCGCCCGAGGGCAAGGTCCTTCTCGACGATGATGCGCGCGCCTTTGTGTATACGTCCACGCAGGAGCTTCTCTTCAACACGATCAAGCACGCCGGGGTCCGGGAGGCCCGGCTTGCGGCACGGGTGGAGGATTCGCGCCTCACGATCGAGGTTGTGGACCACGGTGCGGGACTCGACCTGGAGGCGGTGAAGGACAAGGACACCGGCATGGGCCTGTTCACGGTGGGAGAGCGCATCTCCGGACTCGGTGGGGCCATGAACATCGACTCGGCTCCGGGGAAGGGAACCCGGATCACCCTGCAGGTGCCCGTGGCCGTCACCGTTCCGGATGTCGGAACTTCGGAGGCGCGTCGCCGGACGGAAACAGGCACCGCCGGTATGACCTTCCGCTCAGCCGCACCGGCCGCGGTGTTGCGATCCTCCGACGAACCCGGCGCTCGGGACGTTCTCATTGTGGACGACCGCGTGATAGCGCGGAAGGGCGTGGCGTCGCTCCTCGAAGAGGCGCACCGCGCCGTGCGGATCCGCGAGGCCGCGGACGGCCGGGAAGCACTGAGGCTCATGGAGGAGCACCTGCCCGACGTAGTGCTCCTCGACGTCAATCTTCCGGGAATGAACGGCTACGACGTGGCGCGCCGCATCCGCGAAGTGTGGCCCACCGTACGCATTGTCGGGATCTCCGTGCAGGACGATCAGGCGACCGTGCAGAGTCTCATGGACGCCGGAGCGTCCGCCTTCGTCTCGAAGTCGGATGACGCCGAGCAGATCCGGCAGACCGTGTTCGCCTCCGACTGATGCGCGTGCCGAGGCATGCTCCCCTGCTGGGGCGGCGGCGGTAATCCGCGCCGCCGCGACGGTGCGCGTTGGCCGCGCCGCCGGCGGGCGCGAGTGCACCGCCGGCGGGCGAACGCCCCGCCGGGCGGGTAACCGCGGCGCTGAGGATAGTCGAGGCGCTGCGGGTAACCTCTGCGCGGACTCAGGCGACCGATCCGTGGCGCGCCTTCAGCCGCTCGCGCTGCCGCGTGCAGTCAAGACAGAAGAGCGCATCCGGCCGCGCGATCAAGCGGTCTTGCGGGATCGGTTCGCCGCACTGGTGGCACCTGCCGTAGTGGCCGTTATCGAATCGCATTCGGGCCGCCTGAATCCGTGAGAGCCGTAGCTCGTAGTGCCTCATTACCGAGCCCACGTCGTTTAGGGACTCCGCAATTGATGCCTGATCTCCCACTTCAACGCAGTCGGTGCTCGAGAGGTCCCGGTACTCTTCCCGGTACTCCCGAATCGTGCGGAGAAGCTCCTCCTCGGTGGTTTCGAGGATTTCGCGAATTCGCTGCCTGAACTCGGCTGTCATGCCTGCCTCCTGCGCACCCTTTCCCGGTGTCGCATGCAATACGTTCGCACCCGGCTCTTTCCCGAGTGCAGAGCGAATCATACGCGCCGGCGCAAAGAGTTGGGGATAACCTGTACGTGCTAACTTTGGACGGCAGACAGGTTGATTTTAACCTACCCACAACCCTGTTGATTTGCCTGCGCCAGATCCCGTATCGCATAATA
>CAZZIE010000294.1:0-2749 GCA_964654185.1 uncultured Spirochaetaceae bacterium | reverse complement strand
TGCGCTTCAGATGATCGGGTGCCGGTTAGGGGGTCTGCGCCAACAACCCTGAAGTCTCCCTCGCCGATCGGACGGTAGGGATCGCCTGTGATCTCAATTTCGTATCCACGACCTGTGTTTCCGAACTTTCCCAGCGCGATACACTCAACGGCCTGGACACCCGCAGCATGCAAGTAGGCAGCTGCAACACCGAAGGATACGCCGTATGTGGTGCAGTCGTCCAAGACGAATACTCTTCTTCCTCGGAGCCTCTTTCGGTAGAACGGGTTGATATGGATCGATTCGATTTGGTCGCGCGGATCGCTCCGATCACCACCTTGGCCCATGTGGCGTTTCGGGGATGGTTTGTGCCGAATGAACAGAGGTTTCTGTTTCTTGGCGAAATGGTCTCTTGAAACGGTAGTTCTCAGGCCGTGCAGGAAACTTGAGAGAATCTCACTGTCGTCGTTGCTGCTATTCGATGATGGGTAGACACCCCAAGCGGAATAATGGATGCGGTCCTCCGAAGAAGCCAAAATGGATCGGGCCGTAAGAGCTAGAAGTGTGGTGAGCTTGGCCCCCCCGCCCTTGGCGATTGACTTGACGCGTTCTGCGAAATCGCGTTGTTCCGCTGTCGTGCTGTACCCCAACGTAGATAGATCAGTTAGGGCGTGAACAGAGTAGAGCTTGGTTGTTGCCGAGTACCACCAACCTCCAGCCCATTCGCTCAGGACATCTAGCACTTCCGCCAGTTGTTGTCCGTCGTCTACGCCGATTCCGTAGAAATTGCGACGCGCCTCCGGGATCCAACCGGCGGAGACCACAACAGCGCCAGAATTCGTGGCCATGGAAATGTCGTTCACCGAACTCGCGAGGACAATCATGTCGTGAGTGGCGGACCTCAGACTGTCAGCGGTTTCCCTCAAGTACGCGCCATCCTGGCGACCAACACATTGGACGAATTTCACCCCAGAGTTACCGAAGCAGCCATCAAACCATGCAGGCTCAGCACGATTCGAGATCACGAAAACAGCCAAGTCATCGCACTGCCGTTCTTTCAAGGCCGAGACAACATCAGGCTTGGGAATCCCTGCTGGAGCGATTGTACTCGGAGACGCAAATATCAGCATCGTTTCTGCCCTTGGTCAGCGGTCATTTTTTGTTGCAACGATTGGTCAACTGACCTAGCGTACCTGTCGCCGCGCCCGGCCGAGCTCTCTCCCTCCTCCCCCACGCTTGGTCGGGCGCGGCGACTTGAAACTCCCACGCCGAGTCGATCCTCACGAGTACAGCCGAATCATTCTTTGCCCTTGAAGCCGTTCCAGATCCAGAGGATTGCCCATTCTAGGGCGAAACGCAGAATCCATAGAAGGATCAGAAGAACGAGTAGAAAAACAACCGTCGTCCAGATCGGATCGCGGTGGCGGGACGGCGTGTCGACCTGGAGCTTGACGAGCATGACCACGAAAAACACGACACTCAACACTGCGAGCAATCGATCGATCCCCACTCGCCAAGCTGCCCGTGGCTTTCGTCGGGGACGCGGTCGCTCTTGACGGTACCCTTCTTCGCGCGCAACCCGATTCCGCCTGTTGGTCCACGTCGCGAATAAGACTACACCGCCGGCGAAGACCGATATGCCGAGGATCTTCTCGAGAAGGCTGCCGCCAGCACTAGGTGCCTGTTGACTCCCCTGCACTTTCCCGCCCGGAAAATACGGGCTGCTCGAGTTCGCTGCGTTCGGCATGCCGTCGAACAGAATATTCGAGAGGTACCAGTTCGCTTCGTCCCCACTGAGGCTGTCGTAGTGTGCCTTCTGAACACTCGACAACCCATCTATGACACGACGTTTTAGCGCTTGACCTTCAGGGCCATCGAAAATGTGACCAATGTGCTCGCCGAGGGCGCCGATGGTAGGATCGTTTCTGTCGATTTCGAGAAGAAACTCCCGTCTTTGCTCTTCGCGAGGCAGTACTTCCAGCCTTCGTCGTTGCTCGGGAGTTAGATGGTCTTCGAGTAGACCTGTGAAGACCTTTCCGGTCTCGGGGTCTCTCTGTCCAAGTCGGAGGCTGGTCGAATGCTGCTTTTCTAGCGCCATGCCCTCTCCAATCCGCCAGGACTTAGGCCTGCTTCAATCACCCGGCTTCCTGAACAGCATCAGTACCGCCCCGAGAATCGCAGTTAGCAGGCCGCCCAGTACGTCGACCATCCGGCCGATCGCCATTCCAGAGTTGATGTCCGTCCCGGGTGCAGAGATGGGGGAGAAGTAGCCGATCACGGAGGCGATCAGGCCGATGACCAGGAGGATCACGCCCAGGGGCACCAACGGGCGGGATTCGCTCACGCGGACCATGGTCGGCGCCTTCGACGATACGCTGGGGGCAACCACCCGCGGCTTGTCCGCGAACTTCGCCGTCAGGAACTCGTGGCCGCAGTCACAGGCTTCGGTTCTCTCCGGACAGATCAGGCTGCACTTCGGGCACTGGAGGGCCATCAGTCCGACTCCTTACGGTCCATACTTCTTGATTAGGCTTCTGAGATTTTCCTGAGTGTAGGGGTAGACCTCATTTGCTCCATCAAAATCGCCGTTTCTTACTGCCCCCGGAAAATGCAGACGCGCTTCCTCGTAATACGGGGTGTGGATTCGGCGCACCAGATCAACGTACTCGTCCAAGTCGACAGGCGTCCTCGCGGTCGCGCCACTCTGGAGCTCATCGACGGGGCCGTAGCTCAAGTGTGCAAGCATCCAGGTCAGGCCGTCGTCACCAAG
>CAZZIE010000293.1:0-2767 GCA_964654185.1 uncultured Spirochaetaceae bacterium | reverse complement strand
ATCTCCCCGGCCCGCGCCTTCTTGTACAGCCCCTTCGGATCGCGTCTCTCCGCCTCGCTCAAGGACACCTTCACATACACCTCGACAAAGTCCCCATCCGGGAACAAGGCCCGGACGTAGTCCCGATCTTCCTTGTACGGACTGACGAAGGTACACAACACAATATGCCCAAAGTCGTAGAGCAACCGCGCCACATGCCCGATGCGCCGGATGTTCTCCCGCCGGTCTGCCCGGGAGAAGCCCAGATCCGCGTTGAGGCCATGCCTGAGGTTGTCCCCGTCCAGGCGGACGACGCTCTTCCCTTCGTCGAAGAGTTTCTTCTCCAGGTCCTTGGCAATGGTGCTCTTGCCGCTGCCGGAGAGGCCGGTGAACCAGACGCACATGGGCTTGTGGCCGTTCTTGTGGATGCGGTCCTGCGGGCCGACCAGGCCGGGGTCCCACTGGATGTTGCGGTCCTCCGGGGCGGGGGCCTTGAGGCGTTCGGCGCGCTCATCGCTCTTGAGCTGGCTGATGGTGCCCTTGGATGAGTGGCGGATCATGCCGGCGCCGACGGTGCGGTGGTCGTTGGGGTCGATCAGGACAAAGCCGCCGGTCTGGCGGTTGCGGTCGTACGGGTCGAAGAAGAGGGACCGGGCGGCTGTCACCTTCACGCGGCCGATCTCGTTGAGCTTGAGCGTGTCGGCGCTGCGGCGGTGAAGGCTGTTGACATCGAGCTCATATAAGATCTCATCGACGTAGGCCCGCGTCGTCTGGGTGGTGTGCTGCAGAATGTAGTTGGTGCTCGTGGACAGGTTGTGGCGGTCGTCCATCCAGCAGAGGGTGGCCTCCACCTCCTGCTCGACCTCCGGAATATTGTGGCGCCGCACGATCATGTCACCGCGGGAGATATCAATTTCATCTTCCAGAGTGATGATTACGGACTGGCCTTCGGCCGCTTCTTCGAGATCCGCCTTGTAGAAATTGATGGAGGCGACTTTCGAGCGCTGCATGCTCGGCAGGGCCACGACCTCCTCACCCACCTTGACGGTGCCGGAGACGATCTGCCCGGCAAAGCCGCGGAAGTCCTGGTGGGGCCGCACCACGTACTGCACGGGAAAGCGGAAGTCCACCAGGTTGCGGTCCGCGCTGATCGTGACGTTTTCCAGAAACTCCAGGAGGGGCGGCCCGTTGTACCAGGGGGTGTTCTCACTGCGGTTCACCACGTTGTCGCCCACCAGGGCGCTCACGGGAATGAACTCAATGTCGTGGACGCTGAGCTTCTGGGCAAAGTCCTTGTACTCGGCAACGATCTCGTCGAAGCGCGCCTGGCTGTAGTCGACCAGGTCCATCTTGTTCACGCACACCACAATGTGCGGAATCCCCAGGAGGCTCGCAATGATCCCGTGGCGCCGGCTCTGCGGCAGCACCCCGTTCCGCGCATCAATCAGAATGACCGCCAGGTTCGCCGTCGACGCCCCGGTCACCATGTTCCGGGTGTACTGCTCGTGCCCCGGCGTGTCGGCAATAATGAACTTCCGCCTGGCCGTGGAGAAGTAGCGGTAGGCGACATCTATCGTAATGCCCTGCTCCCGCTCGGCCCGGAGCCCGTCGGTCAGGAGCGCCAGATTGACGTTCTCCTCTCCCCGGAGGCGGCTGGTGTTCTCCAGCTGCTCCATCTGATCCTGAAAGATCTGCTTGGAGTCAAACAGCATCCGCCCGATGAGGGTGCTCTTGCCGTCGTCCACACTGCCGGCGGTAGTGAAGCGCAGGAGGTCGCGTTCTTTGACGAGGGTTTCTGTGTTGGTGGTTGTGGGGGTGGTCATATGTTTGGTGTTCCGGATCGGTTCGATTAGTTGGTCAGTTCTTGCAAAATCTGGTCCGTGGTAGCACCATCCGCGAGCATGGCCAATACATGCTCAACTGCGACGCGGGTGTCTCGCACTGTCGGTTTTTCAGGAGCCTTCCAGCCGATCGGAAACGTGCGAAAGCAATTGCTTTCCATGAATAACCCCGACTATCAGGATGCTCTTGGGTTCGATCCGATATATCAACCGATAGCTGTACACGAATCGTTCACGAACGTTCTCGTCAACTATTTCAGGCACATTGCGACCCATGTGGGGAAACTCGCTAAGGCTGTGCGAAACCGACAGGATTTGTGAGACAACGGCTTGAGCATAATGCTGGGAATCTCTTCCTATATACTCAGCGATGGCTTCAACGTCTTCGATTGCTTCCGGAGACCATCTTACCTCGAGATCCATTTCTCGAATCTCTTCTCCGCCTCATCCTGGCTGATGGTGCCTTCCTTGTTTGCTCGCTCGATCCCCTTGTGGATTTTTCCCGCCACGTAGAGATGATATTGGACATCCTCGATTGCGCAATCATCCGGCAGTTTGTCCAGAAGCGCCCTTATTTCATCTTTTGCTGTATTCATTAGGTAATACCTCCGGTGATTGTCGGCCTTCCCGCAAACGTCGCATCGTTGGTGCGTATTCGCAGGATTAGTCGGTCTGTATCCATATCCTAAGTCTACTAGTTGCGGCAATTCTCAACCAACGGAAGGATTCTTGTCCTCGGCGCGATCAATCTCATCCCGAAAGGCCAGGAGCTCGTCAATTCGGGTGGTCGCAAGGGAGAAGAGCAGCCCGGGATCGATCTCTTCATACTCGTGCACGATCAGATTTCTGAATCGGACGATAGCAATGTAGGGCTCGGCATTCCTGCGAAGCGGTAATCAACGCTCCGTCTCGAAGGTCTTGCGCATGTATCAGCCCGCGGTTGAACG
>CAZZIE010000292.1:0-2773 GCA_964654185.1 uncultured Spirochaetaceae bacterium | reverse complement strand
GCCCCTCGGCCACGGCTTCGATGTCGGGACGGATCATGTACTTGACAAGGGCCTTCTTGTTGAGGTCAGCGATGCTCCCTTCACCGGTCACCTTGCCGTCACGCAGCACAATCGCCCGGTCACAGAGCTCGAATATCTCCTCCAGGTAGTGGGTGATGTAGATGACGGTGATGTCGTTATTCCGGAGGCTGCGGATGACTTCGAAAAGCCTATCTTTTTCCTTCGAAGAGAGGGACGAGGTGGGTTCATCAAACAAGAGGATCTTGCCGCCCTGGCTCAGAGCACGAGCAATTTGGACCATCTGCTTTGATCCCACCGTTAGGCTGCCCACGAAAGAGCTCACGTCGATGTCGCAGCCGAGCATGTCGAGGTATGTTTTCGCGTGCCGTTGAAGCTCTTTCTTGTTGATGAAGGTGATCCCCTTTCCAAGGGGCCACCTGTCGAGATCTGAAATATAGATGTTCTCGTAGACACGCAGTGTGTCGAAGACCTGGATTTCTTGTTGTATGAAGGCGATGCCCAGTTCCTCGGCCACCCGAGGATTGGCGATCTGAACGGGAGCATCGTTGATCATCAAGCTCCCTTGATCCGGCTGCAAGACACCACCGAGCACATTCATGAGCGTTGATTTCCCGGCACCGTTGACACCGACAAGGCCCAGTACCTCGCCCGGATCCGCGGTCAGGGAGACATCATCCAGGGCCTGAACCCCTGGGAATCGCTTGCTCACGCGTTCGATGCGAAGTGAAGCAGTATCTGCCATCGCGCCCCCCTTACCGATTCCCGCCCTGTACATTTCGCGCAGTGTCGATCCCCATTGCCCCAATAATGATGAGACCTTTCACAAGGCTGGTGTAGTAGTCGGGAACACCTATGAGGTTCATGACGTTGTTAATCATGATGATGAAGACTGCACCCACTGCGGCGCCGAGAACGGTACCAGCACCGCCGTTGACGGAAACACCACCGACGACCGCCGCGGCAACTACGTCGAGGATCTGCGTTTCAGGCCCCATTCCGGGTCGCGCAGATGATAGCGCGGCCGTGTTCATGATGCCCGCGACGCCGGCACACGCACCGCTAATGACATATGCCATGAAGATCGCAAGTCGATTGGGAACGCCGGAAACCCGGGCGGCGTTTTGGTTGTTCCCGATGTAGTACAACCATCTCCCAAAGACCGTGCTCGATAGCAGAAAGTGCAACAGCGCGACGAGGACGACGAATATCACGATCACGATTCGGCGATTAAAAATCATCGAGAAGTTGGGCGAAAGACCGACA
The DNA here is from genome assembly GCA_964654185.1 of uncultured Spirochaetaceae bacterium. Taxonomy (GTDB): domain Bacteria; phylum Spirochaetota; class Spirochaetia; order DSM-27196; family PWMO01; genus CAYFQV01. The sequence continues at coordinate 1,489 of CAZZIE010000292.1, read as the reverse complement.
ACGCTCTCGCCTCCTGTCCACGCCGTGGCAATGCCCATGCTTATGGTCATCATGGACAGGGTCACAACCAGGGCAACCATTCTCAGGGTCGATACCGCAAACCCGTTGATGCCCCCCAGGAAGGCGCCAACGAGTATCATGAGTATCGGGCCGAAAACCAGGTCGCCGGTTGTTGCCATGTAGTCGGCACCGACAATGGCGGCCGTCGTCATAACCGCCGGGCCGGAAATGTCTATACCGCCGGTAATCAGGACGAAGGTGAGACCGCACGCCATCATCCCGATAGGAGCCACTTGCCCGAGAAGGTTGAAGAGATTGTACGGCGTAGCGAAGTTCTCAACGCTGAGACCGAGTATCAGCAGCAACGCCAACGTGAGTCCCACCACTATCAGGATCTGCCGTCGTCGCTGCTTCTGCAGTGCATCAAGTGTGTTGCTCATGGATAGGCCCGTCGAATCATTGCCAAACCCCGTGTTGTGAGAGGAGGCAGCCCGACTCATCGAGCTGCCTCCCTCCTAGATAGGCCACGAACTGGTTACGCCAGTTTCTCCTCTCTACTCCTCTTCCGCGTAGTCGACGCCCCACAGGTGAGGGGCATCCTCAACCACCTCTGCTGCATTATTGCTGTTGATTACGGTCCCCTTCACCAGAAACGGTTCCTGGGTAACTTCCGTACCTTCAATGAGATCGAAGCCCAGCTCTGCGCACTTGGTGGAAATCTGCCAGCACGGCACGTCGACGTTGCCGTCCATGTAACCATCGATCGTGTACTGAATTCCCGACGGATACATATCTGTACCGGCGATGTAGACATGGTCTTCATGTCCTCTCGGATGCCACTTCCCGGCGTTCTCCAAAGCGGTCTGGACACCGGACATCAGCCAGTCGGAGGAGACATACATCATGTTGGAGTCCGGGTGTGCCTGGAGAGCGGCAGCGGTGTTCTGGAGCGCTACTTCCGGCTCCCAGTGGCCACTGTCAACGACCTGCGCAACGCGGTCTTCGTATCCGAACTCTTCCAGGGCCCGACGGAATCCAGCTTCACGATTGTGTGCGTTCTCATCCGCAATGTCACCGTGAACGTCGATGATAGAGCGCGGCTCAACACCATCCTCCGCCATCATTTTGAAAGCTTCACGAGTCGCGCCGTACGCCTGAAACTCGCTGTCCATGTTCACGGTTGCGCTCGGAACCTGAGGACCAACCGCGGACTCGTGCACTTCCCGGAAGAAGCTGACGAAATACCTATCCGCATTGTGAACCTCAGCGATGCTGGAAAGAATCGTCTTTGAGTCAAGCGCCGGACAGAAGATCACCTCACACCCTTTGGTTATGAGATCCCGAATGTCGTTAGCCTGTTTGGTGACGTCTCCGTTCGCGTTGGTGCTTGTCCATTCGACAACGTACCCACGCCGTTCACCTTCCGCCTTCACCGCCTCTTCGAGGTAGTCATTGAAGGCCTGGAACACGACGGCGTCCATCTGGTTCA
>CAZZIE010000291.1:0-2807 GCA_964654185.1 uncultured Spirochaetaceae bacterium | reverse complement strand
ATCCGGCATTCACCGTGTAGTGCGTCTGTCCGTTCCGCGCGGCATCGACCGCAGCTTCGACGATGACTGCAGGCGTGTCAAAATCCGGCTCGCCGAGGCCGAAGTTTACATAGTCTTCTATAGTCTGAGCGGCATTGAAAATCTCTCTGATTCCGGAATGGGGAATCTGCTCCGCCCGGAGTCCCGGTCTGACATCTGCGGATGACGAATCTGAGTTCATAATAGGCCCTTTAGAACGGTTTACCACCTGTAGTGGTCTACGGGCAAGAGCACATGGGCTGGCCTGCCTCTTCATGTTACTCTACACAACGATGGAGAAGATGCTTTGAGTGACGCACGAGTGATTGACTCGCCCCGACGCTTGGTGCTGCGCGGCGGGCGTGTTGTAGATGCCAAGAACGACGTTGACCGACTGGCCGACGTGATAATCTCAAACGGGCGGATCGAGTCGGTATGCGGGTCAGATAATGGACACCAGGAGGAATCGGCGCTCGACGTCACCGGTTGTTACGTCACCGCCGGCGCCGTCGACATACACACGCATCTCTTTCACACCGCCGGCACCCCCGACGCGTGGGCCGGAGAGTACAGCCTTCCACCGGACGCGTTCACCTTTAGGGCGGGCACCACGACCTGCGTCGACACCGGGAGCGCAGGCCGCCGCAACTTTCCGCTCTTCCGCACGACCGTCGTCGACCGCAGCCGTACGCGAGTCTTCGCGCTCATCAACATAGCAAGCTACGGCATGATCAACGACATGATCGAGCAGTTTCCCGATGACTTCGACGCAGATGCGACCGCCGCGGTTGCCCACGAGCACGTCGACGTCGTGGTTGGATTCAAGACCGCTCACTACGCCCGTCCGGACTGGGCTAGCGTTGACAGGGTGCTAGCGGCGGGAGAAACCGCCCGTCTTCCGGTAATGGTAGACTTCGGATACTTCCGGCGCGAACGGCCCTACTGGCGGCTTGTTACACAGCGCCTTCGTCCTGGTGACATCAGCACCCACTGCTTTCGAGGTCCGGTACCGATAGTCGACGACAGCGGCAAACTCTACCGTTATTTGCACGAGGCACGAGCACGGGGGGTTAAGTTCGATCTCGGCCACGGCGCCGGGAGCTTTCTGTTCCGCAATGCCGTCGCGGCGGTGCGCGAGGGCTTCTACCCGGATTCCATATCCACGGATATGCACTCCCTATCGATGAATGCTGCTCTGATGGATTTGCCGACGACGATGTCGAAGCTACTTGCCTGCGGCATGCCGTTAAACGCAGTGTTGCAGGCGGTCACGTGGAACCCCGCGCAGATGATTGGTCATCCCGAGTTAGGTCATTTGTCTCCCGGCGCCCCGGCTGACGTTGCCGTCTGGCACCTCGAGGAGGGTGAGTTCGCCTTCAAGGACACCGTGGGCGGCGTGCTTCGAGGCCGGCATCGACTGCAATGCGTAATGACGGTCAAAGACGGGAAGGTGGTCTGGGATGCTGACGCGCGTGACGGCGAAGACTACCGACAGCTTCCTCCGAATACTGGCATGCGTGAAGGCGAATATCGCGTGCCACCTCCCGGGTGCTGACACCGGTGCACCGCCCACGCAACTCAACGGGCGGCCAACCGAAAACCTCATTGACTTCGCTACAGGGCGTTCTATACTGGACTGGAAGATGCATGAGTACATATAGCATTGTGGATGGGCACCTCCACGTCTTCCGAGCAGTCTCAGCCGAGTACCCGCGGGCAGTCGACGATCTTGCCCCTGCGGAGCTCGAAGTGACGGTAGAGGATTTCGAGCGCGTTATGGACGAGCATGGTGTCGAACGCGCCGTGCTCGTTCCTCTTTCTCCGCACGACGAGTATCTGCGCGAGGTCCTCTCGACGCGCGCAGATCGCTTCGCGGGAGTTGTAGTACACGACCCCGAAGATGTTGACCCCCTGGCCGATTACATCGAAAGAACACGTGACATCAATGTGCAAGGCCTGCGTGTCTTTTCGTTTGGAACCTCGGTAACGGCAGCACCGGAAGAGCTTTCGCTTTTTCCGGTCCTCGAAGAAATGAGTAGGCGGGGCGACAAACTCTGGTACTACTGCAGAGAGCGTGAGCTACCGCTTCTCTCTTCGCTTCTGGAACTGCTACCCGATCTGAGAGTGGTGTTCAACCATATCGGGATCAGTCCCGAGAGAATAGAAGCGGACGCCGAAGGCCGTCCCCATGTCGACTCACCGCTTCCCCCGCAGGCCCTGAACCGGGTCTGCGAGATCGCCGAGAAACACAGCAATACTTACGTAATGTGGTCGGGGCAATATGCTATCACCCGAGAGACATACCCGTTCGAGGACCTCATTCCCACGAGCCGAATGCTATACGACGCCTTCGGTTCGGCTCGCATGATGTGGGCATCCGACTTTCCCTGGATACGGGAGAACCCCGGCTACGGTCGCCTCACGAAACTGGTTGACGCTCATTTCCCCGACATCACGGACGAGGACAGGCGAAACATTATGGGCGACACGGCACGACGGCTCTTCGGCTGGCTATAGCACAGCCCCCGCAGGCTCGAAAAGGAGAGCAGCTTTACATGGCGCACGACAACCGCGGAAGGTTCGAGATCAGTCAGGAGGAAATCGTTGAAGTTGCGCGCGACCTCATAGCCATTCCGTCGATCACGCATCAAGAAGGATCCGGCATGGTCGAGTACTTCACGGACTGGTTCTCCTCTCTGGGAATCGAAGCGAAAACGTACCCCTACGACGATAACCGCGCGAACTTCACTGCGTCGTGGGGGTCGGGAAAGGGCCGGTTCATGATAAAC
>CAZZIE010000290.1:0-2836 GCA_964654185.1 uncultured Spirochaetaceae bacterium | reverse complement strand
GTATTATGCGATACGGGATCTGGCGCAGGCAAATCAACAGGGTTGTGGGTAGGTTGCAGGATTTCTGATACCATTCACCCATGAAACGAACACTTGGAAGATCCGGAATCGAGGTGAGCGCCCTCGGCATGGGGTGCTGGGCAATCGGCGGCCCCTTCCACGCCGGGGAGCAGCAGGCGGGGTGGGGAAAGGTCGACGATGAGGAGTCGAAACGCGCCATCCGGCGCGCTCTCGAGCTGGGAGTGACCTTCTTCGACAGCGCGGACGTCTACGGCGCCGGTCACAGTGAGCGTGTGCTCGGGGAGGCTCTCGGGGAGGACAAGAACCGCGTGTTCATTGCCACCAAGTTCGGCAACGTCTTCGACGAAGAGACGAAGGAGATCACCGGCTCCGACGCTGCACCGGGGCACATCCGGAAGGCGTGCGACGCATCGCTGCGGCGGCTCGGGCGGGACTACATCGACCTGTTGCAGCTGCACATCAACGACTACGACATGGAGAAGGCGCCCGAGGTTCGCGACACCCTCGAGGAGCTTGTGAAGGCGGGGAAGATCCGCGGTTACGGCTGGAGCACCGACTGGCCGGAGCGGGCCGCCCTCTTCGCGGAGGGGCCGGCGTGTACATCGGTACAGTTTCAGATGAATGCTCTGGACGACAATCCACAGATGCGCGCCCTTTGTGAAGGGGAGAATCTGGCGGCAATCAATCGCGGGCCTCTGGCCATGGGGCTGCTCACCGGCAAGTACGACCGGGGGAAGGTGGCGGACCCGGAGGACGTGCGCGGACCCAACAGTCCCGACTGGATGAAGTACTTCGTGAAGAGCGAGCCGAGCGGGGAGTTCCTGGAGAAGGTCGCGGCGATCCGCGAGATCCTGACCTCCGACGGCCGCTCCCTGGTGCAGGGCGCCCTGGCGTGGATCTGGGGGCGCAGCGAGATGACCGTTCCCATTCCCGGCTTCAAGTCGGTGCAGCAGGTGACGGAGAACGCTGGCGCCATGGAGCATGGCCCGCTGACGGAGGACCAGATCCGGGAGATCGATTCACTGCTGGGCAGGTAGTGCTCCACCGACAGGGCCGATGGGAACGTGCCGGGCCGGCGGCCGACGCTACCGGCAGCTAGCCGCGTGAGTGGCGCTGCGCCGCCCCGGTCGGGCGTGGCCCCGGCGATTCTGTGACTCGCATGTGTCAACCCTGGCGTACCGTGGCTTCGCCCGCCGGTCCTGCGAAGTGGTGGTCCTAGACCTATGGAATTGTGGGCTCGCCCTCTGGTCCGGTGAATCCCAGCTGCTTCAACGCTGCAATGGTGGTGGGCGTGTCGCGGTGGTGAATGAAGATCCCGCCGTGGTTCTCCCAGGCCTCCTGGAGTTTCTCCCGGTCATCGATCAGGACGGGGGTGCGGTGGCCGTCCAACCCCTCTTCTACCAGGTAGGCCCGCGCATCCTTGGCCTTGTCCTTCGACCACCCCGCCAGCACCCGGACGTGTGAGCCGAGCTCCCGGCGGCACCACTCGATCTTCTGCGGCTTCGCCCACTTCCCGAGAGGCAGGCCGGTCAGGATGATCGGGCCGTAGGGCTGAATGAAGTGAAACAGCTCCGGGCCGTCGGGCATCCAGGGGAGGGACGTGTAGAAATCCGGTGTCTGTGCCAGGCGGGGCCACATGTGTCGCGGTTTCTGCTCCACCGGCAGCTTCCCGGTGAGCTCCTTCACGCCGCGGTCGAAGTCGACCAGCACGCCGTCGAGATCGCAGAACAGCACGTACTCCAGGGGGTTCGTGGAATCGGACACGGTCTACTCCAGTGCTACAGGGATGTCGGGTACGGAGCCGCTACTCGTTCTTGTCGGAATTGGGCTCGTCGCTGTCGGACTCGGCGTCGCCATCCGAAGCGGATGCCGGCGCCTGATCCGTTTCGACGTCTCGCGCCGGTTCTTCCGCTGCCGCGGGCTCGTGGTCTGCTGCTGCAGGCTCGTCAACCGGGGGCGCTGGATCGGCAGTCGCCGGTGTAGTTTCGCGCTGTTGCGGCGTGGGTTCCTGCTGGGGTAGCCGTGCAGCCTTCTGTCCCCAGAGAATGGCCATGACCCCGGTGACGATGGCGTAGATCCCCAGGAGCCACGCAAAGGCAATGATACCCGCTTCCGGCCGCAGGATGAGCAACGCGCCGACTAGAAGGGAAATCGCCGCGACCATGCCCATGAAAAGGGACGCACCGGAGACCGTGCGGTTCTGAACGGCAATTGCCGCCTGAATGATCGCGCGCAGGATCAGCCAGACCGCAATGATCAGGACGATCACCCGGACGGCGGTTCCCGGTATGACCACCAGAAAGAGGGCGACGACGATACCGACCAAACCCTGCAGCACCGCCGACCATGTGAGAACCATGCCGCGGCGCCGGACGAGCAGCGACAGAAGCGCCTCCGCAAGCAGAAAGACACCGACGACAACGGCCAGGATCTGCGCGGTAATGCCGGGCCAGATCAGGGCGACGAAGCCCAGGAGCGCCGAGATGATGCCGCTCACGGTGAGCAGCGTTCTGTTGGTGGAAAATACGATCATATGCGTGGTCCCCTTGTGGCCGTACAGAAGTAGGTTATCACGACCACACCCGTGAGAGCAAACAAACTGCAACCTACCCACAAGCCTGTTGATTTGCCTGCGCCAGGTCCCGTATCGCATAATACGGTATCCGCACCGTCGTGCCCTCCTGCCCCTTGCGCCACAGCACAGGCGGGGTGGGCAGTTGCGCCCGCCACACCCGCCGCATCGTCCGCGGCACCGATGTCCCCAACAGCCGGATCCGCCGGGTGTAGAACTGCCGCTGCACCCGGGTCAGCGCTC
>CAZZIE010000289.1:0-2860 GCA_964654185.1 uncultured Spirochaetaceae bacterium | reverse complement strand
GCATGGTGGATACCTCCGCCTATGCTCACTCCCGGAGTGTCCCTATTGCTTCAACCCAATCAACAATTCTGGCACCAGTTCACATCACTCGCCGCTCTGATCCGTACCGGTGTTCCCGCTCTGCTCGCCGTCACCCTGCTGAGTGCCGGCCGCTTCCTCGCCTTCCTGGTCGGTGTCCTCATCCGGTCGCTCCGGCGGCCGCACCAGGAAGCGGATGACCTCCGTATCGAACCGGGAAAGCACCAGGGTCGTTCCGATCTCCTCCACGAAGGGAACCGCCAGCTCACCGCCGGGATGGCGCATTGAGAAGATGGTGCGCCGCGTGCCGTCCGGAGCGGCCGCCTCCAGGGTCATGTCCACCGGGATGGGATAGTCCGGAAGGACGCGCTCGAAAATGCCGAAGACGCGGTCCTCGCCCACCTCTTCCGGGGGAACGATCCGCAGCGTCACTTTGGACTCACGGGTCACCTCGGTGCCCGGAGGCGGGGACTGGGAGACCACGAAGCCGGGATTGCCATCCGCCTCCTCCTCGGCACGGGTGAAGATGAAGGGAAGGTTCTGACTCGCCAGGAGGCGAATGGCCTCCTCGTACTCCAGCCCTTCGAATGAGGGCAGTTGAATGCGTTCGACGTCGGGACCGCGACTGACGACCAGGTCGAGCTCCGTCGGCCCGGTGAGTTCCGTCTCGGGCTCGGGGGACTGCTCCAGGATGGTACCCGCGGGGGCTTCATCGAAGACGTAGCTCACGTCCGATATCTGCAGGAGCTCGTCGAAGGTGGTGAAGAGTGCCTGCAGCTCCCGGCGCACCTCGTCCAGAGGCCGTCCCACGTATTCGCCGACCCGATCGACTACGGCGCCCCGGCTCACCACGAGCTCGACCTCCTTGCCGGCACGGACCAGGGTGCCCGCGGCGGGCTCCTGCTCGACGACCCGACCTTTGAGAGTGGGATCCGAGGTGTAGCGAAGCTGGATGATGCCGTACAGGCGGCGTTCCTGCAGATCGACCAGAGCCTGCTCGAGCTCCTTCTCGCGGACCTCCGGCACCATGATCTCTTCGGGACCTTCGAGTGTCACCAGAAACGAGGTCGCCGCCGCTGCGGCCATGAGAATGACCACGCCTACGAATGTGTAGATGATGATTTTGGAAAAGCGCTTCTCCGGATCCTCCCGATCGTTCGGAAGGACGCGGCGGAGCCACTCACGGATTCGCCACATCTCTGTACTGTCTTGTCGCTCTTGTCTTGACGCCTACTCGAGGGTGCGGCCGACGAAATCCCGCACACCGTTGAGGAAGCTCTTCCAATCGGTGGCGCCGCGGGACTGAAGCTGGAGACGCCGGACCGCCAGGACGCCGTCGCCCGTTTGTATCAGAATCCCGTGAGCCTTGTCTACTCCTATAACCTGCCCGGGCTGCGCGTCGGCGCTCTTCCGTACCGCAGCCGCGCCGTCGCCGTCGGCCTCCGACGCCTGGTCTTCGCTCTCCGGCGCGCGGCCGGGATAGAGCGCAGTCTCCCAGAGGGTGAGCTGTTGATCGCCGAGGAAGGTGTACGCCCCCGGCCAGGGATTGTAGGCGCGACTCATCCGCTCAATGTGGTCCGCCGGTTCCGACCAGTCGATGCGCCCATCGGCCTTCTGAATGAGCGTGCAGTACGTTGCGGCGTCATGGTCCTGGGGCACCGGTCTCGCCGAGCCGTCGACAGTGGCCGCCACGACCTCCTCCAGGAGCACGGCGCCCTCCCGGGCAACCTTGTCGGTCAGCGACGCAGTGGTTTCCGTGCCGTCCAGACGGACGCGCTGTTGAGCCAGGATGTCCCCGCTGTCCATCTCGGGAGCGACCTGCTGCACGGTGATTCCGGTCTCGCTATCCCCGGCGAGAATGGCCGCCGGAATGGGGCTCGGACCGCGGTGGCGCGGCAGCAGGGAGGGATGGAGATTGATCCCGCCGTGCGGAAAGAGCGCCATGAACTTCGGCCCGAAGATGCGTCCGTAGGCAACGACCGCCAGGAGATCCGGGGCGACCGCGTGAATCTGCCCTCTGGCATCGCCATTGAGTCTCTGTGGCTGAAAGACCGGGATGCTCAGGGACTCCGCGGCGGCCTTCACAGGGGAGGGCTGCGGCTCCTTCTTGCGGCCCTTGCGGCGGTCCGGCGCCGTCAGGGCCCCGACCACGTCGAATCGCGCGGCAAGACGATGCAGCGACGGGACCGCCATCTCCGGTGTGCCGGCAAAGAGGATCCGCATGGGCGTTCCAGTCAGCTCGCGTGGACGAGCTGCTCGTACTCTTTCAGGAGTTTCTCGCGGCGGCGCGGCCGGATGTGGTCGAAGAAGAGAACGCCCTTCAGATGGTCGTACTCGTGGAGGATGACCCGGGCCAGCATGCCGTCGGCGGTCAGGGAAAAGGGACGACCGCGCTCATTGTAGGCCTGCACCTGAACCTCCGCGGCGCGCTCGACGTCGGCGTAGACGCCGGGAATGCTCAGACACCCCTCTTCGTACACGGTCGTTTCCAGGGAGGTCTGAACGATCTCGGGGTTGATGAAGATACGGGGCTTGTCGTTCTTCACGTGCACCACGAAGAGGCGCCATGGGAGATCAACCTGCGGCGCCGCCAGGCCTATTCCCTCGGCCGCGTGCATGGAGTCGACCATCTCATGCGCTACCTCGATGACGCGATCATCTATGTCGTTTACGTCCCCCGCCTCCATCCGCAGCGCGTCGTGGGGGTACTTCACAATGTCCATGGAGCTCAGATTACCTCCCGCACAAATTATCCCCACCGCACGCCCCGGGTCAACGCCGCCCGGCGCCCCGCCGGTGGGGGTGCGGGCGGGGCGTCGTGCGGGCGGGGCGTCGTGCGTGC
>CAZZIE010000288.1:0-2977 GCA_964654185.1 uncultured Spirochaetaceae bacterium | reverse complement strand
CGGCGGTGCCGCGGACGATGCGGCGGGTGTGGCGGGCTGAACTGCCGACCCCGCCGGTGCTGTGGCGCAAGGGGCAGGAGGGAACGACGGTGCGGATACCGTATTATGCGATACGGGATCTGGCCCAGGCAAATCAACAGGGTTGTGGGTAGGTTAAAGGTGCCGCGTCAGGAGACGTGCCGCCAGACGACCCGATAGAACCGCCAGAGGCATGCCGCCGCCGGGGTGGGCGCTGCCTCCGGCGAAGTAGAGACCCGGGTAGCGGCGCGACCGGTTGGGGTGACGGGAGAAGGCGGCCATCCGTGAGTTGGAGGAGATACCGTAGAGACTGCCGCCGGTGCTGTCGGTCCTCGCCTCGATGTCTGCCGGCGTCAGCGTGTCCTCCACCTGAATGTGCGGGGCAACGTCCGCACCGAGCATGGACGAGACCGCCCGCAGGATCCGGTCCCGGAGGAACTTCCCCTCGGTCTCCCAGTCCTGATCGGTGTGGTAGGGCACGTTCACCAGAACGAACCAGTTCTCACCCCCCGCCGGCGCATCCCCCGGCGTGACCTTGGAGGAGATGTTCACGTACACCGTCGGCTCCCGCGGCACAATCCGCCGGTCGAAGATGTCCCCGAACTCCCCCGGGTAGTCCGACGAGAAGAAGATGTTGTGGAGGTCGAGCTCCGGGAAGGTGCGGTTGATCCCCCAGTAGAAGACAAAGCCTGAGGACGATGGTTCCAGACGGCGGTACCGTCCGGCCGCGGGCGCATCGCTCTGCTTGAGGAGGCGGTCGTAGGTGGTCAGGACGTCCGCGTTGGAGACCACCGCGTCGTAGGGCTGCTCTTCGCCTTCCACGCGGAGCCCCGTGACCCGACGGGTGGCGCTGTCCGTGAGGATGTCCTCCACCCTGATTCCGTAGTGGAAAACGACACCGTGACGCTCCGCCACCGCGGCTATCTTCGACGGAATGGTGTAGATCCCGTCGTCGACGGCGTAGGCGCCGCCGTTGTACTCGACGTGCTGAATGATGTTGAGGGTCGCCGGGGTCTTGTACGGGCTCGATCCGTTGTAGGTGGCGTAGCGGTTGAAGAGCTGCCGCAGGTGCGGCGCGGTGAAGAAGGATCTGTTGGCCTGATCCATCGTCCGGAAGGGATCGATCCCGAAGATCCGCCGCAGCGAGCTCCAGAAGCCCGGCGCCGCCAGGGTCTCCCATTCGTGGAGACTGTTCTCCAGAAAGATGGGTCCGGCAATGTCGTAGATCCGGGCGGCGTAGTCGAGATAGGCGTGGAGATTGCGCGGGTCCTCACCGAAGACGCGGTGCATCTCCCGGGCCATGCGGTCGTGGTCGGCCAGGGTCTGGAAGCGCGTGCCGTCGGGCCAGAAGTAGTTGCAGATGGTCTCGAGCCTGGTGACGGCAATGTGGTCCTCCCGGCGCTCGCCGAGCGCCGCAAAGAGCTCGTCGAAGACCTCGGGCATGGTGAAGAGCGACGGTCCCGTGTCGAAGCGGTAGCCCTGCACGGAGTTGGTGTAGGCCTTGCCGCCGGGACCCTCCTGCTTCTCGAAGACGTCCACCTCCCAGCCGGCGGCGCGGAGATGGATCGCCGCCGAGAGGCCGCCCAGGCCGGCGCCGACGACGGCGGCGCGTCCGTGCGCTCCCCCCGGCGTGGGTCCAGCCGCGGCACTGGCGCGCCCGCGCCTCGGGAAGCTCTCCCCGGCCGCTCCATCGTCGCGCCCACCGTCGGCGGTGTGCGCGCCGGCGGAGGAGCGGCCGCGACGGGGGCCGGCTTGACGTCGGGCGTTGCCGCGCTTCGCCGCGTCGGCCATTCTACTCCGCCCCCCCAATGACATCGCGATAGAAGTAGAAGCTGTCCTTGGGAATGCGTTCCTGCGTCTCGTAGTCGACGTAGACCACGCCGAAACGCTTGGTGTAGCCGAAGGCCCACTCGAAGTTGTCCATGAAGGACCACAGGAAGTAGCCCCGCAAATCGACCCCGGCGTCCATGGCGCGGCGACACGCGGCGAGATGGCTCCGGAGATAGGCAATGCGGTCATGGTCGTGGCAGGCGCGGGCGCCCCTGTTGAGCGCCGCGGCTCCCGAACCTCCCGAAGCGGCGCCCGGCTCGGCCGCCGGGTCGCCCGCCGCACCCGCCGCGGCCGCACCCGCGCCGCGGCCGACCCGGGCGCCCTCCCCGGTGAGCACATCCGGCATGGCGGTGCCGTTCTCGGTGACGTAGAGGGGAATGCCGCCGGTGTAGTCCTGGAGCCAGCAGAGGTGGCGCTCCAGGCCGAGCGGGGTGATGGGCCACCCCATTTCCGTGGTGGCCTGGTAGTGCGGGACCAGCCGAAACTCCTCAGGGGCGTCGGCATCGTACCTGACGGCGTCTTCCCAGTAGTAGTTGACGCCCAGGTAGTCGATGTGCCCGGCAATGAGCTCCATGTCGCCCTCCTCGATGGGCATGGAGACCTCCGGCAGCGTGTCGAGGTGGCGCTGCGGGTAGCCGCGGCCCAGGAGGGGATCGAGAAACATGCGCGTCTGCTGGTCCGCGGCGCGGTCGGCGGCGTGGCGGTCCCGCTCGTCGGCGGTGGCGGGGCGGGGGGTGTAGTTGTTGAGGGTAATGCCGATGGGCGCGGTCATGCCGGTTTCCCGGTACGCCTGGAGGGCCAGGCCGTGCGCAAGCAGGAGGTGATGCACGGCGCGGTACGCCGTGGCGGCATCGCGCTTGCCGGGAGCGTGAATCCCCTCAAGGTAGCCAAGGATGGCCGAGCAGTAGGGCTCGTTGAAGGTGCCCCACATGGAAACATCGGCCCCAAGGGCCTCATAGACCTCCCGGGCGTACTCGAGGAATCGGTAGGCGGTGTCGCGGTTGCCCCAGCCGCCGGCGTCCTCCAGCGGCTGCGGCAGATCCCAGTGGTAGAGGGTGGCGACGGGCCGGATGCCGGCGGCGTTCAGCTCGTCCACGAGGCGGCGGTAGAAGTCCAGACCCGCAGGGTT
>CAZZIE010000287.1:0-3004 GCA_964654185.1 uncultured Spirochaetaceae bacterium | reverse complement strand
GAATCGGGATCTGTTTTCGGAGGCACGTGCGATCGGCGGGCTGTGATTCTGCGCCGGCGCATCGCTCATCCTTTCTGTTTCGACTGCTTCGTCCTGTCCTGAGCCCACGGAATTGGGCAAACAGCGCCTCGTGCGCCACCTCGGCCGATCCCGGCCGGAACATGAAGGGACATGACAATGAACCACCGCGACGCGACCCCCATCACCCCGGTCGAACTCCAACCCCTCGAACCCCGCCTGCTGCTCAGTGCGTATCCCCTCATTCTGGAGCAGCCGGATCCGCACGACACCATGGCCACGGCGCAGGATATTTCGTCCGCAATCATGGTCGACTCTACGCGCCCGGACACGAAGTGGTTGGGCGTCCAAGGGACGCGGGACTATACGGAAGATGTTGGCGCGCCGGAGGACTGGTACACGTTTGAGATCGAGTCGCAGTGGGTACTTTCGTTGGCGGCAAACGCGCCGGCACAGGTGTTCACGGATTCAGGGGAAGTCATCTTCAGCCAGACAGAGGATGAATGGCAGCAAGAACTGCTTCTAAATCCAGGGAGTTACTTCTTTCAGACCGGAACGGATCAGTTCGGCTCATACGGCTATCGCTTCGACATGGAGTTCCTGCCGTTGCGGGAGCTCAACTGGCAACCTTCGCGGACGGTCGATGGGGCGCTGGAGGGGACGCACGTTGGGGAGCGAACGAGACTGGAAGACAACGAAGAAGTACACTACTACCGTTTGCCGAAATCGGAGGCCGAAGACTGTGTATACGCTGGCTATTACAACGCCAACATTTCCGTCACCAGAGAGAATCTGCCGGGCAGCGAGACCACCCCTGTTCTGCGAGTGAGCACCGGCACGTACAGATGGAAATCGCACTACCTGTTGAAGGTTGCGGTCGGTGAAGGGGTTCCCTTGCAGGGCGGGAGTGCGTGGACAGATGCGCTGGACGTAACCAACGCGTTGGTGGATATGCCCACATCCCTTGAGGCCGACAGAGGACTATGGCTGCCGCTGGCCGATGATGACACATGGTTCAGCTTCGACCTGGATGAGCACATGGTGCTCAACAAATGGTGGCCGGGGCATTATGTCACGCTCTACGATAGCCAGGGGAATGGGCTGGGGTCATACACCGACCTTCTCGAGCCCGGCACTTACTTGACTCGCGAGAGCCTGGTGATGCTGCAGAGACCGCGCGGACATTTCGAAGAGGTCTCTACTGGTCTGTGGCAATTGAGGGGCATGGATGAATCACCGTTCAAGACGACCCAGATGGCTTGTGAGGTCCCTGTGGACATGATTGTGGATCCAAGCGATCCTCAAATCCATCGTGCCGGCAGTTGGTACGTGGAGGCGGTGACACGTCACGGTCTGGAAGCACCGGAACGTCCGACCACGTTTGGGTATGAGATCACCAAGGAGTCAGGGGATTCCACCCATGAAAACCCCACGTCCCTGCCCCTGCAGTTCATCGAGGGGCGAGAACATGAGGCCCTCCTGGTCTGGGAGGTCGACCAGCAGCAAGACGCGGACTCACACTACTTCCGGGTGACACTGCCGCATGACTTCCGGGTCGCGGGCCGCAATGGATCGTACAGCAGCTCCGCGGCCTTCTACAACCTTTCCGGTGAGTACGTGGGTGAGATGTGGGACGTGATACCCGCGGGGACGTACGATATCATCATCCCGGGGGTTCGCGAGGGTCAATGGGTACAGAACTTCACTCTCCGCCGCATGTACCCCGCCGGTGGGCCTTCGATGGATGAAGCCCTGGATCTGGATGATCTGTTCGAAACATTCGCCGGTCGGCGTCAGTTCACAGGGCGACTCGCGTCCGAGGGCTGGGTCAGTTTCACAGCTCAGGCCGGAGACTACGTACATGGCATGACAGTCTATGACGGCAATGGCGAGTCTCTGGGCGATTACGCGATCATCCCTGCAACGGGGCGCTACGTCATGGACGCTTGGAACGTCCGGCCTGAGATTACGATCGAAAAGGCGATCGACCGCAGCGATGAGATTGCAGGCTTGTCTCCGGGCGAAACGGCCTTGCTCCATGTGGGGCATTGGCAGGACGACGCTCACGACCGCGTTTCGTTGGTTCGGTTCCGCTTTGATAATGATCTGCTTTGTACGGCAGGAGCACTGCGTCGCCTAGATGGAAGCCGTGTAGAAGGGTGGTCCGTTATCCCTGCGGGCGAATACTACCTACTGAACACAGGGCCAACGTACTGGTGGAGCCAAATCCGCTTCAGTCGTCCAACGACGAGCGATATGGATCTGGATCCCTTCTTTGTCGACAATCAGGACGGTGAGTCAGTTGTGGAACTTCCGTACGGTTCCATTGGCCGATATAGCTTGACGGTAGGCATCGGGCAGAAGTTGTCTATCTGGGGACCTGGCGCCGAAATATTCGACGAGAATGGCCTGAAGCAGCGAAAGGCGAGAGGCGCGTACTATCTCCAGCCGGGCACCTACTATATCGAACGCATGTCAAACAGACCTCTGAAAGTCACGTTGGCGACTCTGCCCGAGGCTGTTCTTACCGAGTCGCCGTTTCCGGGCGTGTACAACTTGGATGGCGAGGGCCAGTGGTTCATCGCGGAACAAGATGGCGTCTTTGTAACGCGCAGCCAGACGCGCATATGGACGAGCTACGGGCAAAGCAATATGGCTCGAGAGGGAGACGTCGTGTACCTTCCCGATCCCGGTTGGAGAGACTTCTGGGTGACATCAACTCCCCAAGGGATGATCGGTACGTCGATAGAGACAGCTACTCCTCTGGACAATTGGATTCAGGAGAATGAGTACTCCAAAGGTAAGTATCTCCACATGTGGGTACCCTCGGGGGCGGAACACGCCTATGTTCGCTTTGAGGCCAAGGCCGGCGATTATATGATGCCGCCCATCGGACGGGCCTTCAATGGCCGGGCGCGGAACACCAAGATCGTGGATGCCGAAGGCAACGAGATCCCGGAGGGGATTCTCGATGGACTGTTCACCG
>CAZZIE010000286.1:0-3024 GCA_964654185.1 uncultured Spirochaetaceae bacterium | reverse complement strand
CCGCGATGATCTGCACCTGCTCCTCGGAACGGCCTATTCGACGGATTGGTCATCAAGCGGTGACCCCGCCGACCCTGACTCAGACTACCAGGAGCTCGAGGTTCTCGAACCGTATGCCGCCTTCGATAACCTGCATGTCTACCGTCATGCGCTCTCAGCAGGCGAGGTGCAACGTATCTTCGAGGCTGAGCTCGGGGAGCTGCGTGATGAATAGGCGGGAACCGCAGCGCAGGGCGATTGGGGCGTGCCGACGCCGTCGCGGTACCTGGACTGCGGCTGCGCTCGTGATGGTGCTTGTTGGTGTTACCCCCCTCGCCGAAGGGCAGGACCGGGACGGCCGCACCGGGCCTACGCTGGTGACGCGCTTCGCCGCAGAGGGAGCCGGCCCGGAGCAGCTCGCCGAGGTCGTGACGGACTCCCTGGAGCTGACCCTTCGTCTGGCAGGTGTCCCGCAGGTGGAACGGGCAGACTACCTGTTGCCTTCGGCGGCGCCGGAGGCGTCCCTGCGGTACTACGACCGCAGACGCGCCGCGGGCGCCGTCTACGGGGCCATTGAGCGTGACGACTCAGCCGGGTACACCATTGCAGCCGGCATCTGGTCGCCGGACGACGGCGACGTCGCACGCTTCGAACAGGAGATCGAATCGGTATTCGCCGTCTTCGACATTGCCGATGAGCTCGCCCTCGAGATCGCCAGTCAGGTCGTCGGTCGGGAGCTCTCCTTCGGTTCCGTTGAGGTCGCAAATACGGAGCATCTGGATGCCTTCGCCGTCTACGTGGACGGTCAGCTCATCGCGCGGGATGAGCGGGTTGTCCAGGTGGTTGCCGGGGACCGGACCGTCAGCATTACACAGCCGGGTCCACTGGGAGATCAGCCGATTGCGGAGTTCGCCGTCGAGGTTCCGCGGGATGGTCGGGTAACCGTGGCGCTTGATCCGCCTGAAGAAGCTGCGGGGGAGCCTGCCCAGGGGGGTGACGGCGCGGAGGGCTCAGACGGTGGCGACGCTGCCGACGCATCTGACGCCGGCCCGGCAGCCGCTTCAACAGTCGGTCAACCGGAAGAGGCGCCGACCGGGTCTCTGGTGGTGGAGAGCTCTCCGCCGGGTGCGACGGTCCTTCTGGATGACGAACCCATCGGCACCACGCCGTTGCGCACCTTCGGTGTGGAAGCGGGGCGGTACGAGCTGGTTCTCCAGCGACCGCTGTTCCACGAGTCGATCGCTGCGGTCGACGTCATGGAGAATCAGCAGGCCTCCCTGGTCCAGGAGCTCCGGGTGAACGGAGAAGCCCCAGAGATCGAGGAACGCCTGCTTCGTCCCGCGGCACCGAGCATTGCGAGTCTCGCCGTGACGGCGGCGAAGGCCGGGTATCTCATTGCCCGTGCCGCCGTTGCGCCCTACGCGTTTGAGACCTCAGTACTTTACGGCGATCCCCTCCTGGCGGGGCTGGACTTCGTCATGTTGAGCTCCATGTTCGGGGGTTCGCTGCTGGCTCACGAATCTCCGGGGCGGCGAGCGCTCGGATGGACAGGCATGGGGCTCATTGCACTCGGGCCGATCACAGCCATTACCATTGAAGAGTTCATGGATGTGCCCCCCGGAGCATCCGAAACCGTGGATCTCATTCTAGACAGTGTGCTGTTCGTCGATCTCTTCGGAAGCATTGCGCTCGGGATTATTGACCTGGCATTCACTCCTGCAGCCGCACAGCGCCGCAACGAGGAGCTCATTGGAGCTGTTCAGGAAACGGGCGCGATTTCCGACAGCACGCGCCTGGCACGGCGGCGCATGCTCGTCGAAGTGGGGGCAGGGACCGCCGGCCGGTTCGGCTACGTCCACGAGGTATTCCCTCCATACGGCCGGGTGGAAGCCGGTCTCGGCACGGGACTCATTGCGTCTTCGCCGGTCCGCTTCACACCGGTAGCCTCCGTGCGCGCTGCGGCGCGGCCCCTGGCAGGGTTCGCGCCGGGCATCCATCCTGAGCTTTCGGTACTGCTACAGGGAGAGACGGACTTCAAGGGATGGGGTCTCAGTGTCGGCGGCGCCTTTGGGGCGGTCTTCTCCTTTGAACGGTTCGAGCTCTTCTGGCGGTCCAACTACATCTACGGGCTTCGAACCGGGCGAGATGGGTTTGCGTCCTCTTTCGGAGTGAGCTTGTGAGCGTATCTGCGTCACGGATTGGTTCAGTCGTGCTCGGAGCGGGGCTGCTCATAGCTCTTGCGGGATGCGAGTACATCAGTCTTTCGGACTTCGCGGCGAACGACCTTGTCCACGCCGATTACGAAGAACCGACTCTCCTCGCGGGCTATCTCTTCGACGGCAACGTTGAGGATATTGCCGGCGCCACAGAACCGGAGTTCTATGAAACCAGCTTCGTCTCCTACGATCCAAATGATCCCGACCCGTCCGTTCCGGAGGACCACGTTCATTTCGTCGCAGATCGGGATGGCGGAGGCGCGTTCAATTTTCCGGGCGGTGGTTTCGGAATAGAGCTGCCGGCTGCCGGTTTTCCGCGTTCCTGTGCGTTCTGGGTTCGAATCCCCGGCGACGAGGGTGAGACCGAAGTAATGTATGCGTCGGGATTCGATCCCGAAGGTTTTCGTGAGCGCTTCCCGGAGGAATCCTACCAGCCGAGTGGCATCCTGGAGGTATCGACCTCCCTCGATACCTACACGTACGAGTCCGTTGCAAGAACTACGCACCGGACTACAGTGTGGGTGAATCGCGACACCGCGTACGGGCGTTTCGGTCCTGCTGGAGGAATTATCTCCGTTCAGCAGAACACGGAGCAGCATCCCGACTGGTCGTACCGCGACTGGCACCATGTTGCTGTTGTCCTGGATCGATCCGGAAGGCTGACACTATACCTGGACGGCGCCGCGACCGGACACTCGACCCGTTCCTACAGCGATGACTGGTTCTCCCCGGTGACCCATCTGGTGGTCTACATTCGTCAGGCCTACGACGTGTGGGACGACGATGCCCAGGTCAATCACGACCAACTCCCCGCCATCGACGACCTCTT
>CAZZIE010000285.1:0-3102 GCA_964654185.1 uncultured Spirochaetaceae bacterium | reverse complement strand
CCGGGATGTGCAATGGAAGAGCTGGCCTCGCTGCGCTCGGCCGATGCCTACGGCCCGCGGTGAGGGCCCTACCGCCCCAAAGGTGAGACGCTCTCGCGGACGCTGCGCGACTGCGTCGCCGCGAAGGCCGACGGCGTCACCCCGATGTGATCCTTGAAGACGCGGTTGAAGGTACTCTTGGAGGGAAAACCCGACTCCAGGGCGAGTTCAAGAATGGTTTGCCGCGCCGGCGCACCGGTCAGCACTCGGCGCATGAAGTAGTCCACACGGCAGCGATTCACCAGCTCCGGAAAGGACTCGCCGTAGACCTGATTGACCGCGTGGGAGAGACGGTTGATGGAGACGCCGAGCTCCGCGGCAAGGGCGTTCCGGGTGAACTCGGGATCCCGGTAGTAACCGGCCGCCAGCCGGCTCCGCACCGCCTCTGCCAGGAGCACATCCTCAGCATCGGCCTCCGCTGCCTGGTCCCGTACGCCGGCGCCGGAGTGCCAGGGCACATTGGGCGCAACCAGAATCAGGAGGGAGAAGAGGTAGATCAGCCCCACCATGGCCGCGGCCAGAATGACGAAGGGTGCGACCGCCCCGGCGGCGAGCCGCGCCGAGGCTCCCGGTGAGACCGCGACGAAGGCAAAGGGAATCAACGAGGCGAAGGGCGCAACGGCGATCCCGCGCAGCCACAGGCGGCGGCCGCGATCCCGCGGGACGGATGCCTCGGGGACACTGCGGATGTCCCGGTCACCGTTGTCTCCGGACATGATCCGCGCCCCCGGCCTGGCGAAGGCAATGCGCACCGCCAGACCCATGTAGATCAGGTTCACCAGAACCTTTGCGACGTTGCGGACAATCATCCACCCCGGCGGCGCGCCGGCAAAGATCGAGCTCACCAAGGCTTGATACGCCGCCGCGGAGGTGGCCACTACCACGGTGGTCTCCAGAATCACGTCCGCGGCGTAGGGGATTCCGTGAAGGGCAATCCGCCGCAGCGGCGCCTCGCCGATCCAGGTGAGCTCCCGGACGTACCACCAGACGAGCGGACCAAAGAGAAAGGGCAAGGGAGTCGTGACCGGCAGCAGCCACGGGTTGGCAAGGAGGGCTGCCTCGTTCCAGGAGGGGATGGTTCCGAGCCGCACCGAGAACACCACAACCAGCAGCGCGAGGGGCAGGTTCTTGCGATGTCGATACCGGAAGCCGATCAGCAGAAGGAGCAGGACGCCCTGCGCGGCTCCCAGCGCCGCGAGCAACTCCAGGAAGTGCACAAACTACATGATACCACGGCGCCGGAAACCCCGCCACGCAATGCCGCCGCCGGCGGCCCCCTGTCGGAGAGACGCCGGCGCCGCGGCACATGGGGCTCAGTTTACCTCAACATAGGCACTGTAATCCGTGAGCACGTACTCGTTTCCCGATTGGGTGTACGTGTAGGGGTCCGTCGGATCGTCCGGCGAGGTGCCGTCGCCGTCGTACTGCCAGTCCCCGGAGTCGGGCCACTCATTGTCGTTCAGATCAATGAAGGCGTAGACATCGTAGGCCGAGCCGTCGGTGCCTTCCCAGACGCCCCCGTCGACGTCCTGCATCATGAGATAGGCCCCGCCGGATGCGATCACTCCCCTGGCAATGCCGAGCATGGGATCGGGCGTGCTCTCAGGGTCCGCCCCCGCCGGAAAGACCCCCGCGACGAAGCTCTCTCCGTCGTGAGCGTCGGCGCTCTCAATGTTCACCGCCAGGAAGCGCGCAACCATGTCGCCGTAGGCAACGTCCGCGCTGTATCCGCCGTTGATCTCGATCACCTGCGGGAACGCCGTGGCGATGCGGGTGGTTGCGGTGTAGTCCAGGTCCGTGGCATCCGTCGTGGTATAGACGTAGAGGTCGTAGCTCCGTCCCCCCGCGGCGGTCCACTCCGTCCCGGTCGGCGCACCCTCAGCGCCGACCTCTTCGAGAACCACACTCGCCGCGCCGTCGGCAATCTCCGCGTATGCAATCCCGCGAACGGCCGCCACATCACCGAGCGCCGTCTCACCTTCGTCGTAGGCGTAGGCAACAAGGAGCTCCCCGTTTGCAACGCTCGCGCCGGTGAGGCTCACCTCCACGGTTCCGTCAGTCGCAAAGAGCGAGTAGTCGCCGGAATCAGTGTCCACACGCTTGTTGCCGGTTTGCGTGTATGAGAGCGGGCCCAGGTCGCCCCCGTCCGGGTTGTACACCGGGTCGCCGGCGTTCGGCTCGGTGGTACCGGAACCGTCGGCATCAATGGCAATGTAGACGTCGTAGCTCGTGCCCTGCGTACCGGTCCAGGCTGCCCCGCCGCTGAGGGCGAGCGCCTCCGCCTCCCCCGCCGCGTTCACCGCCGCCTCCGCTACCGCCAGGGGCTGATCGGAGCCGGGGTCGCCTCCGGAGGGGAGGACCCGGGCGAACATGGTCGCGCCCTCGTAGTCCGTTGCGCCGGTCACCGAAATGGTCAGGGTCTTCGCCTCCACCATGTCGCCGTAGGAAACGGATACGGTCTGGTCCCCGTCCACGGTAACGACCTCCGGCCAGGTGGCCGCGAGGCGGGAGTTGCTCCCGTAATCGTAAGAGGCCTGATCCGTCGTATAGATGTAGATGTCGTACCTGCTGCCGCCGGTGGCGGTCCAGTCGGTCCCGGTGGCACCGAAGTCGCCGTCGTCCTCTTTCAGCAGCACGGAAGCGCTTCCGCCCGAGATGACGGCGTTCCCGGTGGCCAGGACATTTGCCGCGGCGAGATCGCTCTCATCCTCGGGATACGCATACGCAACGAGCATTTCTCCCGCCGGCGCCGCGGATGCGCCGTCCAGTGCGACCGTCACGGTACCATCGCCCGGTCCGGTGTCCTCACCGTCGGGCTCGTCTCCCGTCGGAAAGAGCGGACATCCCGCAAGCACAATCGCCACCACCACGGCAACTACAAGCGCCGTTGCCGACCAATCCCTCGTCCTCATGACGCAGACCTCCCCTGTTGGAATACCTCACGTGTATCCCGTCATGCGGCAGATGTCGTCTCAAAGTGCACTTTGGGACGGGATTGGCCTCGCGCTGCTCGGCCGATGCCTACGGCCTAAGCCTCACGCACGACCGACAGCAGCCGTCGGG
>CAZZIE010000284.1:0-3128 GCA_964654185.1 uncultured Spirochaetaceae bacterium | reverse complement strand
ATGCCGCGCCAGGAGTCCTCCACCCGGGCGGTGCCGGAGATGCCCCGGGCCGCCCGGAGGGCGGCAAAGCTGTGACCGCCGGGGATGATCGCCGCGCGATAGTCGTTGCGCGTCTCCTGCACCAGCGTCGCAAGGCGCTCGGCGTTGCCGAGGTTCGCGTCGGTGAGGATGCGGAGCATGAGCTCCAGCGCCTCGTCGAGGGACTCCCGCAGGCATTTCATCCGGACGTGGAGATAGGCGTGGGGCGTGTCGGCCGGCGGGCCGCCGTGAGCATCGTCCTCAGAATGCTTGATGCGGGAGACTTCCGCCGAGGCGTTGAGACCGCCCATCTTGAGGGAGATCTCGTTGGACACCGCGTCGTAGCTCATGTCGGAGAGGCCGGTTTCGGTGACGGCGGTGGTGAACAGCGGAATGTAGGGCAGAAGCTCCTCTGAGATGCCGTCGAGAGAGAATGCCAGGTCGATGTATACGACGCCGTTCGTGAACACTTCATGGCGCAACACTTCGACGCCGTCGCTGGTTCGCGTGGACTCCACGGGGATGTGGGTGACTTCCCGGGGTGCGTCGTCCTTCGTGAGGACCGGCAGGCGCGCAATGTCTTCGGGGCGGTCGGGCTGCGCCTGGAGCTCTTCGAGGGCGCGCTGCTCCTCGGCAATGCGGACGCGCTCCTCCTCGGTGAGCGCCGCGGAGACTGCGGCGAGATCGCGCTCCGCCTCCTGACGCTCCCGCTCGAGCTGCTCCTTGTCCGGGCGGACGACCAGCGTGGAGCGGTGCGGGTTCTCGAGGAGGTAGTCCGTGATCATGGACTCGAAGTAGCGGGGATCCTTCTCGATCTCCTGCTTCAGCGCGTCGAAGGGGCGGCGGAACTCCAGGGTGGTCTCCGGCGGCGCGTCGTGGAGCCAGCCGCGGTAGAGGCGGCCGGCAAGGCGAATGCCGGTGGGACCGCTTCGGATCTCGCGGTTTCGGAACTCCACCGTGCGGATGGCGCCGGTGACGAGCTCCTCGTCCAGCCCTTCATCGACCAGGCGCCGGAGCTCCCCTTCAATGAGATCGATGATTGCGTCCTTCCTGTCCGGATCGGTGCCGCGCATGCCCACGGCGAAGATCGCCTGGCGCAGGTCCGTCTCGATGCCGCTCGGGCTGGAGAGGTCTTCGCCGAGATCCGACTCGGAGATCAGCTTCTGCAGGGGCGAACCGGAATGGCCCAGGAGCACCTCGCCGAGAACCTCCAGTGCCTTGAGACGCACCGGGTCGGTTACGGGGAAGAGGAGCCAGTTCAGCGTCACGGACGACTGGCTCTGCTCATCCTCGCTCTCTTCCAGCGGGAAGGTGCGCTCGACCTCCCGGGGGCTCTCCCAGCGCGGTTGCTCCGGGATGGGCCCGGGGCGCTCCTGCGGATGGAAGTGCGAGAGGAAGCGCCGGTCCAGGAGCTCCAGATAGCGCTCCGTTTCAATGTTGCCGTAGAGGAAGATCTGGCAGTTCGAGGGGTGGTAGTAGCGCCGGTGGAATTCGACGAACTCCTCGTAGGTGAGGTGCGGAATCTCCGCGGGGTCGCCGCCGGAGTCGTAGCCGTAGGGCGTATCCGGCAGGAGGGAGCGGACCGCCCAGTCACCGGCGACGGCATCGTGGGTGGACCGGGCGCCTTTCATCTCGTTCAGCACGATGCCGGTGCGCTCCAGAGTGCCGTCCGCCGTGAACTGCAGGCGGTGGCCCTCCTGCTGAAAGAGCTCCCGCTTGAGAAGCGGGAAGAAGACCGCATCCCCGTAGACCTCCATGATGTTGAAGAGATCCTTTGCCACGGAACTGCTCGCCGGATAGACCGTCTTGTCCGGAAAGGTCAGGGCGTTGAGAAAGGTGTTCATGCTCCCCTTCATGAGATGCAGGAAGGGATCCTTCAGCGGATAGCTCCGGGATCCAGAGAGCACCGTGTGCTCCAGGATGTGCGCAACCCCGGTGGAGTCCGGGGGCGGTGTTCGAAAGGCGAAGGAGAACATGTTCTCCGGGTCGTCGTTGTGCAGGTGGTACACCTGTGCCCCGCTCTGCTCGTGCCGCAGAAGGGTTCCGGTGCCGTGATACTCCGGAAGCTCCGTTGATGACTGAACCGTGAAACCGTGCATGTGTGTCTATCCTTCCAGGTGCCTCGCGGGCTCCGTGTAAGCTTTGTTCGGCGGGGCGGGACGGTTGTCCGCGCCGCGCGGCGGCGCGCCGCCGGGGTCGCGCCTCTCCGTCCGGGCCGCCGCCGGGGTCGCGCCTCTCCGTCCGGGCCGACTGCGGGAGCGTCAGATGTTCTCCAGGAGGTGACGCACGACCGCCCGGGCGTGCCGCGCCACCATGGGAAGGACCCTGGCGAATCGCTTCCCCGTCTCCTTGTCCGCGCGGTCCGAGATGGTACGAACCACGACGAAGGGGATCTCGTTGACCGTTGCCACCAGCCCCACTGCGGCTCCCTCCATCTCCACGGCGTCTCCGAAGAGCTCCTGCCGCAGGAAGGCGTACTCCTCTTTGTCCGCGGTGGTGACGAAGCGGTCCCCCGTCAGAATGCGTCCGACGTGAACGCCCTCGGTCTCGGTGGGCACGGAGGAGACGACGCGCACCAGCTCAGGATCGCAGGCGAGCTCTCGCAGGCCGGTATAGGGCACCTCGCCCCGGGCAAAGCCGACGGCAGTGGCGTCCAGGTCGTACTGCATGCAGTCCCGGGCAACGACAATGTCGCCGATCGCGTAGTCGGGGTTCAGCGCCCCGGCCACGCCGGTGAAGATCAGCCGCTCCGGCTGATATCGATCAATGAGATGCTGAGCCACCGCCGCGCTGTAGGCCTTGCCCACGCCGCTCCTGGCAATCACGACCGGGGCCCCGGCAATGGTGCCTTGGTGAAAGTGATGTCCGTGCCAGGTCTCCTCGCGGCGGTCGGTTACGGCCTCCACGAGCTCCTTGATTTCGCCGTCCAGGGCGCCCAGTACGACTGTCATAGTGGGGGCTAGTATACGCCCAGGCGTCGGAGAGCGTCCACGGAGGTGCCGTGAGCGAATCACGCCAACTCGGAGATGGCATCGTACTGGAGCGGCCGCCGGGAGGCAACGAAGAGCATGGACAACACAAGGATATTCACCACGGACCCCGCGGCGAAG
>CAZZIE010000283.1:0-3167 GCA_964654185.1 uncultured Spirochaetaceae bacterium | reverse complement strand
TGGACTACGGGATCACCCCGCCCATGCTGGATGACATGACGTTCGACGAGATCATTGCGTTGATCGATCGCATAGATGAGAGCTCGCTATCGGAGGTGCGCGTCTCCGACGGCGACCAGACCGTTGTCCTTCGTCGCGGCGCCGGTGCGGCTGCGACGGGGAGTGCTGTCGAGGCCGCAAATGCCGCTGCGCCCTCGGATGTTGGGGCGCCCGGCGCAGCCGCCGGGCCTGACCGCGCCGGGGGCGCAGCTCAACATGGCGGTCCCGCAGCAGTCGCCGCAGGCGGTGGGGGGCAGGGATCGCCGCAGGAGCCGGACCTCGAGGAGATCACCTCTCCCATTGTCGGAACCTTCTACCGCTCGCCGGCGCCGGACTCGCCGCCCTTCATCGAAGAGGGGACGGAGGTGAAAGCGGGGGACACCCTCTGCATCATTGAGGCCATGAAGGTCATGAATGAGCTCGAGGCGGACTTCGATCTGCGCGTCGAGGGCATCCTGATCGAGAATGGCGAGATGGTGGAGTACGGCACGCCGATTCTCCAGGTCCGGCGCCTATGATTTTCTCCCTGCTCATTGCCAACCGCGGCGAGATCGCAGTGCGGATCGTCCGCGCCTGCCGGGAGCTCGGTATCCGCAGCGTCGTCGTCTTCTCGGAGGCGGACCGCCACTCCCTGGCGGTGCGTCTCGCGGACGAGGCGGTATGCATTGGCCCGTCCCCGGCGAAGGAGAGCTACCTCCGGCAGGATCGGCTCATTTCCGCCGCCGTGTTGAAGGGGTGCGACGCAGTCCACCCCGGCGTCGGCTTCCTGTCGGAGAATCCCGAGTTCGCCCGACGCGTCACCGAGGCGGGGCTGACCTTCGTCGGGCCGGATGCGGAAACCATCGCGCTGCTCGGGGACAAGGTTGCGGCGAAGCGCGTGGCCGTGGAGAATCGCGTTCCCGTCATCCCGGGCTCCCCGGGCAGTCTGGAGGATGTGGGAGAGGCCGCGCGGGCAGCCGCCGGGATGGGGTTCCCCGTGATCATTAAGGCGGCCGCCGGCGGCGGGGGAAAGGGCATGCGTGTCGTCCGCGCGCAGGAGGAGTTCGCGCGGGTCCTCCACGTCGCCGCGAACGAGGCGGAGAGCGCCTTCTCCGACGGGACGGTCTACCTGGAGAAGTACCTGGAGAACCCGCGTCACGTGGAGATCCAGGTCCTGGCGGATGCCCGGGGCAGCGTAATCCACCTGGGCGAGCGCGATTGCTCGGTGCAACTGCGCCACCAGAAGCTTATCGAGGAGAGCCCCTCCGGCGCCATCACCCCGGAGATGCGGGAGGAGATGGGCCGGGCGGCGGTACGCCTCTTCGAGGCGGTGGGCTACGTCGGCGCCGGAACCGTGGAGTTCCTGGTGCACGACGGGAACTTCTACTTCATGGAGGTGAACGCCCGGGTTCAGGTCGAGCACCCCGTCACGGAGCTGGTGACCGGCATCGACATAATTCAGGAGCAGCTTCGCGCCGCCGCCGGCCGGGAGCTCTCGGTAACTCAGGCGGAGGTGCAGGTCCGGGGATACGCCATGGAGTGCCGGATCAATGCAACCGCGCCGGGAACTGTGATGCGCTACCTGCCGCCGGGCGGCTACGGCGTCCGGATGGACTCCTTCCTCTACACGGGCTACCAGGTACCACCGCACTACGATGCGCTGATCGGAAAGCTCCTGTGCTGGGCACGTACGCGGGAGGAGGGAATCCGCCGGATGATCCGCGCACTGGAAGAGCTCGAGCTCGACGGGGTGCCTACGAACATTGACGACCAGCTCCGCATTCTCAAAGACCGCCGCTTCCGGAGCGGAGACTACGGTACCGCCTTCATGACGGAGATCGAATCAGAGGTGGCATAATGCCGACGCGACTTCGACGCTGGTTCCGGAGTGTGTTACCGACAAGCAGAAGCACGGTGCGGAACCTGGGCGAGATCGACGATCGATCCTACGTCCGCAAGCAGCACGCCTGTCCCGACTGTGGACATCACGTTGAGGAAGAGGATCTGATCCGGAACCTCTACGTCTGCCCGGCGTGCGAGCACCACTTCCGGATCAACGCCCTCGAACGAATCCGCATGACCGTGGACTCCGGAGTCTTCGACGAACTCGCCGCCGACCTGCCCGCCACGAATCCGATCAACTTCCCCGACTACGAGGCAAAGCTGGTCCAGGCTCGCGACAAGACCGAGCTGTCCGAGGCGGCGACCATCGGGGTGGGCCGGATCCACCGGCGGCACGCGGTGATTGCGGTCATGTCCTTCCAGTTCATGGGCGGGAGCATGGGCTCGGTCGTCGGGGAGCGAATCATGCGCGCCATGGTCGAAGGGGCGGCGCGGCAATTGCCGGTGATCATCTTCACCGCTTCCGGCGGGGCGCGCATGCAGGAGGGCATCTTCTCCCTCATGCAGATGGCAAAGACCTCTCATGCAGCGACACTCCTTGATGAAGCGCGGCGGCCCCTCATCATCGTCCTGACTGATCCGACAACCGGCGGTGTTACGGCGTCCTTCGCCATGCTCGGGGACATTACCCTGGCCGAGCCGAAGGCGCTGATCGGTTTCGCCGGGCCCCGGGTGATCGAGGGCACGATCCGGCAGAAGCTGCCCGAGGGGTTCCAGCGCGCGGAGTTCCAGCTCGACAAGGGCTTCGTGGATGCCGTGGTGAGCCGGCGGAAGATGAAGGAGACCCTGGCGTTCCTCATTGACAGTCACCGCCCGGCCACAGCGAGGATGCAATGAAATCCGAAGAGATCCGAAAGAAGATGGATGAGCTCCGCTCTCTCGCCGCGGAGCGGCCGGACGTGGAGGCGGAGCTCGACCGCCTGTCGGAGAAGCTCCTGAGCGACCACGAAGAGGTTCCGGACGCGTGGAACCGGGTCGCCCTTGCCCGGAACGCAGGGCGGCCGACGACGCTGCAGCTTGTTGAGCTCATTGCGGAGGACTTTCTGGAGCTTCACGGGGACCGCTCCTTCGGGGATGACCCGGCCCTGGTCGGCGGGATTGCGCGAATCGACGGGGTGTTCTTCACGGTGATCGGCCACCAGAAGGGCCGGAACATGAAGGAGAACCTCCGGCGCAACTACGGCATGGCGCACCCCGAGGGGTACCGCAAGGCGCTCCGCCTGGCCAAACAGGCGGAGAAGTTCGGA
>CAZZIE010000282.1:0-3177 GCA_964654185.1 uncultured Spirochaetaceae bacterium | reverse complement strand
GCCCGGGTTGCCCCCCGGGCCCCCGCCCCGGCCCGGCTCTGTCCATGCGCCGCCCCGTGTTTCAACTCACTGGTGCCTCCGGTATACTCCCGGGCATGAGATTCTCACGGTTCGGTGAGCGGCTGACGAAGAAGAGCGGTATTCTGGCTCTCATGGACGACCTGGGCGATGCCATGGCGAGTCCCGGGGAGAAGTTCATGCTCGGCGGCGGGAATCCGGCGCACATTCCGGAGCTGGATGCGATCTACCGGCGGCGGATGGCGGAGATTGCCGGCAACGGGGATGAGCTCGAACGGATGCTCGGAAACTACGATACCCCAAAGGGGCGGGTACGGTTTCTGGAGGCGCTGGCGGAGCTGCTTCGGGGTGAGTACGGCTGGGACATCTCCGCAAAGAACGTCGCCATTACCAACGGCAGTCAGACGGGCTTCTTCGTGCTCCTGAACATGCTCTCCGGGGAGTTTGCCGACGGGTCGAACCGGCGCATCCTCTTTCCCCTTATGCCGGAGTACATTGGCTACGCCAATCAGGGCGTCGGCGGCTCCAACTTCGAGGGCCGCCTCCCGCGGATCGAGCAGATCGATGCAACCACTCACAAGTACCACGTGGACCTGGAAGAGCTCCACGTGGACGACCATATCTCGGCGATCTGCGTCTCCCGGCCGACCAATCCGACCGGCAACGTCCTCACCGACGGAGAGATCGAGGTCCTCGATCGGGCGGCAAAAAAGCACGATATACCGCTGGTCATTGACAACGCCTACGGCATTCCATTCCCCGGCATGATCTTCACGGAGGCCACGCCGGTGTGGAACCCGAACATCGTCCTGACAATGAGCCTCTCCAAGATCGGCCTTCCCTCGACCAGGACGGGGATCATTGTTGCCCGTGAAGAGCTTGTCGAGGCGCTCTCGAGTGCCAACGCGATCGTCAGCCTGGCGAACGGCAGTGTCGGCCAGGCGATCATGCAGCCTCTGGTCGAGTCCGGGGAGATTCTCCGGCTGAGCCGGGATGTGGTTCGGCCCTTCTACCTGGAGAAGTCCCGGAAGGCCAGAGCCTGGATCGATGAAGCCTTCGCCGCCCGGGGCGTCGACTACTCGGTCCACCTGTCCGAAGGCTCGCTCTTTCTGTGGGTGTGGTTTCGCGGCTTGCGCTCCAACACTTACGAACTCTACAACCGGCTGAAAGCGCGCAACACCATTGTCGTTCCCGGGCGCTACTTCTCCTTCGGCCTGGATGAACCCTGGGACCACGCCGACCAGTGCATCCGCCTCAACTACGCCATGGATGATGAGCAGGTCCGCCGCGGCATTGAGATCATTGCGGAAGAGGCGGCACAACTGCAGGAGCGGTAGGCGCGGTGCCGCGGCCGGTGCAGACAGAGCCATTGAGTCGTGCTACGTTGTGATCAGGTACTGGGAGAAACTCTCGAATGCGTACTTCAGAAGCAGAGCACCCCGCTTCCTCGAAAGCCCAGGACGGAAGCGGGCGTAACCGATACATTCTCATTGTCGATGATGAAACACCGATCATCCGCAGTCTCACCCGGGAGCTCGATGAGTGGGCGAAGGCGAACGGCTACTCCGTGAGCGGCACGGTCATCGGGCAGTTGGCCCTCGACTTCATTGCGGAGCACCGCGGCGAGGTTGATCTGGTGATTGCGGACATCCGCATGCCCGGCATGTCCGGCGGTGACATGGCCCTGGAGATCAAGGACCGATACCCCGACATCAAGATCATTGTCCTGACGGCATACAACGACACCAAGGAGATCGAGAAGGCCCGAAAGGCCGGCATCAGCTCCTTCATGACCAAGCCATGGGACACCGGCCACCTCATCCGGGAGATCGAGCAGGCGTTGAACTGACGCGGGCGGCACGGCGGCCCGCCCCGCAGGCGCGGCGCACGCGCCCCGGCGCCGCGCGCGCCCCGACCTCCCCGCGCCTGCGGCGCAGCGCTCCTACCGCTGCTGCCGGACCGGCAACTCCATCCGAAAGGTCGTCTGCTCACCGCTCTCGATGAGGCGCAGGTCGCCGTGGTGGCGTTCAATGACAATGTGCCGGGCAATGCTGAGACCTAGGCCGGTTCCCTCCTGACCGGCTCCGCTCTGCCTTGTCGTGAAGAAGGGCTCAAAGATCTCTTCCCGTTGTGACTCCGGAATGGGCGGGCCGTCGTTGGAGATGTCGCAGGTTACGGTGTCCCCGACCGAATGGGTGCGAATGGTGATGGTGCCCATGCGGTCGGTCCCCGTATACGCCGACTCCACCGCCGAGGCGGCGTTCACAATGATGTTCAAGAGCACCTGATTTATCTCGCTGCCGTGGCACTCGATCCGCGGTACCCGACCGAAGTCGCGGACAATCCTGGCGGTGTACTTGTAGCTGTTCCGGGCAATCTCCAGGGTCCGTTCGATCCCCTCATGAATGTCGTAGTCCTCGTACTCCTGAACCGAGTGGGGACGGGCGAAGTTCAGGAGATTCCGCACGACCTTCTGGATTCTATCCACCGCGACGCGCATGTCCGAGGTCATCTCCTCTATCTCCTCGATGACGCGCAGTCGGGACCGCGGTGCGGCGGGGGAGGAGGGGGCAGGGCCATCATCATCGTCCTGTTTCAGGATCTTCAGGCGTTCGGACAGACTTGCGACGTTGCTCTTCAGGTAGCCAAGGGGGTTGTTGATCTCATGGGCGATGCCTGCGGAGAGGTGGCCGACGGAGGCGAGCTTCTCCTGGCGGATGAGTTTCAGCTGGGCGTCCCGGAGGCGTTCCCGGGCGAGGAACTCGCTGAGGTACTGCCGGTAGACGATGCGGGAGACGGTGAACCCCACGATGAGGAGGCCCACCAGGAAGGGATACTCCTGCAGGAGGGCGTCCGGGCCGCGGCTCAGGTAGCGCTCCGCCAGGTAGAAGGTGCCGACGCTCACGGCGTAGAGGAGGAGCGTGACGTGAGGGCGGCAGAGGAGCAACACGCTCATGGCGAGGACGGCGATCACGAAGGTGGCGACGCCGCCGGTGAGTTCGTACTCCGACACGGCGACCAGGACCGACCACACCAGGATGAAGCCGCCGAAGACCTGGGGCAGCACAATGTGAAAGCGCGTGACCTCGCTGCGGGTGCGGGGAGCGCCGGAGCGGGGGCGGTGGGAGCCCGTGCGGGCGTCGCCGCCGGGTTGCCGGC
>CAZZIE010000281.1:0-3246 GCA_964654185.1 uncultured Spirochaetaceae bacterium | reverse complement strand
CGACCTGATCCACATCGTTGTTGTCCAGGTTCTGCAACCAGCGAACTGAGTTTGTGGATCCCATTGAACGAAGCGGCTTCGCCGCGTAGGTAGGCGAGCGTCTTCTGGCGTGCTCGTCGTCGACTCGCGCGTCTGCCACGCCTCCCGCCTCTCCTCGTCCCGCGCCTCTGATCCTATCCTTCATGCAGCCCGGCCGTTGTGGCCGGGGTCGAATCTCTCTGCATGGAGGATGTACGATGAAGCGTACCCACGAGCAATCCAGGGTCATGAAGGCGGCGCCACGGGAATCAGCGCCGCGAAAGGCGGCGCCACGGGAAGCGACAGCGCGAGAAGCCGCGCCACGGGAGGCGGTCGGCGAGAAGCCGCCGGTCTCGCCGCTGCGGCTGCGCATGATTCAGGACATGGAACTGGCCGGCCTCGTCCCCGGTACCCGGCGTGCCTACATCGGCGCGGTCGTGGCCCTCCAGGACCATTACGGCGTCCGTCCCGACAAACTCTGTGAAAAACAGGTCCGCGACTACGTGCTCTGGCTCCGCGACGGGAAGGGCGTGCCCAAGGGCACCTTCCAGACTCACTGGAGCGGCCTCAAGTTCTTCTACTACCGAAGCCTCGGCGTCGACTGGACGCTCTTCACCCGGCAGAAGGTGCGCCAGCCCCGCTGCGCGCGCCTGCCCGAGCCCGTCTCCTGGGAGGACGGCCGCGCGCTCCTCGCCGCCATCGCCAAGCCCGGCTATCGCCTCTGCTATTCCTGCATGCTCACGCTGGGGCTGCGCTTCAACGACGCCTTGCCTCTCGGCGTCGAGGCGATCGACGCCACACGCATGGTCGTGCGCGTCATCGGCAAGGGGAACAAGGAGCGCCTCCTGCCGCTGCCCGAATCGCTGCTGAGGGCGTTGCGCGCCCACTGGCTCACCCACCGCCATCCGCGACTCCTCTTCCCCAATCGCCGCCACACGGCCCCCTTCAGCGAGAAGTCGGTGCGCCGCGCCTTTGCCGACGCCCGCGACCGCATCGGCCTCGGGGCCAACATCACGCCCCACTCCCTGCGCCACGGTTTCGCGACCCACCTCCTGGAGAGCGGCGTCGAGCTGCGCGTCGTCCAGATGCTGCTCGGCCACGCCCGCATCTCCTCCACCGAGATCTACACCCACCTCACCACGCCCATGCGCGACGACCTGCGCGACCGGCTCGAAACCATGACCCGCGGCATCCTCGGCGGAGGGCGCGATCATGACTGACATCCGCCCCGAACTCGCCGACATCGTCCGCCGCTTCGGCCCGGCTTACGAAGAACGCTTCGGCCACGTCATGCTGCCGTCGCACCGCCGCGCGCTGCGGGACATCGCCGGCTGCATGACCCCCGCCATGGGCGGCGGACGCTACCGGTGCGGCGACTGCGGCGAAGCCTTCTGGAGCTACCACGGCTGCCGCAACCGCGCCTGCCCCAAGTGCCACGGCCGGCAGACCGCCGACTGGCTCAGGAAACGGGAAGCCGAGATGCTGCCCTGCGAATACTTCCACGTCGTGGCCACGGTCCCCGCCGAACTGCGCCGGCTCTTCCTGCGGCACCAGAAGATTCTCTACGGCCTGCTGATGAAGACCGCCGCCGACGCCGTGCGCGACCTCGCCGGCGAACCGAAATATGTCGGCGCGGAAGTCGGCATCCTGGCGGTCTTGCACACGTGGACCGGACAGTTGCATCATCACCCCCACGTCCACATGCTCGTCACCGGCGGAGGGGTGAGCGAAGACGGCACGCGCTGGCATGAGGCGCCGTCCGGATTTCTCGTGCCGGTCAAAAAGCTCTCGCCCATGATCGGCCGACGCTTCGCCGAGGCGCTCCGGAAGCACCATCCCGAACTCTTCGCCCAAGTACCCGCCAAGGTGTGGACGAGAGCGTGGTGCTCGTTCTGCAAGCCCTTCGGCGCGGGACGCGACGCGGTACTGCGCTATCTGGCTCGCTACGTCTTTCGGATCGCCATCGGCAACGCCCGCCTGCTCGCCATGGACGAGAGCCACGTCACCTTTCGCTACAAGGATCATGACACGGGCGAATGGAAAACGGAGCGGCTCGAAGGTGTCGAATTCCTGCATCGCTTCCTGCTTCACGTCCTGCCCCGGGGCTTTCACAAGGTGCGGTATTACGGCCTCTGGCACCCGTCGCACCGGGCCCGGCAGGAAGCGGCGCGACATCTCCTGCTGCTCGCCACGCCAGGACCCGTCGCGGAGCCGGGCGGCCGCATCGGCGACCTGGCCGAGGACGCGCTCGACCGAAGTGAGCTGGAGGCGCACGCCCATGCCGTGAGCTGCCCGAACTGCGCGAGCCGGAACGTGGTGTGCGTCGAATCCCTTCAGCGGGCAGGCGTCCTCATGGTCACGTAGCCCGGTGCAGAATACATAGCGTGTCGACACCGCCGAACGCTTCTGCGCTGTCGCAGGCTCACGCGGCCATGGCGCCCATCTCCTTGTCTGTCATCAACCGATTCGCGTCCCACCGGATCGGGTGCGCTGGCGTATTGCCCTCCCGCCCTCTTCTGCCTTCCTGGCCGTGCCTACGGCCATTCCGAACGCGCGGATCCCCGCCGACCACACTCGCCGACTCCACGCTGTGGCAATGAATGCCCCCCGCGCTCCGTTCAATACGCTTTTCCCCATCGGCTTCGCGACGGGAAAAACCATATCTATTTGGGGACTGAACGATGAAAACCAATGTGAAAAGTCTGCAAATCGGATGGGCCGAAGCTGATCTCACACCGGAAAAACCGGTCATCATCGCCGGGCAGTTTTATGCCCGTTTGCCGGAAGCTCCGCCGGAATCGTTGACAGCAACGGTATTAACCCTCGACAACGGTGACGAACATGCGGTCTTCGTCTCATGTGACCTGAACAGCATCTCTGATGAGTTGGGTGAGGCCATTCGCAGCCGGATTCAAACAGACGAAGCCGAGCCCGATGTCAAAATAGTGATAATCAACGCAACGCATACTCATACCGGGCCGGAGAATCGCTCGGCAGAAGCCGTCCGCAGAGATGGAAGAGGCGTTGATCTCGACGCGTTGGGGATTGAGCTTCCCTGCATGCCGGTGGAAGAGTTTGTCGGCTTGGCCGCCGACCGCATCGTGACAGCGGTATTGGCTTCTTGGAGTAATCGCCGCCCCGGCAAAGTCGCTTGGGGACTGGATTTCGCCGTACTCGGTCGCAACCGACGCTGGGTGGATCACAACGGCTGAGGCCTTCGGCTTGAAT
>CAZZIE010000280.1:0-3256 GCA_964654185.1 uncultured Spirochaetaceae bacterium | reverse complement strand
GCGACCGACCGCCGGCGCCGCAGGCACCCCCCGCCCAGGCGGCACGCCGCGCCGCCGCTGCGGTCACCGGTGCAACTGCCGGTACCATCGCCATCAGCCTACGCCCGGATTCATATTTTCACAATGCCCTTCAAATCTTGCGATTGACCGGGGACCGAACCGGGTCCAGACTTTCTTCCACAAAGAAACTAAAACGGAGGTTCTCGTATGTTGAGAAGACACGCATTGTGGATTCTCGTTCTTCTGCTGGCAGGCGGCATGGTTGCCTTCGCAGGGGGACAGCAGGAGGGAGCGGCCGAAGGTGAAGGCGAGGCTGCTCAAACCCAGGAGCGGCAGATCGTCATCTACAACTCCTACATGAGTGACCCGGCACCACGGGAGGCTGACGCCGAACTGGTGAATCGCTTCCGGGAAGATCACCCCAACGCCGAGGTGATCCACAGCACCGTTGCGCACGAGGATTTCAAGCAGGCCATCCGCGCCTACCTGACCTCCTCGACGCCGCCGGACGTCATGACCTGGTTCGCCGGAAATCGGGCACGCTTCTTCATTGACCGCGGCCTGATCATGGACATCAGCGACGTCTGGGAGGAGCAGGGCTGGAACGAGTCCTATCCCAAGGGCTTCCGGGCGCTGAGCACCGTGGAGGGAAGTCAGTACTTCCTCCCCGCCACCTGGTACTGGTGGGCCGTCTACTACAACACCGAAGTATTCGATGAGTACGGCCTCGAGGTCCCCGAGACCTGGGACGAGTTCCTGGCGGTCTGTGAAGAGCTGAAATCAAACGGCGTCACGCCCATCGCCATCGGCACGAAGTACCGCTGGACCGCGGCGGCGTGGTTCGACTACCTGAACATGCGCGTCAACGGGCCGGAGTTCCACATTGACCTCATGCTCGGCAAGGAGAGCTACAACGACCCGCGCGTTCTGAGCGTATTCGAGGACTACTGGGCGCCACTCATTGAGAACGACTACTTCATTGATGATCCGGCATCCTACTCCTGGGCGGAGGCGATCCCCTTCATGAACAACGGCGACGCCGCCATGTACCTCATGGGCGACTTCATCCGCGACTCCTACCCCGAAGAGGACGTGGACAAGATCGACTTCTTCCGCTTCCCCATCATTGATCCGGATGTGCCCATTGGTGAGGACGCTCCGACCGACGGTTACTTCATTGCCGCCGAGTCCCAGCACCCCGAGTTGGCGAAGGAGCTCCTTGCGTACTTCGGTTCCGCCGAGGCGCAGACCTATATGGCTGAGAAGCTCGGCCGTCTGGTCACCAACGGCGATGTTTCCAACGACGTCTACGACGAGGTGCAGCAGAAGGGCCGCGCCCTGATCGAAGGTGCCGACTACGTTGCGCAGTTCTACGACCGGGACACCACGCCGGAGATGGCCGACCGCGGCATGAACGGCTTCATGGAGTTCTGGAACGATCCCTCCAGGGCGCCGGAGATTCTGGACCGCCTGGAGCAGACGCGACAGGAGCTCTTCTCCGACGAGTAGGAGAAGGCTCGTAACCATTCGACCCGAAATCAGGGACCGGGCCGTGGCGCACACGGCCGCGGTCCGGTCCCGTTCATTCCAAGAGATTCACGGCATGAATAGAGCACGGATACGGACAACCCTTACGCCCTATCTGTTTCTGGCCGTCCCGGTGATCATCTACCTCATCTGGGTCATCGGGCCCATGATCTACAGCTTCTATCTGAGCCTCACGAGCTGGGACGGATTCT
Source organism: uncultured Spirochaetaceae bacterium (assembly GCA_964654185.1). Taxonomy (GTDB): domain Bacteria; phylum Spirochaetota; class Spirochaetia; order DSM-27196; family PWMO01; genus CAYFQV01. Next base: position 1,517 of record CAZZIE010000280.1, on the reverse strand, counting down.
CGAGCCCGGAGTTCATTGGCCTGCGCAACTTCCGGCGCCTCTTCAACGACGAGGTCTTCTACACGAGCCTCTTCAACAACCTGGAGTGGATTCTCGTGTTCATGACGATTCCCATTGTCATGGGGCTCTTCATTGCCATGGCCCTCAACCGGGAGATCCCGGGGTCCAGGTTCTTCAAGGCGTGTTTCTTCGCCCCCATGGTGCTCTCCCTCGTGGTGAGCGGACTGGTGTGGTCCTGGCTCTACAACCCCGCCTTCGGCCTGATCAACGGCTTTCTCCGCGCCATTGGGCTGGGCTCCCTGGCGCGGGGGTGGCTGAGTGATCCCGAGGTCGTCATGGAGGCGATCATCCTGGTCGCGGTGTGGCGGCAGGTGGGCTACGTCATGGTTCTCTATCTCGCCGGCTTGCAGAGCGTCGACCCCAACCTGATCGATGCCTCCCATGTGGACGGCGCCAACGCGGTGCAGCGCTTCTTCAATGTGATCCTCCCGCAGCTGGCGCCGGTGACGGTCGTAGTCATCGTCATAAGTATTATTGACTCGCTGCGCGCCTTCGACCTGGTGTCGGTCATGACCAGGGGCGGCCCCTTCAACTCGTCGAGTGTCCTGGCGAACTTCATGTACATTGAGGCGTTCAACAACTACAGCATGGGCTACGGCGCCTCCATTGCGGTCATTCTCTTCATGATCAGCCTGGCCTTCATTCTCTTCTACCTGACGCGGATCGCCCGGGAGGAAGCAAATGGCTAGTGCCCGCGCAATGAAGCCCACCACCCGGGTGATCATCTTCGCCGTCATTGCTGTTCTGACGGCGCTCTGGTTGGTTCCGCTCATCGTCGCCGGCGTGACTTCTCTGCGGACCAACGACGACATCCTGCAGAACGGCTTTCTCGCCTGGCCGGAGCGCGTCTCCGTGGAGAGCTTCGGAGAGGCGTGGCGCCGCGGCGGCCTGGACCGCTACCTGCCGAACAGCTTCATCATTACCATGCCGGCGCTCTTTCTGACGCTGGCGCTCTCGTCCCTCGGGGCGTACGCCCTGGCGCGGTTCCGCTTCAAAGGGAGGAACTACTTCTATTTCCTCTTTGTCGGCGGCACCATGCTGCCCTTTCAGATTCTGCTGTTGCCGGTCTTTCAGCTCTCGGACTTCCTGGGGATCTACGACACCTACGTGGGACTTATTGCCATCCACGTCGCTTTCCAGCTCGGCTTCTGCACCTTCGTGTTGCGCAACTACATGATGACGGTGCCGGTGCAGCTCATGGAGTCGGCGCGGCTGGACGGCTGCTCGGAGCTGCGGATCTGGTGGAGCATCATGGTCCCCCTGACCGTGCCGGCCTTCGCGGCCATTGCGACCCTGGAGTTCACCTGGATCTTCAACGACTACCTCTGGGCGCTGATCCTGATCCGAACCGCGGAGAAGATGCCGGTCACCACCGGCCTGGCCATCCTGCAGGGGCAGTACGTCCAGGACTGGACCGTCATTGTGTCGGGCGCCCTCATGGCAACGATCCCGACCCT
>CAZZIE010000279.1:0-3292 GCA_964654185.1 uncultured Spirochaetaceae bacterium | reverse complement strand
TCCTCAATGCCGGTGTACTTCAGGGCGGCGTGGCTGATCTGCCAGATCATGCGGCGCTTGCGCCAGTAGTTGAGATGGCTGCGGACCGGCAGGCCGGCGCCGACGGGAACGTCCGCGGTGACCAGGTTGTCGTAGGAGTTCTCGAAGTCGCTCGACAGCGGCTTGAGGGGCCAGCCCAGGGGATCCCGGCGGTCGTAGAAGTTGATCCAGGAGAAGTCATCGTTCGGCTTCTCGAAGGCCTCGATCTTGTCCAGGCCGGAGACGAAGAGGGGAATGTTGCAGCCGGTGGTGATCAGGAGCTTCACGTTGCCAAGACGGTCCTGCGGTCGCGGGCGCCCGCGCTCCCAGAGGCCGATTCCGCGCTGCATGTCCCAGATGTAGTTGGCCAGGACGTGGCAGCCGAAGGACTGCGCCAGGATGACCAGGGAGCCCCCTTCGTTGAGGTCCTCGTTGGCCTCCGCAATGGCCAGGCGCAGGCGGTCGTGTACCTGCCGGTAGAGGCTGTTCCGCCCCTCCGAGCGATACTGGTACGCCAGGGCGTCCCCGAAGTACTTCAGGGCAAAGCCGCGGCTGCGCTTGAGGCCCATGTCCGCGGCGGATGCGCGCTCCCAGAGTGCGTCCTGCTGTTCCTGGAAGAGATCCTGATAGTACGCAAAGTGGAAACCGAACCGCCGCATCCCGCGCCGTCGAAGCTCCTCTTTCAGTTTCTGCTTGAGGTCGTCGGCGAAATCTGCCGTCTGATCGCCAATGCCGTGAATTGCCAGGAATACGAGTTGTGACGCCACGAGTGCCTCCTCTTTGTGCAACTAGGAGTGTATGATACATGCGCGCGTATTGCGACCCCGCAGCATCGCGCCCAACACTCCCATAAAAAGGGCCGCCCACCAATCGGCAAGCGGCCCTGAATTTAGATCGATGCTAACGTGCCACCGTCAGCCCATACGCCCTACTGCTCCAGCGACAGCGTCAGGCTCGGCTTCAACACGTAGGTCTGCCCCGGATTGAGCACAAAGCTCCCATTAGCCGACCACCCCCCGGAAACGATCCGGAAGTCATGCCGCCCAGGCCGCACCTGGAAGGTCGATCCAGACTGCTCGTTCCCGTCAATGAAGACGGTGAACTCGCCGCTTCGGTCACTATCCGCTTCCTTCGGGTTGCGGTTGCCGCCGGCGAGCATGGACTCCGGAATCTCAACGCGAACGGTGACTGTCGACGGGGTGAGTCGCGGGCGAATCGTTTGATTGCCGCGGATGTTGACCCGGGTCGTGTAGTCGTCATATCCCGGTGCCGTAATGCGCACCGTATAGGTGCCGGGTCTTACGCTGAAGTTGGCACTCCCGCGCCCTTGTCCAACACCTTCAACCACGATCTGCGCATTGCCGAGGTCCGGGTCTATGTTCAGGCTGTAGGTGATCGGGTCCAGCTCCGCCCGAACGGTGGTGTCGGAGTTGACGTTCACCGTCCTCGACCACGACCGGTAACCGTCCGCACTGGCGCGGATCCGATACTCACCTGGTTGAACGGCGATCCGCAGGCTCCCTCGTCCCTCGCCCTCGCCCTCGACAACTATCTCGGCGTTGTTGACGTTGGCAGAGACGCTGAGAGTGTAGTTGATGGCTTCAAGGTCGGCGTTGATGGTGGTGTCGCCGTTGATGGAAATCCTCTCTGTGTACGTACGATAACCATCCGCCCGAACCTCGAGATCATATTGGCCCCGACTTAACGTCACCGAAACGGGGGTTGAGCCGCGGTTTTCTCCGTCAATCTGCACCTGCGCGCCCCGGACATTGGAGTTGATCGTCAGGGTGTAGCTGGTGGTGCGTCCCCGACCACGCGCGCCTGCTTGTGCAAAGACGGCGCTGGTAAGAACCAGCGCCATCAGAGACAGAGCAACAATAACTTTGAAAGCCTTGTTTTTGCTCATATGTGTTTATGCTTCCTTCGTGCGCATTCTATCGGCGAGACGGCCCACCGTACGCACCAACTATTCCAGATCCATCCGCGCTCTGGAACGTGATGTCGCTGAAGCTACCGGATCCGACATTCGGGCCTTCCGGAATCACCTGGATATTGGGGACGAGCTGGTACCAGAGACCGAACGAATTATCGGAGCTATCGTAGGATTCGAGCATGTTCACACGAATGATGCGGGCGCTCTTCATGGTTGTCGCCTCGGGAACTCGGTAGGCGCCAAGGTAGCGGGCCTGGAGCTTCTCTGCGGCTTCTTCCTCGGTGGTGACGCTCTTGGGGTCTTCGTTGATTTCTTTGATCTCCTCCTCGGTCAGGCCTCCCGCCGGCAGAGTCTGGACGACGTAGACGACGGCCTCGGCGGAGTCGGTCGCGCCGGAGGAAAGGTTGTTGTCGTCGTCGGTGCTCGTGTTCGGATCGTCGTAGGTGTCAATGTAGACCTCAGCGCTGCCGATCCAGCCGAATCCGATTGTCGAGGTATCGCTCGGCAAGAGGTCGCCGAAGGCAGTGTCAATACCATTCGCCGCGGTAGAGGCGTCCATTTGGTGGTCGTCACCGGGTTCGAGAGCTTCACTCTGGTCGAGGTAGTCATACGTTACCTCAACGAGCGTTGCTGTCTCAGGTCCCAGTCCGTCACGGTCGTCGCGGTCCATGTACGCCAGGCCGCGCGGGAAGAGATCGTCGTCTTCGTAGTAATCCGGAGAGGTTTCCGGATAGTCGGCGTCGACCGGGTCGAACCCCTGAGTGTTGACCTGCTCACTATCGAACGTGAGGTTGCGGTAGAAGACCCGATTGCGACCCGTGGTGGTGTCGTAACTATCGTACGGGGTCGTGAAGCTGATTGGCTGACTCACGGCATTCCACGTAGTGGGGAAGGTCAGGTGAATGTCCACGTCGTCGACCTGGTCGTTCCACATAAGGATGAAGGAGATGCCGTACATATCCTCGGCGCGGAGCTGGAAGGCGGGAATTTCGTCGATTCCCTCCGAGCTTTGACCGATTGATACGGTCTGAGATGGAATGAACCACCCGTCCTTACTCGCGGTGAGAAAGTACGTGCCCGACGGGATGCCGGCTACGGAGAAGGTGCCTGTGCTGTCCGTCTGAACCTCATACTCGTCCTGAGTCTCGTCACTGTCGTCGCTCTGTTGCGCCGTCAGGGTTACTGTTACGTTCTCGACACCGGCGAGATCCTCGCTCCGGGCGTTGACGATGCTGCCGTCGATGTCGAAGAACTGAATGGTAAGGCTACCCCCTACCCACTCACACCCACCAAGCACCAGCGCGGCGGCAATGAGAAGGACAACAAGTGCCGTTCCTCGGA
>CAZZIE010000278.1:0-3308 GCA_964654185.1 uncultured Spirochaetaceae bacterium | reverse complement strand
GGCACGAGCGCTGCAACGTCCTCCTCGGTGAACGCCCAGTCTCGGCCTACCTTGGTGCCGGCGTGGCCCTGCTGCCCGTGATAGCGCACGGTACGGGCCGTGATAGAAAAGCCGCGGTCCCGAAGGATCGCGGCAACCTGTTCGGCGTCGTAGAGTGTCATGATTCCCTCCGTGTGCGGAGAGATTAGCACACTCATGATGATTCTGCCTCCTGGAGGACCAGGTCCGCGTAGTACCACGGCCACTGGGCCGCGCGGCGCGACGCATATTTCTCGTGATACTCCCCGGAATCTTCGTACCACCGAGCGACCCGTTCCTCGTAGTCGTAGAGCTTCGGCCAGTCGGTATCTGCTACCTCCCATACCAGATCGTCCAGTCGGCGGTCGTTATCCCGTTCGTTCTCGATCCACTCCAGCAGTTCCGCAATGTGCTCCAGGCCGCCTTCTCGTACAGCCCATGTCCACTCCCTCACTGCGCTTACCAGTGGCTCACGACTCAACGTGGGAATGGTCGGCAGCAACGGCTTCGGCTCCCGCGGCTCAAACCACTCCGGCACCGCCGGCGCATGCGCCGCGAAGTAATCGCGACGCCCCGCACGCTCGTTCTCGGCGACCGCGCGCAGCTGCTCTTCCAGGTGATTCAGTTTCCACAGCGCCTCGTCTGCCGCGCCCTCGATGCTGTCCGTACCCATTGCCTCCATCAACGCGACGGACGCCCTGCCGATCTCAGTCTTTGTGCTCATCGAGTATCTCCTCCTGCGGCTTGCCACATCGGCAACAGAGCCACTTGTACTTCCGGCCGCTCCAGGGCACCTGGGCCGTGAAGCGATCGCATTTCTCACACCAGCGCATCCGGGCGCTCCCGCGGCGCCCGGACTTGATTCTCGCGACCTCCGCCTTAGTCGGCATGGTCATACTCCAGCGTCCGGCCGACCCACCGGCTGGCCGAGGAGTAGCTGGTGATGCCCACCGACTCCTCATAGATACCGTCGCCCGACTTGAACCGGTAGACCTTCCGCCGGAAGGGCTCGCCGATCTCGTTGTCGGGATCCGGCGTAACCCGTCCCCGGAGGAACCCGCTGTGCTCATGGGACCCGTAGCCGACCTTGACCAACTCGACCATGCGCTCGGTGCGCTTGCGCACCTTGTAGAAGTCGATGTTGACCATGTCGTAGCCCCAGGAGGAGTACAGGATATCGCCGGCCTCGATGCGGCGACGCTCGCGCTTCATTCGCTCCGCAGTCGCTCGACGGCCACGTTTGGCCTCGACCTTCGCACGCTCCAAATCGCGTTCACGCTCAGCGTTCCATTCCGCCGCAGTCCAGAAGCGGCGGCCAGGGGCCGGACGAAAGCTGCGCAGGTCGATGCCGCGCAATTCCCGCCCATCGTCGAGGCGGATCACGAGCAGATCCGGCGCATACTTGTCGGCCGGCAGATGCTCCGTCACAACACCGAAGTCCGGCACGTTCGCCACGTCCCCGGTGTAGTAGATCCGGGCTCCAACAGTGATAAGTGCGTTTTCCATATCAGCACCTCCACTGTTATTATTGCCGCACGCGGCAGTATTCGTCAAGGCTTTATTACCGCTTTCGGCAATATTTCTCACTGGGCGGCCTCCCGCTCAGCGACCAGGGCAGCTCGTACCCCGTCGATTGCTTCGAGCACCTGAGACACCACCGTCGCGGAGCTGCACCGCACATTGAGCGTGGTGGAGTTGATCGCGGAAACGCTGATACTGTCGGTCTTACGACGGCCCTTCACGGTCAACCCGCGCTTCTGGGCTCGGCCGATAATCTGCCCGGCGCTCAGGCCCACGACCTCCTTCGGATCCTCCCCGTCGCCGACGAGTTGCCCGGAGAGCTTGACCGCCTCGTACTGGTTTCCCACCCAGGACGGCGACCGCCCGATGAGCCTCGCGATCCGGGCGCGCGTCATCCCCGGATCTGCACGCCGGAGCGCCTCAAAGGCCTCGACGTACTCAAGTGGGGTCATCTGCTTGCGCTGTGCATTCTCAACCAGCTGCACCACAACCCGGCTGTCCGGCGTGATCTCATCATTCACCACCGCCGGGATCGTCGGCAGCCCCAGGGTGCGCACCGCCGCCAGGCGTCGATGGCCGGCAACAACCTCGAAGCTGTCCACGGTCTTGTGTCGCACTACAATCGGCTGGAGTAACCCGTGTTCCTCGATCGATTCCCTGAGCTCGGCAAGCTCTCCGTCTTCCTCGAATCGCACGTTCCCGCCGCTCTTGATCTTCCCCACCGGGATATCTCGCACCTTCACCGCTTCCCCTCCTTCGCCGCCTCTTATCCGCTCTCGGCCTTCCCGACGTTCTCCCGGAAGAGCTTGATCAGTGCAGGCTCCTCCGGCCCCTTCCCTTCCCGTTCCCTTCCCTTCCCTTCCCTTCCATTAATTTCCTTTCTATTAATTTCCTTTCTATTAGGCGTGACCGCTCCGGGATCGGTGTCTGAGCCCTCACTGAGTGTTCCGTGAGCGCTCACGCCGGGGTATGAAACCTCGACGAATCGGCGCTCCTCGCCGCGCCCTTCGTAGTGCGAGAAGGTCTCCTCCCACCCGGCGATGTAGTCGGGATGCCGGCGTACCACCTCCAGCGGCGGGCGCCGGCGCTTGGTGTACGATGGGCGATTCAATGTCTGGTGCTTGTAGAAGTTGGGCAGGAACGCGAACTTGTCGTAGCGCACGATCATGCCGAGCGTCTCGATCTTGTCCAGCGCCTGTCTGATCGTCTCCGGCGTGTGCTCCCGCCGAGCCAGGGCGAAGTACATCGCGTGGGGATCCGCCTCGAAGATCCCCTCGTCGTCGGATAGCGAGATGCACCCGACAAACACCACGAGCTCATCGTTCGTCAGCTGGATCACGTCCCCGTCGGTCCAGATCCCCGGATCAAGCATTCGTTTTCGTGCCACGCACCCTCCCTGCGTGAAGCGGCCCTCGGGCCGAAATATAGCGGGGGCAGGACTCGAACCTGCGACCTCGAGCTTATGAGACTCGCGAGCTGCCGCTGCTCTACCCCACTACGAACGGATGGATGGCCGAGGACCTACGGGCGGACTCCAGCGCACGCCTCGACCAGGGCTTTTCGGCTATCGGCCACAGCCAGGGACTCGCCGGAGCTCACGGCGGAGATGCGTACGACCGAGCTTCAACGGTACCGCCTCCGCTCCCCACTCTGATGACCAGAACAGGGCACGCCTATGGCGTTTTCTAGCCTCTCGCTCGCGCTTCCCTGGATTACCGTGTCGTCGCTCATAACTCACCGGGCTGTTACCTCCTATGCCTACTCGCACC
>CAZZIE010000277.1:0-3313 GCA_964654185.1 uncultured Spirochaetaceae bacterium | reverse complement strand
AGGTTGTGCTGCTTCAATCAACAGGGTTGTGGGTAGGTTATGGGGAGTTGCGGCCGCCCCAGGTGCGCTCCAGGTAGAGGCGGGCGACGGCGTTCCGACTCCCGGCACCGAGCTTCCGCATGATCCGATACATGTGGGTCTTGACGGTAGCTTCCGAAATGAAGAGCTCCTCGCCTATCCGGGCGTTCGTGTGCCCCCCGGCAACCAGGGCAATGATCTCCGCCTCACGGGCGGTAATGCCGAACTCCGCCTTCAAACCGGCCTGTACGTTCTCGGAGGGGCGCTGCTGAAGCGGTACCAGCTGGAGATGTGCCGCCTGGACGAGGGCGCGGGAGCCCCTCATGATCATGAGGTTTGCCAGGACAAAGAGCAGGACCAGATTGATCGATGCTGACACGACGTACACGGTGCTTGCGCTCGCCCCACCACGGGACAGGAGTGGTACCAGAAAGGCGAAGGGGGCAAACTCCCGGGAGAGGAGGAACTCCTGGTAGTGGAGCTGTTCCACCGCGGACATGAGCAGGGTCACCGCTGCTGCGGTGAAGCCGAGCCAGGCATCCCGGCCGCGGCGGAGCGCCCGAAGGAAGAGCCGCAGTGCCACGACGAAGATGACCCCAACCATGGTGTAGCCGTAGAAGGGGACGAAGCGGGAGTAGAGCGGAATGCCCAGCCCCACCGCGGCAAGAGCGTTGGCTCCGACGAAGACTGACACGGCAACGGCGAAGATCTTCGGGAAGAGCCGGGGATAGATCGACCGGAAGACCCAGACGAAGGCCGCCAGCGCCGCATGCCCCGTCAGATACTCAATGGTGAGCTGCAGCGTCCAGGGGAATCCCACAAAGAGTTTCGTGAAGATCATCTGCCCGATCACGGGAATGCGCACCGCCAGGGCAATGAAGACCAGTGCCAGAAAGAGGGGCGTCAGGGTCCTGCTTCCGGACATGCGGTAGAGGGCGAAGTTGTAGAGTGCCATGGCCAGGAAGCTCACCAGGAGCAACAGGTCGTACAGGGTCTCCAGGGTTATCCGCGACTGCACATCCTCTCGCGTTCCCAGCCGGATGGGCTTCCACATGCCCCCGCGGCGGTGATGAAAGTTCGCCACCTGCAGCACCAGATCGAGCTCTCCCGCGGGTGCGCTGAACCGGGCGGTCTCAATGCGATACGCCGGCACCGTTTCGTCACGGCTCTTCCCGGGCTCGCCGTTCTCCGCCAACATCTCCCCGTTCACCCAGAGCCGGTACGCGGTCGACGCGTTCGGTACCAGGAGGCTCCCCTCGGTGAATCCTTCGGGCAGGCGCACCGTCGCCGTCATGGTGGCGTACCCTTCACCACCGACGGCTCCCGGTCCGGGCGGCCAGTCGTTCCACGTCGCGGGGAGGCGAATGGTCCCGTCGGATTGCAGGGCGCCGTGAGCATCGTCAACAAGGTCTTCAGGCGACAGGAGGCGCTCCCAGTAGATCTCCCAGTCGCCGGCCAGGGACACAAGCCCGCCGCCCGGAGCCCAGTCGCGGAGATCGATTGCCTGAGCAGAGATGGCGGGGGCGGCCAGGAGCGCCGCGGCGGCAAGGGTGAGGAGTCGGCCGAGTGAGGTGCGGCGGTGTCGCGAACGCACAGGGACTCTCCTTCTCAATTCCTGAATATAGTCGATGTCGACGGTCCTGTGTGGCGATTTCGTGTTACCGCAGGGGTGGAAGGGGGCTCCCCGCCGGGGCGGGGCCTGCCGTGCGGGCGCCCTGCCGCGCGGCAGCGGACCCGGCGGGCTCGGCGAAAGTGGCGTACAATTAGGGTGGAGGTGCGGTTATGCAGTACCATCGCGCGTTGACAATGCTGGTGCTGATGCTGGTCCTCGCGCCCGGTGTCTTCGGACAGTCGCCCGGGCAGCCCGACGCCGGCACCGTGCAGGAGCAGGCCCGCGACGCCGTGAATGAGTCGGTTCGGATCACCACCGTCGGCGGTGGGAGCTTCCAGGGACGCCTTGCGGCGGTCCTGGATGACCGCCTCGAGCTCATCAACTCCGACGGGCAGATCATCCAGATTGCAATCGGTGAGGTGGAGAGCGTTGAATCGGTCGATATCACTGACGGCAGGCGCGCCCTCTACCAGGACGCCGCGGCGAATCGCCTTGTCGTCATGCCCACGGGGTTCCCCATGGAGCAGGGGGAGTTCCACGTGACCGACCAGGAGATAGTGATTGTGACGGCGAGCTATGGACTTGCGCCGAACGTGTCGCTGTGGGGCGGTATCAGCTTTCCCGGCCTGGTCCTGAGCGGCCGATTCAGCTTCACCCCGACCGAAACGCTCGGGCTCTCGGCGGGTGCCTTCATCGGCGCCGAATGGTTCGAGTTCACCACCGCCGCGCTCCCCTACGCCCTGGCCAGCTTCGGCTCCCAGAACCGGAATGCAACGCTGGGTGCCGCCGGGATCTTCACCTTCTTCGGCAACGCCGACACCAACTACTTTGACGGGCTGGTTGGCGCAATCGGCGGGAGGACCGTCGTGACCGCGACGGCGGCGGTCGTCATGGAGTCCTGGACGATCTGGATTCGCGCAAATGACGTGATTTACTTCACTCCGTCGGCGGTCTTTCGTATTGCCGGGAATCGGCTGAGCTGGGACATCGGCGCGGTGCTGCCGCTGAGTCTGGATTGGTCGGATGGGCCCGCCGAGTTCGGCGGTCTCTTCGACGGAACGGTGATCCCCGTCCCGCTGGTCTCCGTCACCTATCGTATAGACTGACAGGCGCGAGCGCCCGGTCGCGGCCCCCTCGTACCGGCGCTCGCACCCGGCCGCCCGGAGCTTCCCGCGGCCGCCGGGTGCCGACCGCTGCGCGCTACTCGTTCTTCCCCTCGACCCACGACTTGAAGCGCTCCATGCTCGACTGCGTCTCGCGCCTGAAGGCGCCGCGCATGAAGAGCGACATGATGGTCATGAAGCCGGAGAACTTGAACTCCGTTTCCATGATCCATCTGGTGCTTCCGTTGCCCTGGTCAACGAAGGCGTTGCGGCAGGGGTTGACCACTCCCGGCCCCTCGTAGGTAGCGGAGTAAACGCCGGGCAGCTCATTGCGGTCGATGGTCTCGGTAATGACCATATCACTCCGATGGCCCTGATAGGTGAGGCGTGTCTTCGCCCCGGGCGCTCCTATCTCGCCCTCGAGGTGCTCAATGCTCTTGAGGGTGGGGTGCCAGTTGTACAGGCCGTCGGGATCCATGAAATGCCCAACAACCTCCGACACCGGGCGGTGTATGTCGACTGCACATGTGTACTTCACATCCGACCTCCTTCGCGGAAAGTATAGCGAATACGTCATGTT
>CAZZIE010000276.1:0-3329 GCA_964654185.1 uncultured Spirochaetaceae bacterium | reverse complement strand
CGTTCTCGCCCGGGGCCGTGTCCAGCATCCTGCACCGCTTCAACGATATTGTAGTCCTGCTGCTAAACAGCATAGATGAGGTCTTTGACGATATGAGCCCCGACGAGATCCTCGTACGAATCGGCCGGCACATTGAGCGGATCGCTCGGTACCCCATTTCAAGGTACCGGGCCTTTGTGAAAGACCGGTTTGACTATGCAACAGATGTTTTCGAGCAGATTCTCGCGAGCATTCGTGCCCGGCTACCTGGCGAGCTTAAGGTCTTTGACGCAGACGCCGACCAGTTGCTGCACGCGCGCCGCATGTTCGCCCGCAATAGGAACTTAGGGGTTGCCTCGGACCTTCCGGGATCAGATGATAGTGATGCGCAGGAGCATCATCTCCGGACTTTGGAGCAGTTTGGCACCATGCTTCGACTCTGGCCGGACCTTTGGCGAGCATCCATGCAGTCGAACTAGAGGTAGTGAGAGTCCCGTATCGCGAAAGAAGACCATGCCCGACATCTCAATCGTGATTCCCGTCTACAACGCCGAGCACTACATCCAAGACACGCTGCAGTCCATTCTTGAGCAGTCTTTTGATTTTCGGCGCATACAAGTAATCGTCGTTGATGATGGTTCTACTGATGGTTCGATCCGCGCAGTGGATGCGTTCTGTCGCCGGTTGGGCAACGTCGAACTTTGCGCGTTGCCCGGCCCACCAGCAGGGCCCTCTCGCGGGCGCAATCGTGGACTTGACCGCGCCATTGGAGATTTTGTCATGTTTCTAGACGCCGACGATCAACTCCTGCCGCATGCGTGTGAGACTCTCTACAATCGTGCGATACAGGATGAAGCAGACGTAGTTGCCGCGGCGTATGTTGAGTTCTCCGGCACGACTGACGCCAGAGAACCAACCCGTCACAGAGCAATTCGTGGGCTGGATCTACGAGCAGCCAGTGTCCGGAGTGACATCAAGACGCTGCTGGCACCGCCAGTGCTATGGTGTCGGATTTTCCGGCGCCGGTTCATTGAGAGTCATCAACTGAGGTTCCCCGAGCTTCGTGTGGGCCAAGACGTGGTTTTCACTTTCCAGACAACACTGATAGCAGAGCGTATGAGCTACGTTGACAGCCCAGTTGTTCGATACCGGAAGCGTGAAGATAGCGACGCGCCATCGGTTTCCCAACACGTAACCGGGCAGAAACTGACCCATCTCGCCCAGGCCCGAATGATGGTTCTTGATCTGTTCCAAAACGCAGGCCTATTCGAAGAGTATCTCAGCCTGATCTACCCCCGAGAGCTTCGCATGTTCACCGGCACGCTACTGGCAACAGCGGAGATCTCGAAATCAGAGATTCAGAATGCGCTACGCATCGCACACCGCTTCTTCTCGTGCACCGACCTTATTGATGCAGACCTTGTAACTCCCATAGAAAGGACGGTGGCTCTGCTGGCTGGCAACAAGCGATACGACGAAGCTTCAGAGGCGATTACACTTGGCAATATGCTGAGAACGTGAACATAGCCCGGCGCTTCTAGGCTGTCCAGTGTACGCCGGGACATGCCGAGTCGCCGGGCAACGCATTGAGACTTGTCTGTCGGCTATGCCGCGCCCGAAGACGCCGGTACAGAATCTCTGCTTCACTCCACGAAACGAGCGCTTCGGCGGAATCCTCTTGGAAGGGCACCCCGAAGTCTGCGGCGAGAAACGCATCCGCGTTGGGGATGGACGTGAGCCGGTTCAACAGCGCCAAGATCATGGTCGAGCGCTCCGAGTTTGAATGCACTCGGGAAATCGCGGTGAGAAGATCCGTGACGCATTCGACAATCACCGAGCCTGTGACGCGTTCCAGATTGCAAGCCTTGAAGGTGGATACGGCCGCTTGTAGATCTGCCACGCTCGCATCTATCTGCTGTTCCGAAGCCGTGAATACTGGGGCGTCCGTCGCTTCAACCGTGACGGAGCGGGAAGAGAACACCCGGCTGGCGGCGCAGTGCATGGCCGCCGTCAAGCTCCACACCTTACCCGCCGTGATCACTACCTGTGTGGACGGATTGAGCCTATCCAGCACTGCGGCACGAATGAGCGAACCGGACAGATATGGATACTCCACCATTGTGTCGAAGGCACCCCTCAGGTTCTCCCTTGAAGCCAGAATCGAAAGTCCGCGGACGTACTCCTGGACCCGTTGAGCTGCATTGACTCGGCCCCGCGCGCCGAGCACACAGTCCGCGTCGTGCTGTTCGAGAACTGCGAGAAGTCGTTGAAGCGCTCCCGGCAACGGCACCTCCCCTTCGTTGAGTACGAAGACCAACTCGGTCTGCAGCAAATCGCGAAGCTGGGCGCATGGAGCATTCGATCCTTCGAGCCCCCGCCGGGACCAGATTAGTGAGGCCTCCCCGAGCACCTCGCCCATAGCTGCGACCGATAGTCTCGTAGCGTCGACATTGCCGTTGGACAGGACGAGCCCACCAATACTCTTCATGTCACACCCTCCCGGAGCAGAAGAATCGTCTCAGCAGCTTCCGTTATGCGGTTTTCGGCCACAAGTAGGGCAATGGTCCGTTCAGCTGTAGTCAGTGTTGCCGCGTCTATGTCCTTTGCAACACTGAAAAACGGACTACCGAGAGCCATGATACGCGATAGATCTTCGCGTGAAAGCTGCCTCGCCGCACGGAGCAGCCGCAGCGTGTCTCGCAGATCCGAAACGAAACCTACCTCGCGGTACACCCATGATTGGTCATATGAGTCGAAGAGTTCCTTGATCATCTGCCTCGCTCTCACTACTTCTGCGATCATCTCGGTGCTGCGCTGTTGAGTTAGGCTGGGATCACTCTCATCGTAGGATCTGCGGTACCGAACAATTGGCACATCCAAGTAGCTTACGCGCTTCGCGCAGAGCGTGGCACGCAGTGTGAACAACACATCCTGAAGTCTGCGTACTGAAGGAAACTTGATGCTGTGGGCTTCAAGATGTCCTCGCCGGAACATTCGTGACCAGTGAGTCTGGGGTGGGACAAACACTTCAGGTGAGACAGCAGGGTCCAGACAATGGAACTCCATCCCCCGCATCTTTCGTAGCTGATTGGGCTCGCATTCATGGTCTTCGCCAAGGTGAACAAATGTACCGCCGACAACGTCCGCCGACTCTCGTTCGGCCTCTTCGAAAAGGGTGCGACACGCATTCGGCATATACTGATCGTCTCCATCCAGGAACATCACGTACGTGCCCGTCGCCTGCTGAAGGCCGAGGTTTCGAGGAGCAAACGCTCCTGATTGCGTTCCACCAGTTTCCAGTAACCGGATGTTCGCGCGCACTTCCGTAAAAGCTTGTGCAACGGATCGAG
>CAZZIE010000275.1:0-3369 GCA_964654185.1 uncultured Spirochaetaceae bacterium | reverse complement strand
GCCCGATGTGAGCTGTTCCTCGAGCAGCTCCAGGTTGCCCCGGAGATAGGTGATCGGATTGTTCACCTCGTGGGCAATGCCGGAGGCGATCATGGCCAGGGACTCCCGGTGCCGGCTGTCGAGAATCTCGGCGCTTGCGAGAGCGAGCTTCGCGCTGACCGCAGCGTGCTGCCGATGCGCCTCAATCGCCTGCTGCTGCGCCATGAGCAGCCGTCCGTAGATGGCGCCGAGGAGGAGCAGCGTGCCGGCGACGCCCATGGGAACGATCCACGCCTGTACCGGCGAGTCTGATATCGAGCTGAAAATGGACCCGCTGGTCAGGATACAGATCGATGCAAACGCTATCCGCCACGGAAGGCGGGTGGTTCGCAAGGAATTGGTTACGACCACCGCCGTGAGCAGGCCGGTCCCCAGAAGCAGGGCGGTCCAGGTATCGAGCACCATGATGGTCGGGTAGAGGAGCAACCCCTCCAGGACAAGCGATCCGAGGATGGTCCCCGCCGTGGCGAGACGGATGCCGTCATGCCGGCGAAACCGATACGCTACTACGGCACCGACGGCCACGAGGGTTCCGGTACCCAAAACGGGTACGAAGTTGGTCAGCGCCTGTATCGCCAGAGGGATTCGTGCCAGGGCCAGCCCAATGAGCACGTAGTACTGAGTTGCTCCGTAGCTCTCGGTAGTCCGATCCACCGCTCCCCTATGCGTCCTCTTCCATCTCCTCCGGTGGTTCGTGAGTTCTGAGCTTGTTCCGCAAACCCTGTCGGCTCAGTCCCAGCCTCCGGGCGGTGCTGGAGATATTCCCCTGTTCCTGCTCGAGTACCGCCTCGACCAGCCGCCGTTCGACGGCGGCCACGGTCGCATGGATATCCATCTGCTCTCCCGGCGCAGGGATGCGGATGGAGATCTCGCTATCCGACCCGGTCAGTGGCTCGTCCGAGACGGCAATGCTGAGCAGATGGTGAGTGATCCTGTCCGCCGGCTGCTGGTGCAACATCAACATGAGCCGACCCACAATGTTCTGGAGCTCCCGGACGTTGCCCGGGAAGGAGCGCTCCTGCAGGAAGCGGCGCGCGTCATCGGTAACCGGCGGCAGCTCCATCCCGCGCGCCCGGGCGATTCTCCGCATGATGGGAATCAGATCCTGCCGGCGATGCCGAAGCGGCGGCAGGTGGATCTGAAAGGTATTGAGTCGAAAGTACAGGTCCGCACGAAACCCCCCGACGTCGGTCATATCCCGGAGCTTTTTGTTCGTGGCGGACACTACGCGCACGTCGACGCTGTGCTCTTCATTGCTTCCGACGGGGGTGAAGGTCTGGAACTGCAGGAACCGCAGCAGCTTGGGTTGAATGTGCTCGGGGAGGTCGCCGATTTCGTCAAGGAAGAGCGTGCCGGTGTGGGCGTCCTCTACCAATCCGCGCTTGTCGCGATCGGCGCCGGTGAAGGCGCCTTTCGCATGCCCGAAGAGGGTACTCTCCAGGAGATACTCCCCCAGGTTGGAGCAATTGATCACAACGAATGGGCGGTCCCGACGCGGGGAGAAGTGGTGGATGACCCGTGCGAGGAGCTCTTTGCCGGTGCCGGTTTCGCCGGTAATGAGGACCGGTTCGTCCGACAGTGCGTACAGCAAGGCGAGCTCTTTGATCTTGGCCATTGCCGGATCCCCGCCGGCGAAGAGATCCAGAATCGGTTGTGACCCCGCGCGGAGGGAGTCGTTCTCTTCCAGGAGAAGGCGGTTCTGGATTGCGAGCTCGGAGTTGAGACGCTGCTGGGTACGCGTGCGCTCCAGGCGCACTCTGGCGGAGGCTACGGTGTTTCGTAGCTCCTCAATCGAGAAGGGCTTCACCAGATACCGGTAGACGGTGTTCGAGTTCACCGCCGCAATTAGATCCTCCGTATCGGTGTACGCCGACACGACGATCGCCACGATGTCCTTACTCACCTCCCGGGCGCGGCGGATGAGCTCCAGCCCGGTCATGCTGGGCATCTTCTGGTCCGCAATCAGCATATCCACCGGATTGGTCTGAATGTACTCCAGTGCCGAGATTGCGTCGGAAAATGTCGTGGTGCGATAAGAGGATAGGACTCGTTCTACCAGCTCCGCATTCTCGCGGACGTCATCAACAATGCAGATGTGCACTTGCTGAACGCTACCATGGCACTACCCAATGAGCAACGAGGAAAACGCACTACCCCGGGTCGCGATTCCTCATTGTTGCTTGCGCAGTTCATCCTCCAGACCCATACTTCCAACTGCATGCACGCTCTTGCGCGGATATTGCTGTCGGTAATGGCGCCACTCCTGCTCCTCGGCTGCTTCTATCAGCTTCCGGAGTTCAACAATCCCGTCGATCCGTTGCAGGGCGGGACGGTAATCAACTTCGGCCGCGACAGGACGTGGCGTTTCGAATGCGCTCATCCCGACGCCACCGGAGACTTCGAGCTCACGGAGGCGGCCTACGGCGAGCTGAGCTGGACGAGATCCGGTACCGCAGGAAGCTCACCGTTCGGAAGCCCTGTTCCCATGTATATGCTCTTCCACTTCGTCCATTTTCCCTCGCCGCTGGTGCCGGGAGGTGTGTCTGCCGGCGCGACGTGGTCGGAAGCCGTAACGGTGGGCTCGGTGGGTGGCTGGATCGGGGAGACCACGGTTGTGGACATGGCGGCGGAGGTGACGGTCCCGGCGGGGTCCTTCTCCCAGTCCATTCTCCTGGAAACCGTCTTCTCAGGAACCGGGGAGTACCTCCCCAGCGGCGCGTTGGCATCTGCAGAGCAGAATGAGTTCGTCCGGGGAACGCGGCAGGTCTGGATTGACCCTTCCGCCGGGATCCTCAGAGTGGAGTACGCCCACGAGGACGGCACGCTCACCACCGCCGTGCTTGCAGGGTACGACGTACGGGGCCCGGGCGAAGTCATGCCCCTCAGTGAAGACAACCTGTGGCTCTACTCCTGGCAGCGCACACCGACTACGGAGAATCCGGTGCTCGAGGAGTGCATCATTGTCGGCGGCTAGGGATCGTCCAGGTGCGTCACATCAGATGCGAGTCCAGGAAGTCCCAGAGCGCCGGTGACCAGGTCGGCGAAGGAATCGAGAGCTGACCGTGTCTGAGTCCGGGGATTATGTTGAGATCGCACTCCCCTCCGGCATTGGTCATGCGCTCCTGGAGGATTTCGCCCTGATTCTTGGTTCGATCACTTTCCCCGTAGAATAGCGCAACCGGCGGATCGTCCGGGCTCACGTAGGAGACGGGGCTCGCTTCGACGTATCGCGCCGGTACCTCTTCCGGCGTGCCCCCCAGGTAGCCCCGAAACCACACCTCCTTGTCGCTCGTATAGCCGACCAGGCTTTCGTAGAAGCTCGCCATCTCC
>CAZZIE010000274.1:0-3370 GCA_964654185.1 uncultured Spirochaetaceae bacterium | reverse complement strand
CGGCCTTGGGGTCGGTCCCGTGGGCACCGGTGGTGAACCACACGTAGTAGGAGCCGTCAGGGGTTTCAAGCGTGAAGTAGGTGCCGTCGAGGCTCCCCTCCCCGTCGTTGTCCACGGTGTTCTCCACCGTGGTTACCGTCGACCTCTGGCGCACCGACAGCCACACGTAGTACTCGGTGGTGGGGCTGGACAGCGTGAAATAGGTCCCGTCAAGGTCGCCGTCGGTGTTGGCCCCGGCGGTCACCTCAACGACCTGCGCGACCGCCGCCTGGAAGTTCCACATATCCAGGGGCGCGCTCATCTGCAGGTAGCCGGTTTCCCGGTTGAAGGTGATCAGGCGATTCTGAAAGACGGTCCCGATATCAACCTCGCTGCGCTCAGCGAAGGCCCAGGAGGCAAGGTCCAGGCTCCAGGACTTGCCCGGTGTCCACAGCAGCACATGCTGGTCCTGGTCGTCCTCGGTCGCGGCAAATCGGCCGCTGGAGTACAGGGTTCGGCCGGCCTCAAGGTCGCTATTGGCAATGACCTGCTCGCTCTCGGTCTGCAGCTGCATCGCCACCAGGCGTCGGGGGCTGTCGTCAATGAACACGAGATACGGAATATCGTCGGAGGTTTCCCGCCGACCGATCACCACGAAGGCGGGAACGCTGTCGGCGGCAAACAGCCCGTCGGCCGTGGGCGCGATCCCGAGGCCGGTACGCACGTACACCGTGGCGGGCTTCCGTGACACCCCGCCGTCGGGAGTGACGTAGAAGTTCTCCAGCGCCGCCACGCCGCGGCGGTACAGTTCGGCGTCGATCCGCGCGGCAAAGCGCGGGGACATGGTGCCGAGTGAGAAGTCGGTAAGGAGCACCCGCCGCATCGCCATCAGTCGCTCCACAGATCCGCGTCGCGCACCCGGCCCTGGAGCTCGCGCGCGTTCGCGCCGACCGCTTCGGCCAGGAGCGCCGCGTACTCTTGCAGCAGGGATCCGCCGAGCTTCGGCTGCTTGGTGATCTTGGTGCCGATCACGGTGGCCAGGCGCAGGGCGAAGGCGAGCTCAAACAAGGGCCGCAGTGTGACCCCCGCCTTGATCTGGGGCACCTCGCCGCTGAGCTCTGCCACGCTGCGGATGTAGACGAGCTTCGGATGGTTCTCGTCGGCATCCTCTTCGATGTCGCAATACAGCACCGTCCCCTCGATCTCGTGACGGGCCGGTCCCGGGTAGAGCTTCGGTTTCTCGTTCTCATCCACGCACGTCCGCACCCAGTCGGCCGGCAGGTCGTAGGCGTAGACAAAGTCGGTAAGATTGGCGGCGGTGGTATTGAGCGTCAGCTTCGCCCGCGCGGTCGCGAAGGTCCACTCGGTGGCGTGGAGGAGCTCGTCCATGGTCGGCAGAAAGTAGGAGCGGCACAGACCCGCCGCGTGGGAGGTTTCGCTCAGAGAGCTAATCTCCGCTTGACCGAGGCGGGTAAGTGCCAGATTGCACAACTGAAGCGCGTCCACTACTTCTTCTTTGCAGCCGCTTCGTCGGACTCGTCAGTGCTCGCCTCGTCGTCTTCGGCGAGCTCCTTCTCCTTCTGCGGCGTGAGCTTCTGGAAGTGCTCCTTGGGCGGGGCGACTTCCTTCGGGAAGCTGTAGATCTCTCCCCGCTCGTAGATGTCGCCCGCGAAGAAACACTTGTCGGCCGGCGTCTCGTCGGGGCCGACCGGCGTACACAGGTAGCGTGTCACGTAGCTCCTCCTCATCCGCGGCCCGCCCCGAAGGGCGGGACACGGCCATTCAACTCATTCAACCGCGGGCTACGCCGCGCGGCTCGGGCTGAGGTACGCGAATACCACGCCCTCGGTGAAGTCGCCGCTGCCGGCCACGGTGTAGTTGAGCCGGAGCTCTCCCTTCGTGTCCGGGGGGACGGCGATCTCGACTTGATACCCAGGCGCGAGCGTGAGCTCCGCGATGGCGGCGGTGGAGCGCAGATCCGCCCACCCGCTGTCGTTGTGCTGCAAGGTGATGGTAAGGGTCCCGTCGTCGGCGCCTGAATCGAACTGCTCCGTGACCTGGACAACCGCAAACACGGGCTCGCCCTTGCCGATATCGTCCTCGCCAAAGAGCAGAGTGTTGGTGCTCACCGCCGTGGCGGTGATGGCCTGGTCGTCGGAGAATACGTGCTTGTCATCAATCAGCATCACGATCCTCCTTAGCTGATCGCCGTTTCGGTGCTCAGGATCGAATCCATCGCACGGATCGGGCGGCCGCGGAACGTGGTGACTTCCTCACCAAAGACGTTGCGCGGGTAGTAGTTGACGTTCGACTTCGACATGGCCTTGCTCTCCGCGATGGACAGCATGTCGTCGTTCATGTACAGAACGGCGCCGCGTCCGCGGTTGGGCATGCGGTTAAGCAGCCGGATGAGCAGTTGCTCGAAATCCGGCAGGGTCGAGAAGTCGACCTGGACATTGGCCAGGCGCTGGACGGCGCGGTAGTCGCGTACGACATAGCCGAAGTCCCAGCCGAAGTGCGTCCGGTAGCCCTGGTACTTCTTGCCGTCGGCGTCGAGCAGGGTTTGCTCGCCCTGGTCGTCCACCATAAGACCGGCCTCGGATCCCTTCGGGTAGATCCCGAAGAAGTAGGCCGGACCGTGCATGACCGCCCACACACTGGTGGTCGTGCCGCCGGTGCCGGTACCGTTCCACACATTGGGCAGCGACAGGGTGTTGAACCGCGTCGCCAGTCCGTTGATCTTCTCGGGTGCGGTGTTGCGGTTGCCGTAGATGAGCGTGTCGGCCATGGTCTGGGTCAGACCTTCGGTGATCGCCTTGTCCTCGCCTTCTCGGAACGCCTCGGGATCGCCGGAGAGCTTTGCCTCCTTCTTGTCGACCTCCGAGTAGGTTTCGAGCATCGCGATCGGCCACTCGTCCTGGCGGCCTTCACTTACGGAGTTGCCTACACCCTTGTTGAACCGGCGAAACTCGCCGGCCGGCAGGCTTTTGCGCTCACCGGAGATGTGGGAGAGCACGTTGTTCGCTTCGAAGAACTGCATGTCCTTCAGAAGCTCGTTGTTCTCCTCCAGGGTGTTGGCAAGCTCGATCAGTTGCCCGTTCACCATCCGCTTCGTAATCTCGGCGAGGGTGTACTGGCTTTTCTGGTCTACTTGTGCCACGTGGGGCCTCCTGAATCTGATTCAGGGACACCCGGGTTGCGCGCTACTTCTGAAAGTCCGTGTTCGGATACCAGCCGGCCCGCTTGGGCTGCTGCGGTCCCTTCTCTCCCTCGAAGAACGAGTCGTCCGCAATGCGGTCGTGGATCTTCAGGGCCGCTTTCACCATCTGCGGGTTGTCGGCTTCACCCAGCTGTTCGAGGCCATGGTCATCACCCTCTGCCAGCAGATGCC
>CAZZIE010000273.1:0-3439 GCA_964654185.1 uncultured Spirochaetaceae bacterium | reverse complement strand
CGACGCAGTACCTCGAGGAAGCCGACCAGCTCGGCGACCGCATTGCCATTATCGATGAGGGCCGAATTGTCGCCGAAGGCAAGCCCGAGGAGCTCAAAGCGCGCGTCGGCAGGGAGGCGATCAACATCACCTTCGAGGACCGGGACGCCGCCCGCCGCGCCGAGGGAATTGTCGCCGACCTTTCCGAGAAGCGCCGTCTCGACGGCAGGACCGTTCGCATCTACCTGCCGACGGCGGCCCAGGCGGTGCCCCGGCTGGCACAGATGCTGAGCGACGCAGGGCTCCACCCCTCGGCCCTCACCGTGACCCAGCCCACCCTGGACGATGTCTTCCTCCAGGTCACCGGACAGCGCTACACCGAGCCCGCGCCCGACGAGCCGCCGGACGGGGACGACGGCCGCCCGGCGAACGGTCGGCGCGCAGACACGCCTGCAACGGCGAGGCGCGCAGAAGAGGAGGCGTCATGAGTACGCAGACCGTAACCGCTCCCTTGATCTCCGCAGGTGCCGGTCGGGATCGAGCGGGCTTCTTCAATCAGCTCGGCATGATGACCGGCAGGAGCGTGCTGGTGCTCATTCGCCTGCCCGAAAACATCGTCCCTAATCTCATAATCGGCGCGTTCTTCCTCTTTGTCTTCGAGTCGGCGATCGGCGGCTCCGCGGGATTCCTGCCGGGTCTGGAGAACGTGGACTACCTGGCCTTCATTCTGCCATTCAGCATTATCAGCGGCGCCCTCAACGCGCCGGCGGGGCAGGCCATGGTGCGCGACCTGGAGAACGGATATTTCGACAAGCTGTCGCTGACGCCGGTCTCGCGGAGCGTCCTGGTGCTGGGGCACATTGTCGCCGGGGGCATTGCCATTGCGGTGCAGTCGGCCATCCTGGTCGGCATTGCCCTCCTCGCCGGCCTGGACCCCGCCGCGGGGTCTGTCGGCGTGCTGGTGGCGGTGGCTTTTGCCATGTTCATTGGCGCCGGCTTCGGCGGCTTCACCCTGGGAGTCGCCCTGATCACCGGCAGCTCCGGCGCAACCCAGGGCGCCTCCTTTCTCTTCTTTCCCCTCTCATTCCTGAGCACCGCCCTCTTCCCCCTGGAGTACCTCCAGGGCTGGCTCAAGGTCGTCGCCACCTACAACCCTGTCAGCTACATCCTGGACGGCCTGCGCAGCCTCTTCATCTCCGGCTGGGACAGCTCCGCCCTCACCGCCGGCATTATCGCCTGCGTCGCCATGAGCGTGGTGCCCTTCCTCTTTGCAATGTTCGCGTTGCGGGTACGGACCAGGCGGAAGTAGCGGAGGACCGCGGCGGGGGCGGTCAGCCGAGGGGTCGCCGCGCACAAAGAAAGGGGCCGGCAGCGCAGCGCCGCAGGCCCCTCAGGAATCACTCAGCCGTAGTCGTCCCTACTACGCTTCCTCACCGCCCTCTTCATTCCCCTCTTCGTCTCTCCGCCGGACCGGCCGGGGGACGGTTGCCTCCGTGCCGGTGCGCTGCCCGCGCCGGGTCTTGTCGCTTTCGGGATTGCGGTCTGTGTCCCGGACGGGCGCTGGAAGCGGATCGGCCGTTTGTTCCGGGGCTGTCGGGGCGGGGGCGGCGGTTGGTACGGGTTGTTGGGTTGGTCGAGGCTGAGAATCCGCTCCCCCGTCGTCCCGAGTCGGGAGCCCTGCCGGTACAGCACGTCTCTCGCCCGGCGTATGCAAACCGGCAGCCGTTGCCTCGCTCTGCTCATAGCGATGGTCTTGGTCCACAGAAGGTGATCGACCCTCCGGTGGAGTCATCTGCGACTCCTCAGGGGGATCGCTTCTCCCGGTCGACGTAGTATACGGCACGCTTTCCGTTGATTGCCTTGCGATAGGCAGCGGCCTGGTGCTGTTACTCCGAAGACCGAGACTTTCGCTCCGCCCTTCCACGCTGCTGAGATCATGTGGGGAGCGGGACTCCGCCCGCCGAGCGGTGCGCGAAGTAGATTCTTCACCACTCTTTGAATCCGGCACATCCCTTTGCAGGTGCGGCGGCACGTAACGGTTGTTCGCAACGCCGAATCGTTCTCCGTGGCTGACCGGCACCTGCGTCCCTTGCGCCTCATCGGTCTCGTCGGTCAACGATCTGTCGGGCCTATTCCTGCCATTCTCGGACAACCAATCGGAATCGTAGTTCCCCGGTAGAGTGAACTGAATTCCGACGCTCCCCGACTGAACGGGAGTGCCTGTTATGGTGGCTGTGTAGTCACTCCCATCATACGAGTGTTCAACAGTAGTCGTTATGGTGTGACCCACATTGTCTGTCGCGGAAACCTCGTAGGTGTTCGTTGTTCCCGAACCAGGTGCCGTCAAACCCGTCATAGCCGATCCGTTGAAGGCTCCTGTTACAGGATTTCCGAGTTCGTCAGTCAGTGCGTAACTGGCGCCATCGATACCTGACCCGCCGCCGTTATCCGCCGTGGTGAAGCCGGTGATCTCGTCGCCGGCCACGGCCGCTGAGAGGGAGGCCCCGGTGATACTGGGCCAGGTTGTGTCCAGCACCACATTCAGCGTCAGTGCGGTGGACACGTTGCCGACATTGTCCACCGCATAGATCTCGAGACTCGTCCCCGCGGTCAGATCAACCGTCGCCGCCGGTGCCGGATTAAACCCGTCACTGCCGTCCCCGTCCGTTGTGTAACCGGCCACATCAGATCCGGCATCACTCGCGTTCAGCGTGAACTGCACCCCGTTCGGGTTCAGATCCGAGCGGTAGTAGTACGTCCCACTTCCCCCGTCGTGCGACGTACCGTCAATACTGTCTACCGTCGGCTGAGCCGGTCCGTCGCTGTCCGTGGTCACTTTGAACTCGGCCGAAGCCGTGGTGTTTCCCAGGTTATCTACCGCGTAGATCCGGTACGGCGTTCCGCTCGCACCGAGATCCAGCGGCAACCCCACAACGGTCTCACTGCCGTCGGTATTGAAGCCCTTCAGCCCTGCAACATCACCGGTCACCGTCGGGGTGAACTCCAGCGAACCCGCCGTCGTGAAGTACTCCGGCGGCGACGCACCGCTGTCGTAGTAGATGTTCGCTCCCGTCGCGGCTCCGACATCCAGCCCCGTCGGCCCATCATTGTCCAGCACAACGTCCACCGTCAGGGGCGTGGACACGTTGCCGAGATTGTCCACCGCATAGATCTCGAGACTCGTCCCTTCGGTCAGATCAACCGTCGCCGCCGGCGCCGGATTAAACCCGTCACTGCCGTCTCCGTCCGTCGTGTAGCCGGCCACATCAGATCCGCCGTCACTCGCATTCAGCGTGAACCGCACCCCGTTCGGGTTCACAGTTGAACTGTAGTAGTACGTCCCACTTCCCCCGTCGTACGAGTTCGCGTCGATACTGCTTACCGTCGGCTCCGTCGGTCCATCATTGTCCAGCACCACATTCAGCGTCAGTGCGGTGGACACGTTGCCGACATTGTCCAC
>CAZZIE010000272.1:0-3478 GCA_964654185.1 uncultured Spirochaetaceae bacterium | reverse complement strand
CGCCGCCCGGGGGTCACCGCGTCGCCCGGGGGTCTTCGCGCCGCCCGGGGGTCACCGCGTCGCCAGGGGTCACCGCGCCGCCCGGGGGTTACCGCGCCGCCCGGGCGTTCACCCGGCTCAGCACCAGAACCGCCAGCAGGAGCGGGGCGGCAATGATCGGAATGAAATTGCCCGGCAGGATCTCCGCCGTCAATCCGGCAATGTAGGGAAAGACTGCGCCGCCGAGACCGCCCGCGGCAATCACAATGGTCGTCGCCGTCTCGTGCCCCGCCGAGCCGGAGGTGGCCACAATGAGCGGCCAGATGCCCGCCGCTGCAAGGGATGCCAGCACCACGAATACCCACAATAACGGCTCGGCGGCAACGAGGGTGATCATGACTGCGGCGACTGCGCCGATCAGCGACGAGAGCGTAAGGAGGGTCACGGGTTTCACCCTGCTGGTCAGGCGGGCAATGACGAGCCTTCCCCCCAGCATGCCGATCCAGAAGACGCTCGGTGCGAGGCGCGCGTGGCTCGCCGGCACGTCCCGGTACAGCTCCATCATGGTGGGAATCCAGCCGAAGAGAGTGACCTCCGCGCCGACATAGAGGGCAAGGGCCACGGCGACGCGGATGAGTGATCGCCTGTCGAGTTTCCCTTCCTGCCCCCGGACGTACTCGAACCGGTGCGCCCGGGTCGAAACGGCGATCACAAAGGTAAGGGCGGCGAAGCCCGCCAGGACGAAGAAGATCGTGCGCCACGCGGCTGAGCCGGTTGCGTCCAGGGAGAGATAGATCGGCGCCGCCAGCGCGCCGAGGGCGAAGAAGACCTGCGTCAGGGATACCACCCGGCCCGCCTCGGCCTCGTCCTTCGCCGTCATGACCTGGAGCGTTGAGACGTGCGCCTCCATGATTCCGCCGGCACCGCCGGCGACGAAGAGCCCGATTCCGGCAAGCACCAGGACCTCTGCGGCTCCCAGACCGAGCAGCGCTGCGGCATACACCGCGGCTGTGACGGTCGTGAGCATGAGGCGGCCGCGGAGCCCGTGCACCAGCAGGGAGAGCACGATTGCGCTCATGAACCCCGCGAAGTGAAGAGTATAGAGGATGCCGGCGCGGGTTGTGGCAATCCCGAACTCTCTGGCCATCGGCACAAGGGATGCGCTCAGGGTGGTGACCACGCCTGCGAGAACCAGCATGGCGATGGATGCAAAGCTTGCGAGACGGTACTGCTCTTTCACGGGGGCTCCTTCTTCTCTCGGCGCGCCGCGCCTATGGGACCCCCTCAGTCCAGCCGCACGGTCGCGTCGGGTGAGGCACTAGCTTACGGAAGGATCGAAAGGGTGTACAGGGCTCGAGCGCTCGGCGCCACTGTGCCGGGGCGCGCCCGCACGCGGCTGCCCCCCCGCACGCGGCTGCCCCCGCGCGCGACTCTGCCCCCGCGCGCGCCCGTGTGGGCCCGCATGGTCCCCCGTGGACCCGCACGTGCCCGGGCGGAGGCGTTACGCCGGATCCGCCGCCGACCCGAAGCCGTTTCTCCGCGCCGGACCGGTACCTGCCACCATGTCGTCGGTGGCCCGGAGACGCCGGCTGATCTCGCGGGCAAGGTTCATGATCAGAATGGCGTAGGTCTTCATGTCGTGCCTGGAGATCGAGTACAGGTCCCGGTTCGAGAGGGTGAGTGTCGTGGTCGCTTCGAGGGCGCGAACCGTGGCGGCGCAGGGCTGGATATCGATGAGCTCCATCTCACCGAAGGTGTCCCCTTCGTGCATGTCTGTTATGCGACGAAAACCGCCCGCCTGGTGCGGCGTGGCCTTCAGGATCTCCACGGAGCCCTTCACGATGAGGTAGATCCGATCGTTGACGGTCCCTTCGGTAATGATGCTCTCGCCGGGAGCGAACTCGAGCGTCTGCACCAGGGGCCGAATCTGCGCAAAGGCTTCTTCCGTCACGCCGCCGAAGAGGGAGTGCTTCTTGAGGTAGGAGAAGTCGTCGGACCGCTCATCTCCCATACCCAGAACATACGCTAGTCAAAGAAATCTGTCAGGTGGTTCCGCGCATTTCAGGTCCGTAGATTCTCTTAGATCGATGCCGACGGCCCTGCATCACGCCCTGTCACTTCGGGCTGCGGCCGCCCCGCGGCCGCCCGGGCCGACCCGCCCCGTCCCGTGAAGCAGAGCAGCGGTTTTGCCGGTATACTCTTAATGGAGGACACCATGCCCGTATTCGTCGATCACCGGCTCAAGCTGACCTATGACGATCTCCGGAAGATCCCCGAGGACGACCCCTACCGCCACGAGATCCTCGACGGCATGCACGTGGCAAGCCCTGCGCCGGTCTATCGCCATCAGGCGATCTCTCGCAGAATGCACTACCAGCTCTACGAGCAGATCGAGTTGACCGGGAAGGGGGATGTTGTCTACGCACCTGCCGACGTGGAACTCGGCATCTACGACGTGGTCGAACCGGACATCTACGTGGTTCTCTCGGAGCACCGGGAGCGAGTGCTCCCGAGCCATGTCAGGGGCGTGCCCGACCTGGTCATCGAGATCCTGTCGCCGTCGACGGCGTCACGCGACCGCGGACTGAAGCGGGAGCGCTACGAGGCGCTCGGTGTGCCGGAGTACTGGATCGTCGACCCCGAAGACGAGATCGTCGAGTTCTACCGTCAGACCGGCGCGGACGGCTCCGCGGTCGAGACTCCCGAGGGCCGCAGCGAGCCGTCACCGGAGCGGACCTTCGCGCCGCCGGAGCGCTACCACGAAGCCGTCACCTTTCGGGCGCCTACCGTGACCGCCACGGTGGACCTGACGAAGGTGTGGCGTGACCCCGCCGGCCGCCCCGAACCCGGCGAGGACCCCGCCGGCCGCCCCGAACCCGGCGAGGACCCCGCCGGGCGTTGAAGCGACACCGGGAGGCCGCCCCCGGTGAGCGGTGGCCCTCAGCCGAGGGCCTGCTCCAGGGCATCGACCTTGTCTCTGAAGACCTGCATGGCGGTCTGCACCGGCTCGGGAGATGTCATGTCCACACCGGCGACTTTGAGCGATTCAATGGGGAATCGTGAGCCCCCGGACTTCAGGAAGTTGAAGTAGTCTTCGCGCTCCTTGTCGCCGCCGTTCAGGACGCGTTGCGAGAGGGTGATCGAGGCGGAGAGGCCGGTGGCGTACTTGTAGACGTAGAAGGCGCGGTAGAAGTGTGGTACGCGAAGGCCTTCCATGTCGGCAACGTCGTCGATTTCGGCGTTGGGGCCGAAGTACGCCTCCAGGAGATTCCGGTACTCTGCGCGGAGGTTGTCGGCGGTGAGGGGATTGCCGCTTTCCACCATGGTGTGCGTCCGGTGCTCGAACTCGGCGAACATGGTCTGCCGGAAGAGGGTGGCGATAATGTCGTCCACCTGCTTGTTCAGGAGGTAGGCGCGCATGGCGTCGTCGGTGAGAAGCCGCAGGACGCGCGCGGCCTCCTCCCCTTCCAGCACCTCGCCCCGGCCCTGGTTGTTGACG
>CAZZIE010000271.1:0-3499 GCA_964654185.1 uncultured Spirochaetaceae bacterium | reverse complement strand
GATCAGCGGCAGGTAGTTGGCGATGGCGAACAGCAGGACGGAGTAGGCGAGGGCAGCGGCACCGAGTGCCGCAGACTCGTCGTAGCGCGTCTGCTGAAGCTCCATGCCGAATCGCTCGGCAACCGCCCTTCTCAGCGGCTCGCACAGCCTCAGTGCATTGCCTCCAGCCACAAGAGTGGTGAGCCTCCCGAACCGCCCGGGATCGGCCTCCTTTGTGCGCTTCCAGAGGGTCGCGAGCTCCTCGGCGACTCCGTCGAGGAAGCCGCGGTAAAGGTGGCCCAGCGTAAAATTCTCCATTGATATGCCGGCGATTGAGCCGCGGACGGAGCCGTCCTCCCTGGTTCCGGAGAATTTGGTGACCACCGTGAGGGGAGTCGCTTGTCCTAGACCGATCAGAGAGTCCGAGAGCACCTTATAAGGATCGCAGGTCTCATTGCCGTTAATCAGGCGATCTGTCTCGGCGACTAGTGACGCCAGGAGGTCGAGACTCTTGCCGCCGGTGAGGGTGGCACCCACCCAAAGAAGTCCGCCTCCAGGAAAGGGGCGTTCCTCGATCCCCGCCGGAGGCTGGGTCGAAACTGCCTTATCGAGGTAGAGGGAAACTTGGCCGCTTGTTCCTACGTTGACGAAGACTGAGTCCTCCGGTCGGGCAACGCTTCCTAGGTAGCTCGCCTGGTTGTCCCCAAGGGGCGTCGTCACTCGTCGCGTCGAGTTGATCCCGCCCAGAAAGCGGGGCTCCTCGGCCGGCTCGGGCAGCGCTATTCCGTATCCCCCTAAAGTGTGCCAGAGGTCCTCGTCGAGCCTACCCTCGCGGGTCAGGTAAGCACCGAAGCTATGGGCCATGGTCGGATCGGTAACCGGCTCCTCCGCTCCGGAGAGCCTCAACGCGATATAGTCGAGGAGGGTTACGGCGTAGCGCGCCGCGGCCGGTACGGTCTCGCGGAGCTCGTGCACAAAGTGAGTGGCGACGCCGTAGCCGGCGGGTATACTGGAACCCCCGAGCCGCTCGCGCATTAGCTCCGCGTAGCTCCTGCCGTCCGGAGATTTCCAGTGAATCCGGTTGTCCAGCCAGGTATAGACCGGGCTTACCGGTTCACCCCGGCCATCGAGGTAGAGGAGGCCGTGCATCTGACCGGTGATGCCGATCGCGTCGGGCGTGCCCGCGTCGGCGGCAACCTCCTCTATCAGGTCTTCGCAGAGTGTGGCTATGCGCCTTGGGTCTTGCAGGTGTGAGTCAGATCCATCGCCGGGCAGCTCGGCCCGGTGCTGCTTGTTTCGACTTGCCAGGAGGGCGCCGGATTCGAGATCAAAAAGGACGAGAGATACTGTTGTCGTGCCAACATCCAGGCCGAGGACCTTGGGAAGAATAGCGCACCCCCTTACGAATTGGATTTCCAATATCGACAATTGGATATGCCGCAATACTATCATATATGGGTTATATGTCAATAATTTATATGACCAATAGCCGTTTGCATCTCTCCCGTAACGGTATACAATGGATTACGGTTTTCAGAGTGTCGAGACTTCCTTCGGAGTACATATGAGCGAACAGAGCAATCACAAGAAGCATGAGCTCGTCTACAACCATCTTCGCAGCCGCATTGCCGAGGGGGTACTCGGACCGGGGCAGCGACTTCCACCAGAGCGGCGCCTCGTAGAAGAGTTCGGCGTATCACGGCCCACGGTGACCCGTGCGCTCAACGATCTTGCCGCGGAGGGACTCATTCAGCGACGGGTGGGTTCTGGCAGCTACGTCTCGCTCCGGAGTGTAGAGGACAGTGCGCGCCATCTGACCTTTGGGCTCATCGTACCCGGCCTCGGCCGGGGAGAAATTTTCGAGCCTATCTGCGCGCGCATCGCGAGTCGATCGGAGCAGGACAACTTCACCGTCTTCTGGGGACACTCCGCAGGGGCGGACGCCGAAAGCGGTAGGAGTGAGATCGTCCGTACCGCCGAGCGTTACGTCGAGCAGGGTGTTGACGGTGTTTTTTTCGAGCCCGTGGAGCTCCGGCCGGAAGCAATGGAGACCAACCGGGAGGTCATTCGAACGCTTGCAGAGGCGGACATACCCGTGGTTCTCCTCGACGGCGATTATCTCGCCTTCCCTGAGCGGAGCCCATACGACATCGTCGGGATTGACAACATCCGAGCCGCCTACGTCGCAACTAAGCACCTTACCGAGCAGGGTGCCCGGCGCGTCGATTTTCTCTGGCGTCCCTTTACCGCTACCACCTACCAGCGACGGCTTTCCGGCTATCGCGCCGCCCTGGTGGAGGCGGAAATCCAGCCCGACAGATCCTGGGAGCACCCCGTCGACCCGGACGATCTACCGGCCCTTGAGAAGCTCGTCGCAAACGGTGCCACCGACATCGTCTGTGTAAACGACGAGAGCGCCGCTATTCTCATGCGCGGCCTCGAGGAGCTGGACCTCCATGTGCCGTCGGACGTACGGGTGGTCGGATTCGACGATGTGAAATATGCTCGTCTCGCCCGGGTTCCGCTGACGACGATCAAACAGCCTTGCGATGCTATCGGTGATCTAGCGATTCAGGGTATGCTGAGTCGGCTCAGAGAACCCGGTCAGCCTCCGCGGGACCTTCTCTTGGAGGGGGTTCTAACCGTGCGGGCGTCCTCGCAACGGCGCACGGTCTAGCCAGAACCAGAAACGATGACTGATCCCGCCTTTGCCTCTCTCCGTACGGAATGACCTGACGACGAGAAGACGAGTCTCGTCGTCACCCGGTGCCGAGAGAACTACCTCTGCGGTGGCGCAGCGGCGACTCGGTTGAACCGCTCCGAGTTTTTCCGCAGACAGCATTATGCGATGGGTGGGTCACTTCAGCACCAGGACTATTCATAAATCACAGTTTGGCATGCCGCGTTGAGCCTCTGGGAAAGTTCCTCCGGCTTACTAACCCGGAGGAGCCCAGCCTATCCATGGGAAACGCCACCCCTTCTATGTACTTGGCCGCGATCTCCTTCCATTCCCGACGAGAATCTATACTCAGAAACTCGCCTTAAACGAGAGGCTCACCTCAGGATCGATCAGGTCGATTCCGGCCACACCGTCCTCGGAGACAGGACCGGCGTATTCCGTTTCATCTCCCCCAAAGGGAAGGGCCACCGCGAGAGTCGACTCGAAGTTGTCGTGAAATGAGTAGGTCGCCTCCGGCACGAAAAGGACGCTACCGTCGTTCAGATTGGTTAGCGGCGCCAGCGTGACTTCCAAGAAGTCAAAGTAGGTTTGACTCCCGTAGAGAAAGAGATAATCCTCTCCCATCGTTATTGAGGATCCCGTGAGAATGCTGGTCGGGTCGTAGTTGGACTTGCTGCTCTCTCCCGTGCCGATGTGCGTGTATTCCGCCTTTAGACTCAATCCGCCATTGCTCCAGCCGTCCGAGAAGGTGTACTCGACACCGACGGTGGCCAGAGCGGACTCTTCGAAGTCCCACTCCTCGCCGAAATCAACGTCGTTTCTATCCTGAGGCAGAGCGAG
>CAZZIE010000270.1:0-3562 GCA_964654185.1 uncultured Spirochaetaceae bacterium | reverse complement strand
GGCTGACCGAGGCCGAGCGCGACGCCATCCACAAGGCGGCCGGGCCGGCGAAGGCGTCGAAGTTCGCACGTAACCTGCTGGTGGCCGCCGCGAACAAGGACGAGGCGGCCGTTCGGGCGATCACGAAGGGGGTCGTAGCCGAGGCCTAGCTCGCTGGAACCCGTTCTGAACCGACGACCTCTCGGCGCACCGACCAAGGGGTCTGTCGGCTTTCATTTCTCGTCCGCTCCTGAGATGGCCGCGTTGGTATCGAAGGGGCCCGAAACTACGAGTCCCACTCCTCCAAATGCCGCACAGAATTCACAGAATTCCCCACCAGGGGTGGTGGTCCGGATTTCTGTGAATTCTGTGCAGCATTGCGCCGCCGCCAAGCCCGCACCCGGCATGCTTCCGAACAGAATGCCTTCGGACCCTTAGTCGCTTCTCCTGCGGTTCGGCCTACCGCCGCTGAAGGGGGTCGAACAGACTCATTGGCCGTTCGATCTACCGCGCCAGCACATCCTCAACGAATCCTTCAGATAGATTCTTGCCCGCATACCAGGACAAGCTGCGCGCATTATCCAGCCTCCGGCGTGGCGAGGCATGCGGCGGAAACGCTGCAACAAGAATCCCTTTGGCCTCGATCCCACCGTATCGACGGACGACGTTCTCGAGTTTGTAGACGTCGTCAACGAAGACGCCGCCCGCCTTGCACTCGACGATGTAGAGCTTCTTGCCGTCCGTGAAAACACAGTCGAATTCCTGGGCGGCATTCACGCTGCCCCCGGCAACGTTTTCTCTCCACGCCACCTCCAGGCCGATCCTCAGATCCAGAATCCGACCACTGAGAAAATAAGGCTCCACGAGTTGGTACGCATACTCCTCCAGCCATCCACCGCAAAGGTAGGAAGCCCAATCGGGAGTGTCTGCCAATGATTCTTCCGCGCCATCAATCACCAGGGTTCCACGCTGATTGTCATCCAGCGCGGCTGCCACTTTTCCCCTGTCAACTTTGAAGGGGCGTCCCGCGTCCTTGTACATGACCTCCGAAAGTGTCCGGTATATGCCACTGAGCTTGCCACGCTGGCGCCACAAGAAACGGGTGAGGTCTCGTCGACGGTCGCGGACTGCTTCGTCTGCCCATCTCCCCGCTCTTGACACCCGGAATCCCGCCAACTCCACGAACAACTCAACGTCATCGATTCCCTTGATTTCCGTCGTTTCAAAGGTATCGAGAAACATGACCCGGTTGTCCCCTGCCTCGAAATAGAAAGGCACGCCGCCGAGTTGCCGGCAGGCGGACTGGGCGCCTGCGTACATGAGCTTTGTTCCGCCGGTCAGGTTGAACCCAAGGCGTTCACCAGGGGGCCGATTGGCAGTAGCCTCCAGGATCGCAAGACGAGTACTCATGGGATCAAACGGATCGATCCGGATCTCCGAAAACTCAGCCCCCTTGGGCACGAAACTCTTCATTCTCCCGGCAGGGTACTTGCCCCCAGTCACGAATACGTGGCGCTGCGCAGGGAACTGCCTGACACCCAATAGGCCAGGCAAAGGCTGCTCGCCAAACAGATGGTAGATCGTATCGAACTCCGTCCCGCCAGCCGGGACGACATGAACCCGCTTCCGGGAGGAAGGCCTGAGCACGTCGTACGGCAATTCCACATTCTGGGGTGGAATCCGCGGATCCGACGACTCGATGATACGAACATTGTGATCGGGGTTCAGTAACGCCGCGAAAGCCCAAGAGAACGCCATGACCGGCGTACCCGGGCTGATGTAAAAGGTGACTTCCTTCTCGCCCTCGGCAGCCAGCACAACGTCAAGCGCCTCGCGGGCTGCCGCGTATATCCCGCGGGCATCGTTCAACCCCGCCAGTTCCATGGGGACGACCCGGATGGCGACTCCGAGGTTTCGCTTCTTGATCTCCGATCGAAGCCACTGCTTGTAGTGCTCGTGCCCCTCATTGGTATTCAATAGCGACTCAAAGTCGACATTGGCGCCGGAATCCGCCGGTATGTGATCCGGCGACCTTCCCGATCGGCCGCCAGCACGATCTCTGTCCCCCTCCGGAATCCTGATGCCTGCGGCTTGATTCGGATCCGTGTAGGCCAACAACAGCAAGTGAGTGTACTTACCGGTCTCAAGGGCGCGAAGTACGGGCCCCGTGCTTTCATCAAGCCCCAGGGAAGCCTTCAAATCGGTGACGCCATACCATGACAGAAGGAAGCTCTTCATCCATCCTCCGTGCTCAATCTACGCCCGTTTCGACAGCCTCGACTTCGATCGCCTGGGCCGAATCGTCTCCGGTCAGGTAGAGGAGCAGGGCATAAAGCAGGTCCGGGGTGTTGTGCAAGATCGCGGGCTTTTCCAACTTCAGTGTCACTCGCGATGCGACGGGGATCGTGCGCTCGGAAGCCAGATCCACAATAGTCTGCACTTTTCGCGCAATTACCTTGGTCATTTCAGCTTCCGGCCCCAGGAGACCGCTGATGGCCGGGTCTTCTGACGCCCGGGTTCGCAGAATCGCCAAGGTCAATTCTAAACGATCCATTATGTCCATTATGTCGCGACGGTCGACCTCCTCGTCGTCACTTCTCAGCGCCGCGACATCGCGTGCGAGTAGTCGATCGAGTTGGTTGATAACACACACCAGGTCCGGGGCTGAAATTTCATCCAGAAGCCGCGGGCATCTCCAGAGCGCAATCCGCAGGACGCGGATGCAGTCCCTGCCGTTTTCCAGGGAAGTGTTTGCTCCTCGCACAAGGTCCAAACATCGAGAAAGCAGAACTCGCTGCCATTTCAAACGGCCGTCGCCGATTGCAAATGCGACGTGGGAGCAGAACCGCCAGGGCCTAAAGGCCTCATCTCCCTCCTCTTCCACGGCCTCGGTGAGAAAGTCGACGGCGTCCTCCGGCATATCCCGGTGCGTGCAGCACAGCAAATACAGAGCACCCTCTGCAGCCTTTCCCTCGAACCGTTGCCGGTCACCCGCAGACTCAACCAGCGACCTATCCAAAAGGACAGACAGCAGAACTGGGAATACGCGGCCCATTCGCTCCGCTAACCAGGAAGGAGCATCGTCGTCCTGAAGTGAACGCCCATCAGACCAGATCTTTATGAAAGGGAATCGCGGCCCCTTCTTCATGAACTCCGTCAGATCCTGCAATTGGCGGCAAGCGAGAGCATCTTCGGGTCTTCCCCTGGTACCGTCGTCCACGATAATCGATTCTGCTCTCAGGCCTTGGGGACTCTCGACCATGACGAAGCAGACCTGTGTCCCGATCCCGACCGTCTCGACATCATCCGGAAACACAAAGTTGAACTCATGAACAAACACTTCCCCCTGGCCGCACCGGGCGAAAGTAAATCGCTTGCCGTTCCTATCCGTTCTCCATCCACTCCCGACCACACCTCGCTCTGGCGATGCATCTAGCGCATCAAATCGCGTTCTGATGATCTCTACGTTTTCTACAGCCCATTCGAGCAGGTTGCTGGTTTCACCGCTATCCCGTTTGGGATAGGCCTCCATAAGTGGCCACGGCTCTGGCGGTGGTAGATTCGGCGAATAGCCTGGTACGTC
>CAZZIE010000269.1:0-3569 GCA_964654185.1 uncultured Spirochaetaceae bacterium | reverse complement strand
CTGCGGGCACGTCTCCGTGAATTGAGCCCGCACGGCCTGTTATCTGCGAAACACGTAGGCGCTGCCGGACTCGGTGCCGTCCAGAGTCCGTGCCCCGAACCCGCCAGGCGTACTCGAACACCAACAGTATGAGCCGATATACCTCTTGATAGACCGAAAGATCAAAGTAGAGTGCCATACACGTTTTCCTAGCCGGCAGGGGGCTTACGCCCCCTGCACCCCCTTCTAATAGCTAAATGGCTCAATTGCCAAAAGCCCGGGCCGCACGGACGCGAAACTCGGCGTACTTCCAGTTGGTGGGGGGAGAGAACGGAGAGAAATACTGGTAGTACGCGTAGTTGCTACTGCCCTCCGAGGAGCTCCAGTAGAGGTCTTCCGCGAACCCGCCGAGTCCTTGCTGGTGCAGGTTCTGATACATCAGGTCGAGCTCGTCCTTAGAGGGCAGAAACCAATCCGTGTAGCCGTTGTGCTCGAGGTCATCCGCCAGCCTCGCGGCGTAGTCTGATTTGCCCTCGTACGGCTCCGTGGTTCCGAACTCGGCTACGATCGCCGCGGTATTGCTGGCCCCGTCGCCGATGCCGTCGAGCTCCGGCGCAATGGTGGAGTCGTCTCCGTTGATGTCGGTGCCGTAACCGCCCCACCGCTTGCCAATCCATTCGGTTGAAGCGGGCGCCGCTTCCAGGTAGCGGAAACCGTAGTCATCCGTCCCATCGTCCTCGTCGTCGTAGAAGATGAGTCCGCCGGCGGGACCGGTGTCGCCGATCTCGTAGTCAGTGGTGGCGGAGTCGTTTATGGACCACGGCGAGTCGCCGCCGGAGTCCACGGCCCGCACGCGGTAGGTGTACTGCGTTCCGGAGCTCAGGCCGGTATCGGTGTAGCTTGTGCTGTCGGCGCCGACGGTGTCGATGACCGTGCCGTCTCGCTCGATTTCCAAGTCCGTCTCAAAGCTACTGTTGTCGTTCCAGCTGAGATCGATCTGCGTCGGATTCACTGCGGTCGCGGTGAGCCCGCTCGGGGCGGCGAGCTCGGCGGTCGTTGCCGAAGCAACGGGTGACCAATCTCCGCTCACACCGCTATCGATTGCGCGAAGCCGGTAGTCGTAGGCGGTTTCTGAGTCGAGGCCCGTATCGGAATAGGCCGTGGCATCGGGTTGGAGTGTATCGATGGTAGTGTAACTGTCGCCGGTGCCGCGCTGCAGCTGGATAGTGTCCGCATCGACGCTCTCGTTTTGCCACGAGAGGTCAATTCGGTCCGCGTTTTGCGCCGTCGCGGTCACGCCGGAGGGCGCGGCGGGCTTGAGGGTCTCCGCGTTTGTCTCGTTGGACCAGTTCGAGGCTCCCGCGCTGTTCGTGGCGCGAACCCGGTAGTAGTAGGTGGTCTGTGGGTCGAGCCCGGTGTCCTGATAGCCGGTTGTGTCGGCGGAGAGAGTCATCACCGTCGCATAGTTCCCGCCGGAGCCCTCCTTGCGCTGCACCTCGTAGCCATCCTCGGTGCCCGAGTTGTCTTGCCAGGACAGATCAATCCGGTCGGCGTTTTGCGCTGTCGCCGTGAGGCCCGACGGCGGCGTGAGAATCGTGCCACTGACGCTCGAGGCGAGCTGAGAGACGTTGCCCGCCACGTCCGTCTGCCGCGCGGTGATCTGGTAGTCCCCCTCGCTCGAGATCGTCACGTCCCCGGTGTAGCTCTGCCAATTCCCGCCGCTTGTCAGCCGGTACTCCTGCGTGCCGCCGGGCTCGGCCCAATCAACCGTGAAGGTCACGCTCTCTGCGACAAACCCGTCTGAAACGCCTTCGATTCCCGGTTGCCCCGGCGCCGTCGTATCCACGGTCACCGTTGCCGACCCCGTCGCCGACCAGTTTCCGGAGTCGTCCTGCTCCTGGACGTACAAAGTGTGGTTATCGTCTGCAAGATCGCTGCCTGGGGTGAAGGTCGTCGCATTGGTGACAGTCGCGCCACTACTGAGATCCGCATCATTCAGCTTGTAGCGGAAGGTGCCGTTGCCGCCACCGCCGGGAGTCCAACTCCAGGTCGGCCGCGGGTTGTTGGTGAGCGACGGCACACTCACCTCCGGCGGATTGGGCGCAGCCTCATCCACAAAGCTTCCCGTCACCGTCACATCTTGCGCACCCAGGGTCACCTGGGTCGCGGCCGCAGTCGCGTCCGTGAACTCAACCGTCTGCGCGTCGCCGCTGGTCACGCTCCAGGTGCCGAACTGGAAGCCGCTTTCCGGGGTGGCCGTGATCTCGACGCTCGTGCCTGCTTCCACGGCCCGCGGGCCCGTACCTCCGCCGTCGGCGAAGGCCACGCTGCCGCCGGTTCCCGCTTCGAGGGTCAGGTCGGGATAGTCGATGGTGAAGGTCTCTTTGGCGATCACGCTGTCGTCTTGGCCCGCAGCGGTCGCCATCGCGCGCAGGGTCTTCACGGTGCCGTCGCCGGCAATCGGGATCGGCGTGCCGTCGTACTCTTCGGTCCCGCTCTCGCCGGGGACCGGCTGCGGCGCGGAGCTCCCGTCGGCGAGGGCGTAGTAGATCGTGGCGTTGTTCGTTGCCGTGACAATGGATACCGAGAGGTCGCGGCCGTAGGTGCCGGTTGTTGCCTCGCTGCCGTCTGCAAGCTCGAAGCTCGGCTCGGCGACCTGGCCGAGGTCGAGGCTATACACCCCCGTGGCCTGTGACGCGGTGTAGCCCTCTTTGACCGCCACGACGTTGATCGTGTAGGTGCCGTTATCATCAAGCGCAATGGCCCCGTCATAGGGGGTGTCGTCGGTCGTGGCTGCCCCGCCGTCTATGTTGTAGTAGATCGCGGCATCCGGGTGCTCGGGCACCGAGACCTCCACATCCACCGCCTCGTTGAACTGCGCCGGGGAATCGGTGGTGCCGCCTGCCGGCGTGAAGGTGGGAGCGGGAAGCGGCTCGTAGGCCACCTCAAACTGGCCCCGCACCGTGGCCGAGGGCTGGCGCCCTTCAGCGTCTGCGTACGCCCGAATGTCCGCCTCCGCGCCGTTTCCCGCCACCTCGATCGGCCCGCCGTATTGGTCCCCCGACACGGTGGGGTCCGTGCCGTCGGTGGTGTAGTAGATGACCGCCCCGTCGGTTTCCGAGGCGAGCTCTATTGAAATGTCTTCCTCGTAGGTGCCGGGCTCCAGGTTGAAGGTCGGTGCGGCAGTCTGGAGGTCGCTGCCCAGGACGTCCGTCAGGGAGGAGCTACAGCCGACAAGGACGGCCAGGGTGAGCACTGTCAGCGCACCGCGCAGCGCACCCCTCGACGCCCGAGAGCGACCGCGGCTCCCGGCGCCCGCCTCCCCGGTGAACCTGTGACCCATCTTGCTCCGTCCCCATGTCCTCATCTTTCCGCTCCTTCTCTGGTTCGATCGTCCTGCATCTTCAATAGTTCTGCATCGCCTGCCACATATCAGTCGCCTGCCATACCAGGCCTGCACTAAACCTTACCGCTTTCGTCGGCATCATCAATGGCTGAAATTCGCTATATGTGGGTGCGGCCACCCCCGGCCCCTGCGGCCCCCGGTGCCCCCGGCCCCTCCGGCCCCCGGCTGCGAGCGCGGCTGCGCC
>CAZZIE010000268.1:0-3571 GCA_964654185.1 uncultured Spirochaetaceae bacterium | reverse complement strand
ATAGCCGTAGGAGGTTATCAGCTCCGTCTTCTCGACAACTTCCTGCTCGGTGTGTCCGGAGAGAAACACGATCGGAATGTCGCGGTCGTCCAGGATGAGCTTCGCCGCCTCGGTCCCGTCGATTCCCGTTCCGAGGTCGATATCCATCAGGACCAGGTCAATGTCCGAGCTGCCGAGCGCGAGCTCGACCGCCTTTTCCCCGGTGTTGGCGGTGGTTACCGCGTAGCCGTGTCGCTCCAGGAGCATCTTCTCGGTCACCGCCACGAGGGCTTGATCCTCCACGAGGAGGATGGCCCTCTGTCGGTTCTCTTCCACAGCCCCTCCATTGCCGGGATCCCGCCACGGCTGCCCAGATGAGGTCGGATCCTGAGTACCCGAGCAACTCTGTCTGAAATCTGGGATTAGAGTCTAGGCCTGTTTGAGGGAGGCTGCAATCGTTTTGTGTCGCGATTCTCATGGGCGGGGCAGCCACCACGCCTGCAGAAACCCCGGCTTGAGGTCTTTCGGTGTCCAGTTTCACGCAAATAAAACAATAAGCTACAGTATCAGGAAAAGCTGTTAGACTATCGGATTCAGGCCCAACCTACGAGTATGCGGAGAATCTATGAACCACACGGCCGCCAGGACCATTCTGCTGGTTGAAGATGAGGCGCTCATCGCAATGGCCGAGCGGCGGACGCTCGAGGAGCACGGGTATCGTATAGTTCAGGCCGCCAACGGGGAGCGGGCCGTCCAAATTGCCGCGGAAGAGGCCGAGATCGATCTGGTGCTCATGGACATCAACCTGGGTGCCGGTATCGACGGGACCGAGGCGGCCCAACGCATCCTCGTGACTCGCGATCTTCCGATTGTCTTTCTCTCATCTCATACCGATCCGGCTGTCGTCGAGAAGACCGAAGGGATTACCTCCTACGGCTACATTGTCAAGAACTCAGGTGACACCGTGCTGATCACATCCCTGAAGATGGCGTTCCGGCTCTTCGAGTCGCGCAAGCTCGCGGCGGCCACCTTTGAACACTCGATCAACGGGCTCTGTGTTCACCGGCTCCTCTACGACGATTCCGGCACTCCCTGCGACTGCGAGTACCTGAAGGTGAACCAGGCCTTCGAGCGTCACACCGGCCTCGCGGCGCGGGACCTCATTGGAAAGACCATCCGCGATCTCTTTCCTGACGATGAAGCCTGCCACGTGATTGAGGTGTATTCGGACGTAGTGTCGAGCCGATCCCCGGTCCGCAAGGAAATCTGGTTCGCATCGACCGAAAGCTGGTACGAGCTGAGCGTGTTTCCCACTGAGGGAGACGAGTTCACCGTCGTGGTGCAGAATGTCACCGAACGCACCCTCGCCCGCGAGAGGCTTGCCCGGGAGAAGGAACGACTGCGCGTGACGCTGCAGAGCGTGGGAGACGCGGTCGTCACGACCGACGCCGAGGGACACGTAACGTTCCTGAACCCTGTTGCCGAGCACCTGACCGGATGCACCACCGACGCAGCCGCCGGCCGTTCGCTCTCAGAGGTCTTCCACATCTTCCACTCGCATACCGGAGAGCCCGTGAAGAATCCCGTGGGGCGCGTGCTGGCGGAGGGCCGGATTGTCGGGCTTGCCAACCACACTGTTCTTGTGTCGACGACCGGAGAAGAGTACCAGATTGCCGATTCGGCGGCGCCCATTCGGGACTCCGCAGGAGAAATCATCGGCGTGGTGCTGGTATTCCGCGACGTGACACAGGAGTACGCCCGTGCCGAGGAGCTCCGCGAACGCGCGCGTGATATGCGCCAGGCCCAGGAGCTGGCGAATCTGGGCTCATGGCGCCTTCACCTGGACACCGGCTCCGTAAAGGCTTCACCGACAGCGCTCAGGATCTACGGGGTGCACGAGGGCCCCCTGTCTATCCAACAGGCCCAGGCGATTGCAGTCCCGGCCTACCGGGAGATGCTCGACGCCGCTCTACGCAACCTGATTCATCACGGACGCCCGTATGAGGTTGAGTACGAGATCCGTCGCCCGAATGACGGCGAAATCCGTCACATTCATTCGGTCGCGGAATTCGATGCAGATCAGAACGCCGTTCTGGGAACGCTGCAGGATATCACGGCGCGAAAGCGCGTTGAAGAGACCTTGCGCGATGAGCGGGAACGCTATTCGACCATCACGGAGATGAGTCCCATCGGCATTGCTACCGTGGACTCCGACGGGGTGATCACCTACGCAAACTCCGCCGCCGAACGCATCCTGGGCCTGCAGCGCGACCAGATCACCTCACGCACCTACGACGCGCCGGAATGGGAGCACACCGCTCCGGAGGGCGGACCGTTTCCCGATGAGCGCCAGCCCTTTTCGATCGTCAAGAGGACCTTGAAGCCTGCCTATGACGTGCGCCACGGCATTACGTGGCCCGACGGCAGACACGTCGAGCTCGCCATCAACGCGAGCCCGGTCATCAATGAGGAGGGAGGATTCGGTGGGATGGTAGCCACCATTGAAGATATCACCGAGCGGAAACGTGCTGAAGACCGCGTCCACGAGCTCCTGCGGGAGAAGGAGCTCCTCTTACGGGAATCGCACCATCGGGTCATGAATAACCTGAACAGCATCAACAGCCTGTTGTCACTGCAATCTCATGTCACCGATTCCCCGGCTGTCCGTGACGCCCTCAAAGATGCCGCCGATCGCCTTCAGGGAATGGCGCGCGTCTACGACAAGCTCTTCCGCACCGCCCCAACCGGACCCATGAACATTCGGGAGTTTCTCATCCCGCTCATGCGTGAGGCCGCGGGAGTCTTCACCTCCATCGCTCCCGTGCGGGTATCGGCCGATGTAGAAGATATCCGTGTCGATTCCCGGACGCTGACGTCTCTCGGCATTGTCGTGAATGAGCTCATCACGAACTCGGTGAAACACGCCTTCACCGGCAAGGGCAATGGGCAGGTCTCGATCACCGCCGGAAAGAAGGACTCGCAGCTTCTGGTCACGTATCGCGACGACGGCCCCGGCCTGGACCATGACGCGGCGGCCGGCGAAGCCACGGGTTTTGGGATGCAGCTGGTACAATTGACCATTGAGAGCCTGGGCGGCCGGATGCGCATACAACCCGGGCCGGGGTTCCAGATCGACCTCGAGCTGCCGAGCTCGTGAATGGACATCAGGCGCCGGGCGGGTACGGCATTAGCCTCATGCCACGCTGGCTCGTATCTCGCCGGGGCTCCTCGGGGCTCCTCGGGGCGCCTCGGGGCGCCTCAGGGCTTACCGGTGAACGCTTCGGTCGCGGCATCACCATGAATCCGAGCGTACCTACTCCTCACGCTGTGGCAGGTGTGTGTACAGAAACCGCTTTATCTTTCGGGTCGGCGTTCGCTCGAAAGGCTCCCACTGCAGGACCATTCGGCTCAGCCTCGCTGGTCGACTCACGCGGGTGTTGACCGCCCGGCGAATCTCGGTGAGGATCTCATCCGCCTTCTGGCGGATTGCGCCAGGCTCGTCGCTCCGGTCACCGAGTTGCTTCTGGAGCTCCTCCAGATCCGCGTGCACTCTCGCGATCAACTGGCCCTTCCACTCAAAGACCACGGACTC
>CAZZIE010000267.1:0-3597 GCA_964654185.1 uncultured Spirochaetaceae bacterium | reverse complement strand
ATCAATTCTGTGAATGAAAAGGATTGTGTAGTTGAAGTTCAACAGCTGCGGCCCATTCATCGGCTTATCGGCCGTGAGTCCGTCGATGATCATGGGTTTGTACTCGAAGATCTCGATCTCACCCACGGTCGTCGTCTCTTGCCGGCCCATGAAGGCGTGGATAGCACCCGTTGTCGTTGCGGTGTACGAGACTGTGCCGGCGCCGTCATCAGTCACGACGCGGAAGAAACGACTGATGATTGTGTCTACGTCATCGTCCGGAGCGACAAAGTAGCCGTTCACTGAGCCGGTCATCTCGGGCTTATCGCCTTCCTCGTACGATCGAACATCGTCGGTCTGCACCGTGTTCTCGTACTTCTCCTTGGATCCTGACATTGGTACATCGGTCACGAACGCGAGCTTGCTCATCGTGATCGGTTTTGCATCATCTCCGGTTTCCGGCGTGTATGCGGGCTTGTTGTAGATGACGTCACCGACAACTGCCGTGGCCGGCCATGCCGTGGTATCGGCAATCGCGGTGATTTTGTAGAATCCTTCAGTGGGAAGCGGCGTTGCGCCGTCGCCTTCCACTTCGGTTCCCAGTGTTCCAAAATACAGATACCGTTTCGTTCCGGTCAGCCGTCCCATGTGGCTACACCTCCATGATTTCTATCTGGACAGTCACAGTGACCATCGTAATCCCAACCAATCTGTTACCCGGTACCGTTGCCGAGTAGTCAACCTCCGTAGCATCGGCTTCCCAACACGCTCCGCCAAGAGTGGCATCGTCCTCGAGTGCGTTGAATAAGGCATCGCCGTATGCCACCTGGTTTTGCGCTACGTCACTCTCTTTGGCCGAGGCCGTCACGAATACGACGTCAAGCGGGAGCACCATGAACTGCTCTTGTCGGTCCACACGATCTCGCTCAGGTACCACAATGACCGCATCATGCCGCTGCAGCCGGAACGGGTCGCGGTAGCCCTTGAAGTAATCTTTCAGTCGTCCCGGGGCGCCGAGTGTTTCCATCTCAGTATTGATCGTGGCTTCGAGCCACGTCATCACGCTACCGATCGCCGCCCAGGTATCGAGTGCCATCAGCTTTCCACCCGTCGTAGCGAGTTATTCATGATCCGTGTCGCTGTATCCATGTGCAGCCCTCGGCGCTTGAAACTCCGCCACGAGGTCCCCATGAGATCTTTCTTCGGCAACGTTACCGACTTCGTCCGAACGATACGCCCGTCAATCTCGAAGACGAGATACTCGGCATCCTTCGGCGTGATGGTCGTTCCGCGCTTGAACGCCAACATGAAGTTCAGCAGACCCTTGATCCCGACGCCCGGCCGTACACCGAACACTCCCGGCTTGACCTTGAAGAACTTCGTTGACCTGAGCAGGTCTCGAGTTCGCTGTCCGAACATCTGGCCGCGGAGATAGTTATCCCGGAGATACTCCACATACTGTTCGGCGATCTGATTCGCCATGAAGTTCCCAGCTCGCGGCATTCTCCGGACGACATCCTTGAGCCCCTCGTCTTTGGTCCTGCGCAGGTTGAGGCTAAGCACGGTTCCTCCTGTAGGCGCTCAGTAGTCGCTTCGCGTTCATGGGCAGTGTGAGCTCGTAGCTTGTGTCCATCCCGTCGGGCCCTTTAACGCTTCGGATGCCGACTCCGCCGCCTGGAGCCGAGCCCATCCTTGAGAAGCTGTAGCTGATGATCTCAATCACTGCGAGCTGCAAATCGTGCGGGATTTCCGCGCCGTCATAGCCATAGCCTGCGTTGTAGACGACTCGCACCGCCTTCGGCTCTTCGGGGAAAACTCCACTGGTGCGACGAATCAGACCATGCTCAGAGTAGAGCAGCGTGTCCGATATCTCTGTTGTTGTGCCGAATGCTCGAGCAGCATCCACATAGACGGCTGTCAGGCTATTCACGGGGTACTCCGGCAATAGCAGATCGGCGCCTCCGTGCCCATCAAGCTGCACGTCGTAGTCTCTCGCCTTGAGCGCTCTGCCGGTTTCCCGGTTGGCCACGAGACTCGCCATGTTGATGTAGAACTCGGCGATGTATTTCTGGTCCGCACCGAAGTTGAGCAGAGTTTGTGCTGTGGCCCATGTAACTAGTGCGTTCGCCGTGTCCAGTGCCATACGTGTTCAGCGCACGCCTACCGAAGGTAGACGTA
Source organism: uncultured Spirochaetaceae bacterium (assembly GCA_964654185.1). Taxonomy (GTDB): domain Bacteria; phylum Spirochaetota; class Spirochaetia; order DSM-27196; family PWMO01; genus CAYFQV01. The sequence goes on along the minus strand of CAZZIE010000267.1, from coordinate 1,440 downwards.
CACCGTCCCCTTTTTCGTGTCACCCGCGTTCGTGACCGCAAGCGTTAGCTTGCTCGCTGCCACTGCTCCCAGGTTCGCCTCCGCGACGTGCTCAGTAACAGCCGTGTCTCGGTTTGCGCCATTACCCTGAAGCAGGTCTACACCGTCGGCATCCTGAATTTCGATATCGTAGTTGTCCGTTGGCGCTGCCGTGCCGTCGGGAACGGTTGTCACCTGGATAAGCTTGCCATCGAACACCGCGGTCGTTACTCCATCGGCCGCACCGGTTGAAGCGGAGGTCCACGCAAACGCGACACGCTTCACAGTCGGGAATGTCGTCTCGGCGATCGTTACCGTTCCGGCCATGGCTTAGCTCCTATCCTGCCAGATCTTCACATAGTCGATGTCAAGGTCCCCAAGTCCGGTCCCGCTCGCTTTGTCAAGCGAGAAGTATGGCTGCATCTGCTGTTCCGCAGCGGTCAGATTCGACATGTTGAACGTGGTTCCGCTCGCTACTCGAGCGCCGTCGATGAAGAACTTGACGTCGGTTAGATCGGTGAAGTCGATCCGGAAGATGTTGTACGTCCCGGCGACTGCAGTGATCCCGGTCGCGACATCGTCGTTATCGTTCGTGGTGTCGTCGCTCTCGGCAAGGACCGCCATCGATGCCTGAAGCCGGAACCATGCGTGTTCGGTCACCGAGTCTTTCGCGAGGTTGTGATCGCCCGCCATCCCGAAGACGGCCGTAACCCCCGTGCCGATCGCGACGGCGACGTTGACGCGAGTCTCGAAGATGAGCCCCGAACCGACGTCGAATGTCCTGTTGTCGTTCTGGTAAAGGACCGCGTCCTCCGCCTCGTTCGTTGCCGCAAGGTGAAGCTTGAATACGCCGTTTGCCGAGTCGGCGTCGATCGCCTGCGTCGCACCCCCGACGTCAACAACGTTCCAGACAGTCGTGCCGTCGAACGGCCCACCGCCGGCGGCACCAAGAAAATCCTCGGTCCATCGAATTGGCTTGAGGATATCCAGCGTTTCGAACGTCGCAGGATCATAGTATCCGAGACTGCCACCGAATCTGGTCTTGTAGTCTGCTCTTACGCCCATTCTAAACTCCCTCCTAGGAGTGACCGGGGGCCGAAGCCCCCGGCGTAGTCATGGTCTTAGGTCAGTGCGGTCGGAGGCGCGGCCTGTGCGTAGCGTGCGCCGGAAAGGATCGGCACAATCGCAATCAGGTTGGCCGCGGCATTGTCGGTCTTTACGACCAAGTACGGGTAGCCGTCGGTCAGATCCGCAGCATCTATCTCAATGACGAACATTGAGCCGTCAGTAGTCCCGGTCGAGAACCCCGCGGTAGTCGCGGCCGTTCGCGAACCAGTCACCCCGGCGGTGATCTGATAGTACTTGAACGAAATTGCCGTGGTGTCGCTGCCGGCGGACCTGCTGGCCATTCCGTCGAGCCCC
>CAZZIE010000266.1:0-3606 GCA_964654185.1 uncultured Spirochaetaceae bacterium | reverse complement strand
CGAGCGAACAGTCGATCGCGCAGCTCGAGGTCGATGTGGACACGATCAAGAGCACGGTCGCGACGTTGGGGCCGGAGGACGTTGATTACTCCCAGATCATCCAGAACGCAGACAACATCACGAGCATTGTCGAAAGCGGAAAGCTCACCGACGGGCAGGATACGTGGCTTCGCTCGATAGTGCAGCAGAACGCCGAGTACATCGAAAGCCTGGTTCTGACCGGGACCTACGACGGCGCCGGCGGCACTCTGATCCGGCAGGGCGGTGATGAGTGGAACGCGCTGGTCGGCCGCGTGAACACGGTCGAGGACAACCAGCAGGCCGTCATTGACTGGGGAACCGCCATTCGACAGACCGAGGCGACCATCGAGTTCCTCGTGAAAAGCGTCAACGACCTTACGTGGGACGAGACGGAGGACAAGAGCGCCATCGTCCAGCACCAGGAGCAGATCGATCTCCTCGTGCAGAAGGTCGACGACCAGGGCAGCACCTTCCAGGCGCAGCTGAACATCCAGGCCGACGCCATCACAAACCGGGTCCGGGCCGTGGATGCCGATGGGAACGAGGTTAGCCAGGCGTTCCTCCAGGTGGGGATCAACCCGCCGACACGCCTACAGCAAAGCGACATCGACGCGATCGACAACACACACAACAAGAACCTTGTGCTCCAGTACTACACCTGGACCGGGACTGAGTACGAGCTCAACGCAACGAACATGACGAGCACGGTCCGGACCACGCTCACCTCGATCTTGATTGCCGCCGGCGTCAAAGCCTCGCAGATCATCCTGGACGCCGACGAGGTGATCGTTCCCCGCACGATCCTCGGAAAACACCTGGCGTTTGAGACCGTCGAGGCGGGAAACCTCAAGGCCGGAGAGATCGACGCAGTGATTGCGCAGCTTGGGGCGATCCAGACCTCACACCTGGATTTCACGCCCGCCACCTCGGACAACGTTATCGGCACAATCAACGCCTCCGGGGAAGGTATCCGGATCAACACACCGCGGCTTGACCTCACGGGGATCCTGCGGGTGAGCTCCAATGACAATCCGAGCGATCCGGCCGGGGAGACCATCATTGAGGGCGGTAAGATCGATACGTCCCTCATCAACGTCACCGAGCTCTTCGCCCAGGACATCATCGTCCAGAGCGGCGGATCTATCCGGGCCGGCGGGTTCAGCGATGACGGTGCATGGAACGGGCTCGCCGCCGGGTTCTGGTTGGGCGCGTCGGGAATCCTGAAGGCGGTGAGCGGCAGTTTCCGCGGTGTGATCGAGGGGGCGCGGTTGCTTGGCGAGGGGCTGGAGATAAAGGATGGCAGCTTCGAGTCTAACATGAACAGTACCGATGGCATCCTGGCAACCTACGGTGGGAATAATGTGTTCCAGGTCGCAAGTGATGGCGCGTTGCGCCTCAAAGGCTTCGATTTCCTGTCTGTAGACAAAACACTCTCCCTTGCGGGGGCGGGTTGGACCCACTCGGTTCTTCGGTCTTCTGGCTGGAGTATCGCAATCGCGTACTTCTGGGTCTACGGCAGCAACAAGAACGGGGACGTGCGATCCCCGGTTTCAGTGCAGGCGACCAGCGGTGACTACGAAATCATACAGCTTTTTCATAATGGCGCGGTGCAGCTGGACTTGTACGTGAGTGGGTCGGAGTTGTGGCTTCGCTTAATTGATGCGTTAGACGTGGGGCAGACCGCGCGGATCGTCGGATTCGTGCTCATCGTATAGGAGGAAACACGTGGAGATTCCAGAAACGACATATCAACACCTGATCAACTACCTGGCAGGGCGGCCGTGGAAGGAGGTCGCGCGCCTCATGGGAGAGCTGGCCCAGGCCCAGGAGGCGCACGAAGCGCAGGAGGCGTCCGGCGATGGGGCGCAGAAGAAGACGCAAGGGGGTAGTAAGAAATGAGCTACAAGGTCGCAGATCGAATCTTTCCGACGAAGCGCGGGATCGAGGGGCGGATTAAGCTCACCGCCGACGGCAAGAGTGACTGGTACCTGGTGCCCGACGGCATCGGCACCATCGCGTTCCAGCTGACGGTGACGAACGCCACGGGAAACATTGAGGTGACCACCGAGCCGCGGGACGTGGTCCTCAACGACGACGGCGCCGGCAGCTCCACCTACGAAGGCGCGGCGGTCACCCTCCAGACGGATAACCTCTTCGAATCGAACCAACAGAACGTCACCTACTCCGGGAAGATGATCGCGCCCACGGCCTTTCGCCTGCAGAAGGTCAGCGGGGCCGGATCCGTCATTCTCACCTTCAGGGGGCTGTAGTATGAGCTTGCTGATTCAGGCGCCGGAGAACACGGCGAATCTCTTCGACAAGAGCAGTGAGACGCTGGACCAGATCTCCCAGGGCGGGAGCAATCAGTATCTGTCGTCGACGGAGCGGGCCGATCTGCTGGCGGACCACGACCATGCACAGCTGTTAAGTGACATGCCGCAGGGCCTGTCCGCGCCCACAATCATCTACCGAAGCCCCCTCCGGGCGGCGGTCGAAGCCGCCACCGGCGGGCGCGCCACCGTCATGTACAACGATCTCGGGCACCCGAGCTACATGGTCCGCATTCCCGCGTTCAACCTGGAGGATATCCACGCGGATTTTGGGGCCGGGCGACATCCGGCATTTATTGTCGACGGCTCGGAGATCCCGGAGATCTGGGTAGGGATGCACCAGGCCTACGTCTACAACAATCGCGCCGTCTCGCTGCCGGGCCTCGATCCAACGGTGAGCATTGATTTCGATACCGCGGTCACGCGGTGTCAGGCCAACGGTAGCGGGTGGCATCTCATGACCAACGCCGAGTGGGCGGCGGTTACTCTATGGGTCCTGAAACAGGTGGCGGACGGTAATGTTGCACACATCTGCCGCGGCAACACCGACTACGGCCGCGCACACGATGCGTACCAGGAGGTGGGCACCGGACGAAACAACGCGGATCCGGGCAGCGGCGACCGCATTCTCACCGGCAGCGGCCCATCGGCCTGGCGTCACGATCTCACCATCGCCGGCATCTGCGATTTGGTCGGCAATGTGTGGGAATGGGTTGGGGGCCTGCGCCTCGATGAGGGCGAGATTCAGGTCATCCCGGACAACGACGCAGCCATGGATGCGGTTGATCTGTCCTCCTCCTCGACGCAGTGGCGGGCAATCGCGGCCTCTGATGGGTCGTTGGTATCCCCGGGGACATCCGGATCGCTGAAATACGATTCGGTGAGCAGCGGGACCAGCGGCCTGGTGGGTGATCCTGAGATCGACGACACAATCGACAACAGCAACGACCCGGGCTCAGGAGACGACGGGCACACACGGACGACGATCGACACCCTCGCTGCCGCCGCAGGGATTACCGTGCCGGGCCGCCTCAAGCGCCTCCTGCTGGCGCCCGGGCCGTACTCGTTGCCGGGCGATTACATCTACGTGCGCAACTACGGTGAGCGCCTGCCGCGCCGGGGCGGCGGCTGGGGCAATGGGTCGCTCGCGGGCCTGGGGGCGCTGTACCTCCATTCTCCGCGGTCGTACTCGGGCGCGGGCCTCGGGTTTCGTCCCGCTTTTGTCGCGCCGTAGGCGCCCTGACTGCTGAATCAC
>CAZZIE010000265.1:0-3743 GCA_964654185.1 uncultured Spirochaetaceae bacterium | reverse complement strand
GCGCTTCCCCTCGTCGATCTGCGAGCCGTCCCATTGGATGTTGCCGGTGTGGTTGAGGCTCTTTCCGTCGCCGCTCGTCCCGTCCGTCACGGTCCCCACCGATGTCCAGGCTTGGTCCGAATCGCTCCAGTATTCGACCGTGACCGTGGCGTTGGTGGAGTTGTTCACGTAGTCCGGGTCCACCTGGAGGTAAATCCCATGGGCCGGGTACTGGAAGCCAAGGTAGAAATACTGGCTTGTGCCCAGGCTGGAGAGGTCGGCATAGTTCGCCTGGGTTCCGTCCACCACTTCGCCGGAGTATTCGACATACCCGGTGGTAGTGGATTTCATGGCCGAGAGCGCAAGGTTGAACTGCTTGCTCCACAGGTTCGTGACCGGCTCGCATCGGTCGTGCACCCGCACCCGGCGGAGCAGCATGCCGTCATCCACGTCCGAGTTGACCGCTACCTGATACCAGAAGAGGTGATCCTTGGTGTTCGGGAGCAGATACGGGTCGTCGTCCGCGTCGTATGTCCAGGAGATACGCCCGGAGTTCTCATAGAACGGCGTGGTGCCGGTCGGGTCCGTTGTGCCGTCTGTGAGACTGGAAACCGCCACCCATGAGCCGTTTTGGTAGGCGCTGACCGCCGTGGTCGCCGCCCCCTCGATGTTGGTTGCGCCGGCCACAAAGTCCAGGCTGATTCCCTCGAGCCTGCGGTGGTAGCCGACATAGAAGACCGAGCCGCCCGAGTGCGCTCCCTGCAGGAACAGGATGTTAAGGTCCGCACGGTATTTCTTGAGCGGCTCCTTGGCGTCCACATAGACCTGCGGCTCCGAGGTTTCGTGAACCATGTACGAGGCATCGGGCCAGTCCGTGCCGCCCGACCATGCCCAGGGGGAGGTTCCGGTTGCGGCCAGCACCAGGTCATCGACAACCTTCTCTCCGATGGCGGCTGAGGCCCCGGAGTCAATGCCGGTGTAGACCGCTGTACCGAAGCTGTTGCATGTGGCGGGAGGGTAGGAGTCTGAGCGGTGAAACTGGTCGTTACATTGTGCGTACAGGTGCTCGATGTTGTGGTCCGGGCGGACCAGGGTGTAGAGGCCGTCCACGGTATCGGCGGCGATGGCCGTACCGTTGTAAACGCTGGTGCCGCTCCTTCTCACAAACCCCATGGGAACGCCGGGGGCTACCCGGCGCATGTTCCGCAGCTCCGTTATGCTGCCCGATTCAAGCAGAATGCCGGGGGTGGTGCGGTCCACCGGCTTATTGAACTGGACTACGGCTCGCTTTCTGGTGGTGTCCCGGCCAACCGAGGCGGGTTCCGGTATCTCGAACATCGGAATGCCGCCAGGGTCCGGGAGCGCACCCTGCCATTGGGGAGGCTTCCACTTATCGTCTTCCTGCGCCATGGCGGGAAAGGCTACGAGGATGACCGAGAGCAGGCCCGCTAGAAGCAGGTATTTTCGGTTGAAAAAGGGCATCGACGCTCCTACTGCTGTGACTTCATCTCCGGCGGCGGGTCGGACACCATCAGCCGATACCGCTGGATGTACTGGGCATAGAGCGACATCATCTGCTGGTACGCCGCCCATTGCTTGTCACGGGCAAAGCACCGGGCGGCCGCGTAGTAAACCAGGGCTTGGTCGAGGGATGCAGGGGTCGGCACGTTGTCCGTGCTGGAGAGGGTGGATTGAGCCGGTACGTAGGTCACATAAGCCGTGCTGCCGGTCACGTCTTCACTGGTTACGGGGAAAACACCGAGAAAACCGGCCCGCTCGTACCACCAGGCGGGCTTTTCTTCGCCTCCGATGGAAAGGCCGTGCCCCTGGGTCTTGCGTCTCAAAAGGGGCTTGTGCTTCGTGGCCCCGGAGTCCAGCCAGGAGACGTCCGTAATCATCAGGTAGGAGACGCCGGAAAGGGCGTACTCAGTGGTCCCGGCGGTGAGAACAAAATGGGTCCCGCTCTCCATGCACCGGGTCTGCCACACCACGTCCTGAATGGCGGCGTTGATGTAGGAGATGCGTTGTGCGGATGTGAAGTACGGGTCCTCGTCCACCATGTACTCGACGTAATCCTCGATGTCGCCAAGGGTCTTCCCGCTCTCGCTCTGGCTTCCACCGGCAAGGGCAAGCGTAGGGAAAAGGAGCAGGAGCACCCACAGGATGGCTTGTCGTCTCAGTACCATGGGCTTCCTCTCCCGGGCCGCATGGTGGAGCGGCCCCCGTACCCGAACATCCGGGCGGTCTTTATGCCCGAGCGTTTGACCAGGTAACTGCCTCGATGATAGGCGCCCAACTGTGGATCCGGCCAAGGATGTTCCTTGCTGTGAGGCGTGAGGTGTAGTTTCCACCGCACCCCCTCGTCAATAACGTCCAGGTACCGCTCGAACACGGCGGGCAGGACGGCACTCGCATCACTCGACATGGGCTTGAGGGCAATCCGCATCTGCATCCCTATCCCGCTGGTATCCGGAATGGGGTCGAGCCGGATGGTTTCGTTCCCGTCATAGATAATGCGGTTGATGGTATCGCCCTCGCGATGCCGCCAGTTCGAGCCGGGCACCTTGAGGTTGGAGGCGTTGGTAAGGCCGATTTCCCGCATGAGGACCGACTTTGTGGGCGGGTTGGTGGCCGCGGTCCTGGTGGCACTCCCGTCATCGTCATACGAGTTGGTCCCAGCCGCCTCCAGCAAGCCGTAGGTCGTCCCACCCGCGCCGTCGTTTCGGTAGACGTTGTAATCGTCCGCGCCCTCAATGGCGTCCCACGTGAGGCTGATGGTGCCGGTTGCGGTGGCGGTAGCCGACACAGCCGCACACGGAAGCGTCTCGCCGTAATCGTCCTTGGTGGCCGTTACCTTGTAAGCGTAGGTGTTCCCGGAAGTGAGAGTGCCGGACCCGGAAGAGGCTGCGGCGGCAGAGGGCTGGGGCGTGTCGACGGTCGCCACCTCCACCTCGTCCTCGAACACCCCCAGGATTTCATCGGTGGAGACGGTGGGGCTCAGGGTGTACTCGTATGTGCCCGCCGTGGTGAGCTGCGTAAAGACCTCGGTGTAAAGCCACGTCCGGTCGCAGAGGTCTTGCAATATCTCCAAGACCTTGCCCCGCACCAGCACTTCGGGGAGCTGCGGAAACTCCGTGTAGCGGTTGTAGAACGCGCTCAGAATCACGACTGCCCCCGATTAAGCGTTCGCGGCCTCGAGTTCGTCCATCCTCTTCTCGCGAGCATCCGTCGCCATGGTCTTGAGTTCTTCCAGTTTGGCGTCCTCGGGCGCTTCGATTTTGATGGCGTAGTTCTCCAGGAGGTACTCGGCAACCTCCTTCTTGGCCCGCATGTTCTGAATCTTCTGAATCTCGGGGTCAGCTTCAAGCCTTGCCTTTCGGTCCGCTTCCGCCTGCTCTTCGGGGCTGAGGTTCTCTTGGGGCTCGGGAGGAGGCGCTTGGCCCGCGTCGATTGCGGCCTGCTTCTTGGCCGCCACCTCTTGGCGAATCCGCTCCTTGTCCTCCAGAGTGGCTACCTCAGCTTCGAGTTCCGCCAGCTTGACGGAGTTCAGGCTTGCATCCTTCACCGCCCGGTCCGTCGCGTTGTCCGACGCGAGCCGTTCAGCGGATTCGGCCTCCTTCAGGCGCTTGATACGGTCCTTCAACCCCTGGATTCTCAGGTTGGCCTCTCGCTCGCTGTACGGAACCATGTCCTTGCGCTTGGCAAGCTGTTCCGTCCACTGGTAGATGGCGCCCGTACCGAGCTGGCGCAGGAATTTGGTGGTC
>CAZZIE010000264.1:0-3747 GCA_964654185.1 uncultured Spirochaetaceae bacterium | reverse complement strand
ATCACCACGCAGGATGAACTCTACCGTGCCCTCGCTGCCGACGACAGGCAGATGACCCCAGAGACGAAAGAGGTGCTCAATTACCGGTCCGCCGTGTGGACGGGGTACCGCCTCCTCCAGGACACGGGCCTTCTCACATCTCGAACCATAGTCGCCATTCAGGAGGAACTCGAAGGGAACTCCGCCGGAATACGTTCGCTGCCAGGAACCGCCCTTCGCAACGATCGAACCGGCGAGGCTGTCTACACCCCTCCCGACGATGAAACGGTGATACGCAACCTGCTACGCGATCTCGAGCGTTACATCAATGAAGACGATGGCGTCGACCCCCTGATCAAGATGGCAGTGATACACTACCAGTTCGAGTCGATCCATCCCTTCTACGATGGCAACGGACGGACTGGCCGGATTCTCAACGTCCTCTACCTCATCCGCTGTGGACTGCTGGACTCGCCCATCCTGTACCTGAGCCGCTACATCATTCGACACAAGCCGCAGTACTACGAGCTGCTACAGCGGGTGCGCACTGAGTCTGCGTGGGTCCCCTGGATCGAGTTCATGATCACGGCGGTAGAGGAGACGTCGGGGCTGACGATGGACCTTACACAGGCCATCGTATCCCTGATGGAACAGACCACGGAGATGGCGCGACAGACCCTCCCGCGGACCACCTACTCGAAGGAGCTGATCGATCTGCTGTTCGTTCATCCCTACGTGAAGATCGAGAACCTGGTGAACCATGGCATCGCGGAGCGTCGGACCGCAAGCAAGTACCTCAAACAGCTTGAGGAGATCGGCATACTCGGTTCCTACAAGGCTTGGAAGGAGACAATCTACATCAACCGTCCCCTGATGGAGCTCTTAAACGAAGCGGAGTGATTCAACATAACACGTAGGATTGAATCGACCCTTCGGGTCGTCTCAACCCTACGTGTTGCATCCGCAGCTATGGTGAACCCGTCACTCGCACAGCTGCCACGGTTCTCTGCTCATACCGAACTCGACTCGATTTCCCGGCTTTCGCGAACACGCACATCCATGGCGTTGATCTCGAGATGTGCCACATCCGCGACTCGATGGATCCCGATGCTCGTCGCCTCGTCACTTTCCATCACACCCTAGTATTCACTACGTTACTCTCGCGGCTCGAACACGACTTCGTACTTCACTCCGTCCAGGTCCTTGAAGAAGCATGCATAGTAGTCTTGCCCGTGCTGAGGAAACACGCGCGGTGCCTCGACTATCTGCGCTCCGATCTCTTTGAGCTCCCCAAAGACTTCATCTACCTCGTGGCGGGACCTCGCTTTGAATGCCAAGTGATGAAGCGAACCAGGCCGTCGGCGATGTACCGTGTCGTCCTTGAGCGATTCCCTGGGTGAATTGATGCCAATTGCGACTCCGTCATGGACGTATTCGACAACGCGGAAGTCATGGTCTTTGACGTATCCACGCACCTTTCTCGCTAGGTCGAAGCCAAGCAGCGGCATCATTCGATCATAGAACCGTTCTGCCGATTCCATGTCCCTGACGGTGATCTGGATGTGGCCTATTTCCGGTACCATCTCCGTATCCTACTAGACATCGCGTCTTCCGAGCCACGGCTGCGATGCCCCTCTGCCGCACGGCCCAGCTTGGCAAGAGTTGTCCACCGATCGCAAACACCTCGGACTGAAGTACGTTACCGAATGCGACCGCGAACACGCCGAGACGATCGTCTGACAAAGGCGATTTCGCGAGAACAATCGTCAGCCATAGGCTCCCTCGGATCTCATATTCGAACGCCCTCGGCTCCTCGTGGGGACCGTCTTACACGACGTCTCGTGGTGCGCCACATCCATATGCCACAAAGAGAGGTGCAACATAACAAATATGTTCTGCAGACCACACCTGCCTATGCGTCGATGGCCGCCTTCTGCGATCGTAAGGTGGGAACGGCCTCCGCAATGTTTTGACGGCATCCCCGATTTGGTGCTCGACAGCCTATCGGAATACGTTCGCGTTGCGTGACAATCACGGTCGGGCACATGTAGTATTGTGATAGGGGTGCTTCGCAGTGTTTGATCGGATTACAGCTGAACCGGACAAGATGGGTGGAGTTCCGTGTATCCGAGGCCTCAGGATTCCGGTCGCCACTGTTGTCGGGATGGTGGCCGATGGCATGACGGAACAGGAGATACTCCAGGCATACCCTGATCTCGAGGCGGATGACATCCACCAGGCACTGCGGTACGCAGCGTTTCTCACGAAAGACCGAGAGATTGAAGTTGCCTACGGCGCATGAGACTCCTTGTTGATGCAGCGCTGCCTCCATTGGTATCCGACCAGCGCGCCGCTGCGGGGCACGATGCCATCCACGTTCGCGATCGAGACATGAGTTCCGCTCCGGACCCGCAGGTTCTATCACTCGCGGAAGAAGAAGACCGCATAATCGTGTCGGCAAACACTGACTTCGGTAGTCTCCTGGATGTACGAAATGCCAGGCACCCGTCGTATCCCGGGTTATCGAAGACTACGCAGCCGAGTTGACAAGCGGGGCGGTCGTCACGGTGACGGATCGCACGGTCCGTATCCGAAAACTCCCGATTGCCGAATGAGGTCAAGCTTCGAGGCTTGCCATGTCTGCAGAACATCTCGTTGGACCAGAAGGCGCCGGCACATCTTTGAGAAGGCGTGCGCCTGCCGACAGAACGGCCATTCGTAGTCTGCTCATCGCGCGGTGACACGCTCCCGGCGCTTCAGCTCAACTCAATGTTATGGCGCAAGACGTACAATCCATGGCACCGGCCCTAACTCAACCTCATTCGGATCCCGGCTCGACGCATCCCTCGAGTCCGGTAACGTTGTCATTGATCGCCAGCCCCAAAGTCATCATTCGGGGTTCCCGTTCATAATCTACCGCTTGGGCCACAGCTACCGGAAGACTGTTAGCGGTGGCAACGGAGAGTACAAGCTTCTTCTCGGATGCAGGGCGAACGAGATATCCACTCTCGAGCAAGTCCATATCAGTGAATACATTTCTTGCTTAGTTGTTCGTCGACCGTCCGAATCGTGATTGATATGGTAGTCCGTAAAGAGTATTTTATTTGCACTGGAGAATGCAATGAAACTTGAAGCGAACATCCGTCCAATCTCATACATCAAGACGCACGCCGCTGAGATGCTTCAACAGATCAACGATACTCAGAACCCGATCGTCATCACGCAAAATGGATTGGCGAAGGGCGTCTTGCTCGATACACGCTCCTACCAGGAGATGGTCGATGCCATTGGGATCCTGAAGGTTCTCTCGCAAAGCGAACACGAAGTGGAGACAGGAAAGACACTGTCTCACGAAGATGCGATACGCAAAGCAATGAAGGCGATTGAACGACAATGAGTCCAATACGCTGGGCGAGGGCGGCGGCCGATGATCTTCGCGACATTGCCGCCTATCTCGCACAGGATTCGCCGAGTGCCGCGACGACATTTGTCGAGCGCGTTGATCGCGCTGTGCGCCAGCTTTCGGGGCAACCTCGGTCGGGCCGTGTTGTACCAGAACTTGAGCGCCAAGGAATCAATCGCTATCGGGAAGTGGTGCTTTCGCCATGGCGGTTGTTCTACCGCTACGAGCAAGAAACCGTCTTCATACTTGCGCTCGTCGATGGAAGGCGAGACATTCAAGACATCTTGCTGTGGCGACTTATGAGGGATGATGTTCCCCGCCAGGCGAACTTTCCGTGAATTGAGGAACCTGCCGATAATGGGTTC
>CAZZIE010000263.1:0-3752 GCA_964654185.1 uncultured Spirochaetaceae bacterium | reverse complement strand
TGCGCTTGTTGCTGCTGAGCCTGTTTACGCCGCCGCCGTTGGTGCCGATCCAGAGGGCGCCGGATTGATCAAAGGCAAGGGAGTACACGGTGTCGTGGCTGAGGGTGAACTTTCGCGCGGAGTTCTGCCGAAACACGCTGATCTCATCCGTTTCGGTGTCCAGGCGATAGAGTCCGCCGCCCCAGGTTCCGGCGAAGATGTACCGGTTCTCCCGGGAGAGCACGGTGTAGACGCGATTGTCCGCCAGGTCGTACGTCCTCGTGTCGCCGGTGTCCCCGTCAAAGCGCACCAGTCCACCCTCCCAGAGGCCGAGCCACATCTCTCCCTCGCCGGAAAGATAGATGGACATGACGTACGGACTCGGCAGGTCCTCCGGGGCGAGGACGCGCGTGATCAGATCGCGGGCAGGATCCATGACGGCGAGCCCGCCGTAGGTGGCGATCCAGAGGCGCCCGTCATCGTCGATCTTCAGATCCCGAATGGTGTCGTCGGGCAAGCCGGGAATGTTCCCGCGGGTCGTAATGCGCTGTATGTCGCCGGTTTCGGGGTTCAGCCGGTTCAGGCCGTCCAGGGTCCCTACCCAGACGGTACCGTCGGCGTCTCTGACAATGGCCGTTACGACATCGTTGCTGAGGCTGTTCGGATTGCCCAGCTCCTTGGCGTAGGAGGTGAACTCCCGGGTTTCCAGGTTGAACCGTGAAAGACCCCGGTAGGTACCGATCCAGATATGCGGCCCGTAGGGATCCTCATACATGGTCTGAATGAGGTCGTGGGGAAGTCCCTCTTCCTCGAAGGGTTGGTGCTTGAAGGTTACCACCCGCCGACCGTCGAAGCGGTTCAAGCCGCCCTGGGTACCGAACCAGAGAAACCCATGGTCGTCCTGAATAATGGATGACACGGCGCTGCTGGAAAGTCCCTCGCTGCGGCCGTAGTGGTCGAAGAACGCTTCGTCCGGATCGATCGACATGGCCCGTGTCGCGGTCGGCGCAAGGAACAGCCCGCCACACAGCAGCAGTCCCCACAGGAGTGGGAAGGGAAGGCTCCGCAATGCGCTCAACTGTGGATTTCGGCGGCGCGAGATGGCGCGGGTGGTCATGAACAAGGCGAACTCATCGTGTGTCGCGGGTTTTCGCAAGAATAGCGCAGAACACGCCGCTGCGCAACGGGCGGCCGAGCGTTTCTGCTTGACCCCGCGGCGTAAGCATCGATATCTATGTATCTGTTTCAGAAGGAGTAAGCGCATGAACCGACGAGAAAGAACCCGCCGGGTGTGGTCACCGGCATTACTGGCCGCGGTAGCTCTGCTGGCGATCGCCCCTGCGGCGGCAAACGCTCAGGATCAGGCGGTCGCGCGGCAGCTGCAGAACGCCTTCAACAGTGTCGTGGACGATGTGTTGCCCGTCGTGGTGGAGGTCAATGTCGTCCAGGTTGTCGAACAACGGGTTCCGCAGTTCGAGTCGCCCTTCGACTTCTTCTTCGGCAATCCCGACACGGAGCGACGGGAGTTCCGCCGAGGCGGGCTCGGCTCCGGGGTCATCGTGCGGCGCGACGGAGATACGGTCTACGCCATTTCCAACAATCACGTCGTCGGAGAGGCCGACGAGATCAACATTGTCCTTTCCGACGGTCGCGAGTTCGCCGCGGAGATCGTGGGTACCGACGAACGCACCGATCTTGCTCTGGTATCTTTCGAGACGAGCCAGGACGTTCCCATTGCCCGGCTCGGAGACTCCGAAGACCTGGAGGTGGGAGACTGGGTCCTGGCGATAGGGAACCCCTTCGGCTTCGAGTCAACGGTAACCGCCGGCATCATCAGCGCCCTCAGGCGGGAGCCCGAGCCGGGCTCCCCGATTGCGGGCTTCACCGATTACATTCAGACGGATGCCGCGATCAACCCGGGAAACTCCGGGGGCGCCCTGGTCAATCTGGATGGTGAAGTGGTCGGAATCAACACGTGGATCGCCTCGCGGAGCGGCGGCAACGTGGGACTCGGCTTTGCGATCCCGATCAACAACACGAAGCGCGCCATTGACGATTTCATTGAGAAGGGGCGCATCAGCTACGGCTGGCTCGGTGTCGCCATTGCGGATCTCTCGGATCAGCGCTTCCCGGATGTAGCGGAAACCATGGACATTGGCGATCGCCCGGGCGCCTTCGTGAGCAACGTGCACCTCAACTCACCGGCGGATCGCGCCGGCATTCTCCCGGGAGACTTCATCTACCGGGTTGCCGGCGAGGATGTCGAGAACACCTCGGAGCTTTCCCGCGTCGTCGGTCTACAGCGCGTCGGCTCCCGCGTGACGATTGAGCTGCTTCGAGATGGTCAGGAGCGCTCGGTCAACGTAACTCTGGACGAGCGGGGCACGGATGAGGAAATCCAGGACAACTCACGCCTCTGGCCGGGCTTCACCGTGGTCACGCTGACGGATGAGATGCGCGAGGGACTGGACATGCCATTCTGGCAGCGCGGCGTCATTGTCTCCGGGGTGGTACCGCAGAGCCCCGCCGCCGAGGCGGGCCTTCGCCGCGGCGACGTCATCACCGACGTCGAAGGCGACGGCGTCACCGCTGTCGACGAGTTCTACCGGGCGCTCAACGGCGCCCGCGGCGATGTCTCCATGGAGGTCCGCCGCGGCCGCTCCCGGGAAACCCTGGAGCTGGATCGGTAGTAACCTACCCACAACCCTGTTGATAGGATTCCGGCAGGTCACGGTGCAGACGTAGTTTGCTCGGCTTTGGCGCCCACAAGAGGACTCTCGCAGGCCGGACGCCGGCAATCTACGACCCGGTAACGGTTTATGCGCAGTGCCATCAACAGGCTTGTGAGTAGGTTAGACGATGTGGATGTTCAGAATGAGCTCGCGGATGGAGAAGCGGTCCTTGAACTGCGCCCGCAGGCTCTGGCCGTCGCGCACCCCCGGTGGAATATCCACCACGATGGTACCGCCGCTGTCCAGGTGGAGGTGGGCGGTTACCCCCGTGAAGGCCTCGTCCGGGGACATGTGGACGTCGAACTCCACGGGACCCTCGTACTGGGCGTAGCGGCCGGCGTCGGTTCCCTCGTCCGAGTACATCCAGTCGGGCTCGGGGCCGCGTTGGCGCGTCGCGCCGCCGGATCCTCCGAAGCCTCCGAAGGGGCCGCCGCCGAAAGCGGCGCCGAAGAGTTCCTCGAACATCGCCTGGAGATCATCCATGGGAGATGAATACCGACCCCGGGAGCGGCGTCCCGCGCCGCCACTGCCGAATCCATACGGGTCGCCGCCGGGGGCCCCGCCGCCGGGAGCTCCGCCCCTGAGATCTGGGTCTTCCGGTGACCCGAAGCCGCCCACGGTCTCATGATGTCTGAGTCGGCGATCGTAGGCGCGCCGGGCGTCGGGATCGCGGAGGGTTTCGTAGGCGTTCTGCGCCTCACGAAACGCTTCGGGATCCCCGCTGTTGCTTTCGCACAGATCGGGGTGGTGCTCCTTCGCCTTCCGGCGAAAGGCTGTCCGTATTTCTTCCTGACCGGCATCCCGGGAAACTCCGAGCGCCTCGTAGTGATTCTTGCGTCGCCTGCTCATGCCACTATGAATGTATCGCGCCGGTGCCCGCCGCGGTCAAGGGGAGGCGGTGCGGTTCGACGCGCCCGGGGTCACCGCGCCGCCCGGGGTTCTTCGCGCCGCCCGGGGGTCACCGCGTCGCCAGGCGGTTACCGCGTCGCCAGGGTTCACCGCGTCGCCCGGGGGGTCACCGCGCCGCCGGGGGGGGTCACC
>CAZZIE010000262.1:0-3777 GCA_964654185.1 uncultured Spirochaetaceae bacterium | reverse complement strand
TCCGGCTGGCCCGCAGAAACCTGCCGCGGTGCTCTATCCGCTTCTGTCGTCCGTGCTCGTCTCTTTCGCCGATGTTGAACATGACACCCCCTCAAAGCATTGTGCCGCCTTGGAGCCGAAGCTTCGCCAGCCCGGCGAGCTCCTGAGGAAACATTGCCCACGCGTCCGCCTGGCCGGACTCAATTGACTTGCAGGTAGCCATGACGCCGTTGACACTGAACTGCAGTCCACGCAAATCCTCTGTTTCAGAGACGATGCCCCGATCTACAGCCTCGAGGTAAATGGCCAGCACCTCGTCTATGGTAGCGGTCTGGACACCATGCGCAGCCGCCATGGACGCCTTCTGTTCCTCGACGCACGTCAGCAGATCCCTGACAGAGAAGTCGAACACAAGGCCGTCCAATGACCCGCTGACTTCCGCCGACAGTTCGGTGTACGGGTCATCCAGAAGGATACACTTCGCTCCGGTATTGCGCGGCTCTTCAGGCTGTTCGATTGAAGCCTCGCGGTCCAACCAGCCGGTAGGAGGATAGCGGCCAAGGAGGTCGCTTACGACGCCGGAATCCGTCAGAAACGGCTTGGTCGTCTCATAGAGAACCAGAAGCTTCCCCGCAGCATCATCAAGCACGTCCGCGGCCTTGTCCGGAAAGACGGCGGCCCGGACCCAGTGCGGCACGATCTCCATCTCTTTCAGTACCTGCCGAAGGTGCCACCGCTTTCCGACGCGTGGACGTCCGAGGACAACCAGGTGGCGTGCCTCGCTACTCGATAGAAACCGACGGTACGTGTCAGACAGTTGCGGAAGAAGCTCCGCTCCATGTATATGCTTCATCTCAACCTCCTGTGCTCTCTCCTGCACTTTGTCCCTGCTACACGCCCCATCGAATCACTTGCAGTCCATTTGGGTAAAGACGCGTATGTCGATTTGCACCCCGTATGATCAGAGAAGGGATGGGACGTAAACTGTCACGGATTCTGCCTCGGCCACGGCTCGAGGTCCTCCTCGAAGGCATTCTTCAACCCCTGCTTGCTTCGCACGAACCGCAACTGCGCCTCCGTCTCCGGAAACGACCCGGTTTGACGGATGGCGCGCTCGGCATCCTTTTGCGCGTACCCCAGCTGCACGAGAACCGCAATCCCGAACGTGCCGGTACGGCCAATGCCGGCGCCGCAGTGGACGAAGACGGAATCTCCCGCCTTCAGTGCTGCCGCCGCTACGTGCGCCGTGCGCCAGAAGAGTCCGGCGGCCTCCGGTGCGCTGCGGTCCGGTATCGGCACGTCGAGGGTGTAGGGGACATTTCCGGAGCTCCGCGCCACGGCGTAGGCGGGGGAGCGTCGCTGAATCTCCTCCGGTGGGGTCAGGCAAATGCTCACGGAGACGCCGGCCTCATCCATGGCCCTTTTCCAGTCGTCAATTGTGCTCTCGGTACCGGGCATGGCCCCGAGGTAGAGTTGTTTGTTCCAGTTGCGCATATGACCTCCCGATCGTTCGGCTTTGTCGTTCCTGGAAACCTACGTGCCGGTCCGGGACAGAGCGTGTCCCGGCTACGCAGAAACCTGGGCGAGGCGGCGGACGTTGACATCGACCCATTGTGTTTGATATAGTGAACAACGTAACGGCGGCGCGGCTACTACTATACCCACGAAGACTTTCAACTGCCCACCATCCACCTGACCGAGGGCGACCTTCTTGCCCTCATGGTCGCCGACCGCGCCATTGTCTTTCGCTACCGAACCAACCAGCAGAGCCAGACCCTCTTCCGGGTGGGACAGGGCCCCAACGCGGAGATCCTGGAGCCGCCGGAACTGCGCGAGCGCGCCGCCGAATGGTTCGGTCAAGCTGCGGATCGCTACCGCTAGCGTCCCCGGGACACGTCTTGTCGTTGGCACCCGCTACGCTTGCAGACGTAGTGAGAAGACGCAGACGCGACGCAACAATCACCCAGGAGAACGATGCATGGGTACCCGTCTACCAGGCCAATGCCTGGCAACTGAGCGAAGTGCTCCCGCCGTCGGAGGAGACGGCACCCGCGTTGGTCGCGCTTGACCGGATAGCCGAGGCGTGGCCGGTCACGCAGGAAGCTGAAGGATTGCGGTGACTGATACAGTCCATGTGAGGTGATCTTATGCGACTCTTTCGAATCGAGGATGACAAGCGGCACATCCGGGGTGTCCCGCGACGCAGCATGAAGTCGTTGAAGATGGGCGAGACCTCCAACTTGGAAGACTGGGTGCTCGAACAACAAGGGGCCCCATTCGAGCGAAGACTCTTGTGGATTGCGCGTCAGGATGCAATCACAAGCGACCAGCGGTCCGACCTCATTGGTCTTGACGCCGAAGGTAACCTTGTCATTTGTGAGCTCAAGCGTGGGATGGCATCCGAGCAGGCGATAAGCCAGGCCCTTGGGTACGCAGCCGAGTACCGTCACCTCGACGTTGACGGACTGGCTGAGGTGCTGTTTCGAAATGCCGGGTGTAACCGCCTGGGAAGTCTGAACTTCGAAGACCTGTCGGAAGCGCGAATCCACCTCAATGAGTCAATTGCAACGGGCAGCGCCGCCTCGGCAACAGAGGTAGAGGTGAATCAGTCACAAGTAGTTATGATTGTTGCAGAGAGCTTCCCGGCAAACATGCTTTCCGTCTGCGACTATCTCAATGACGCCTCCGACGCCCTTACATTCTGGTTTGAGTGTTGGCAGTATGAATTGTTCACCGAGGACTCAGACAACGCCGGCACCTACGTGACCTTCTCGCAGATACTCCCACCGATAAACGTTCGATCCGAAATTGCAGAACGGCGAGACGCAGAGCGCAGCAGGAAATACGCGCGGGATCCGGACAGAACCGAACTATCGAAACGTCTGCAGGAGACATTCGCGCAGTTGGACGAGTATGAAGCCACGCGAAATCGTGGTGCTTCGTACACTTTCTCGGTGACGCCAGCGGATGGAACTCACGTGTTCTCCGTGCGTGTCGGCCATGACAATCCCTGGTTGGTTGTCCCGGACGATACGATCTCAGGGATGCACGAAGGCAGCACGATAGACGGTGGGAAGCTTCGGCAATCAGGCCGCGAATGGGGCTTTCTATTCGAGAAGTTTGGATCCAATGAGCCGGAACGGGCAGAAGAACTGGCCGGCAAGATGCGTTCCGTTATGGAAAAGATACGAGGGAACAACGAGTAGATGACCGTACACTTCTCGCCGGAGCTTGATTCCGCGGCCGATCCATTACCGTTTGGTGCAGGGGACGCGGCGGGACTTCGGGCTCGTGAACGACCGTTGACTTCGGTCTGTAGCATCAAGTGCGACCGTCAGCCGAGAGAACCCCGTAACAGCCCGTCGATTTCGGCGCGGGGCCTCTTCGCTCAACCGGCGGTTGCGCTCTTCTTCTGTCGTCTCGAGCGGGCGCGCCGACGGGTCAAGAGACCACCAGCAGCAACGCCGGAAAGACGGAAGGCCCGCTTGTCAGCCCACGGTTCGGCTGAGGCGCTGCAGGCGCTTGTAGACGCGGGCGCGGGCCACGTACGCGGCGTGGCCGCTCCCGGCAAGGGACTCCGCGACTCGGCTGTCGAGCTCGGCGGCCTCCTGGGGATCATCCATGTAATATCCTGGGACCATGTCGACGCCTCCGTGATCGACGTCATCAGGGGCATGACGACGTCGATAGCTCTGCCACAGGCGCCGCTCGGCTTTGGCCCTGGCGCGGGTGTCGGCAAGGGCCTGCGGATCCTCGCAGTCGGTGCTCTCCCAGTGCTCGAAGCGAAGGCGGTCACGC
>CAZZIE010000261.1:0-3841 GCA_964654185.1 uncultured Spirochaetaceae bacterium | reverse complement strand
TCATGCTCGGCTCATTCGTGATCGTATTGCTCTGCTTCCTCGTGCCGCTGGTGGCGATCAGAGGCGAGTAGCCCGGCCCGGCATCGGCAAACAGGCTCGGCCAATCAGCTCGGCGAACGCGGGAGTCAAGACGGCGATCGCGGAGACAGGTATTACGGCGCGTTACCGGACGCTACTCGATATCGACTTAGAAATACCTGGATAATCTCCGAAAGGACTGGCTCGACCGTGGCCAGGGAAGCGCCGTCGGTCAGAAGGGCGGCCCAGGTGATGCACCCCTCCACGAGGCCGTAAAAAACCCTGGCCGTGAGGGCAGACGAGCCAAAATCCAGCCTCCCGTCTTCCCTCGCGGCTTCGAGCCAGGAAATGAAATTCCGGTGCGGTGCGTATTGCGCGTGGATAGTCTTGCCGAATTCGGAGTCCATGAGGAAAGTTGAAGTGAGGAGTCTGGAAAGCCCCCGGCGGACCGGATCATCTATAAAGTGCAACTCCGCCATGGCAAAGGCACGGAGCTGCAACCCCAACGTTTCTGTCGGGGAATATGCAATTTCCTTCTTTTGATCCCGCTCAGCCACAAAATCGGCGACGATTTCCTGGAAGAGATTCTCTTTGCTCTGGAAGTAGTCGTAGATGGTCCGTTTTGAAACCCCGGAGTCCTCGGCAATTTCATCCATGCTGGTCGTAGCAAAACCTTTCTTTGTGAACACCCGAATGGCGCTGGATAGTATGACTTCCCTCTTTGACCGTTTTCTCCCATTCTTCCGGTTCATACTTGCATTATTACACTATACGGTGTAGTGTACAAGCGCTAAGGAGTTCAATTGTGAAGAAGACCCTGCTTTCTCTGGTCGTTCTGCTCGTGGTTCTTCCAGGAGCCTGGGCTGAGGAGTCCACAGACAGGCAAAATGAGTGGATCTCGGTGAGTTGGAGTGCCAGTTACGACGGTCAACCGGAGGCCTTCAGCCGTATCAGCGTTCTTGGTTTGGGTTTTGTGGTGTTTCAGAATGAGGTGGTTCACATTCGAAACGAAATTGAGTTCTCAAATGGCGTCATGATCATGGAAGACGAGGGGGTGAAGAACTTCAAGAAGGTCTTTGGAAACAAGGTCAGCGTAGGGACAATTTCCCGGGCAGGCCTCTTCCGACCCTACGGTTTCATCGAGGGTCGCGTGGGGACCTCCGGAGAGGAACTCTATACCCCACTGGAAAACCCGGTGGTCTGGAACGTTGGCCTCGGGACCGGCCTGGATATCTTTGCGACCAGGCATTGGAGCTTCCTCCAGGAAATGGGCTTTCTAGGCAACTTTGAGGGCGGTGAGTTCATCCCCCAGCAACGGTTCGAACTGGGCGTCATGTTCCACTTTGGCTCGAGAGGAGAGTAAGGGTGGACCTCCGGCAAGCAGGACAACGAGTGGCCCAATGAATGAGAACCACGGCGTATCTCGCGTGCTCGGTCTGGCCTTCATCTTGCAGTTCGTCACCTCTTTCAGCAGCGGCGTGTTTCTGATGTCAGCGTGGTTCGTACCGGAAGACATGAGTGCGACCATGCTCGCCATTGCGTCCAATCCGGTTCTGCTGCGGGCAAACGTCTTCCTGGATATGCTTACCGCCCTCGGCGTCATCTTTCTGGGAGCGGTTCTCTTTCTGACCCTCAGGAGACAGAACCAGTCGATCGCCCTGACCGCTCTGGGCTTCTACATACTGGAGGCCGCATTGCTCGCGGTCAGCCGGATTGAAGCCTTTGCGCTCTTGAGCTTCAGCGAGGCGTACTCCGCGGGACAACCCTCCGAGCTCTTGCTCGCCGGGCAGGCGGCGTACGATGCGATGGAGTTCGTCGGTGGCACGCTCCATATGCTCGCCTTTTGCCTGGGCGCGCTCTTGTTCTACTTCCTGCTTTTCCGGTCGCGCATTGCGCCGCGCTGGATGTCACTCTGGGGACTGATCACCCTGCTCCCCCTGCTGATCGGAACGGTCTTGCAGTTGTTCGGCCACTCCATCCCATTCCTGTTCTACGTACCCTATGTTCCCTTCGAACTCGTGATCGGTGTATGGATTCTGATCAGGGGTGTTCCAACCGGGCACAGGGTTTCCGCGCGGACAGCAGAATGACGCTGTCAGGGGGCGACAGCCTCATCTCGCAGATGGTGCTGGAAACGCTTCATCAGGGAGGATCACGGTGACGCAACCAACTGCAAAGTCCGGCTATTTCCGCTGCGGTCTGCCCTACAACCGCACCGGCCACGGGCCGCGCCCGCTCGTGGTGTTTCCCGGGCTGACGTTTGAAAACAAGCCGCAGTTCGGCATGCTTTCGATGTACCGCTTCCTGCAGGAAGGGTACACGCTCTTGGCCGTGCAACGCAGACCGGGGATGCCGGTGGGTTACACGCTCGGAGACATGGGAAACGACTACGCTACGATGATCCGCGAGGAGTTCGGCGGGCCGGTGCACGAAATCGCTGCGCCGACGATGGTGGCTGGCGGCGCCGTAGTTCACCGATTCGTGGCATAAGAGAGGAGAGACGATGTCGGAATCGCACGGCGCTCGAGCGGGTACCGGTTGCAGTTTTCGCACTCGGTCCGACCGAGGACCAGGAGAAAGACTGGCAGGAGACGCGGGGGCAGCTCGACAAGGTGCTGGCCGGCTTCCCCTGGCTCACTCCGGTCGCGGTCCAGCTGTTCGGCGGCAAGTTCGACCCCGCCCAGCTGACGTTTCCCTACAACCTCATCCCGGCGCTCAAGAAGATGCCGGTGAGCGACATCCGCGACTGGGACTCCATTCACGCCTGGGCCCGCGGCCTGGGTCAGACGCTGGTCCCATGAACAGTTCCGAACCCATGGTATCGCCTGAGCTGGAGGCATCGGCAACGAATGGACCGCGTCGAGGACCGCGAGGCGCCCCTTTCGGGTCGTGATCAGGTGGCCCTACTAGAAAGCGATGTCCTGCTGTTCCATCGTGAAGAGCGGTGCCACTATGCGACCCGCACTCATCAGATGGCACTCCGGCTTTCACGGCTCTGCGGAAACTCCGCTGAGTACTGGTTGAACGCGCAGCGGAGACGTTGCACATACGTTGGGGTTCGACTACCGTTTGAGTATCACCTGTCAGTGAGCACATCGTCGTGTCCTTGGAAAGCCGGGAAACGGCTCACGCCCTCGACGAGGCGGAAGGGCGCGTCCGCGCCATGCCCCGGATCTATCAGACGCTGTGCCAGTCCCTGAACCACACGGAGGTCTCGATCGACCGCCCCGACGGGACGACCTTCACCTTTCGTTTCCCCGATCCCTTCGCCTGACCGGTTGCGACCTCGAACGATGCAGGCGATGAAGTATGGAAACACGGGGCAATTCACCCGTCGGTAGCCGCCCTCGCGCATGCGCCAGAGCGTAGGATCCTCTGACGCTGGGCGGACTACGCGCTGTACGTCAGTTCGGAATCGGACCCCAGATCCGGTTCCTTTGATTCATACCAGAGCGATGCTTCTGAGAGTTCGTGTTCGGCTTCCGGCGTGAACTCGACCTTCACGATGAGAGTTTCGAGTCGAGATTCTGGAATACCTCTCCGGCCGACTTCGTCTGAGACCGCCCCTCGTCGTATGCCTGGATTCTGGCACGTAGCTCCGAATCCCATTCATCCTCGACGTCGTCGGTCATCGCCTGCTCGGCGAGCTCCAGAACTCTGTTGGCAAGCGTCAGCTTCTGGTCATCAGGAAGATTGCGTGCCTCTTCAACGAGCTTCTCAATACTGCTCATCGCCCCCAATGATACCGCCACCGCCGTCGTGTGTTGATCTCAAGTGGATGCGCCACGTCGGTCACACCTCCAGAAACACACCCGTTCGTCCA
>CAZZIE010000260.1:0-3858 GCA_964654185.1 uncultured Spirochaetaceae bacterium | reverse complement strand
AAGAGGAGGGGCAGGAAGACACAGAGCGATGTTGTGGTGGAAGCGAGGATGGCTCCGGCTACCTCCCCCGCCCCGACTCTGGCCGCGGTGATGAGATCCTGCCCTTCGGCGCGGTGGCGGTAGATGTTCTCCAGCACCACGATGGAGCTGTCCACCATCATGCCGATCCCCACCGTCAGTCCTCCAAGGGTCATGAGGTTGAGGGTCTGGTCGCCCAGGTACATGGCCACGAAGGTCACGACGATCGACAGCGGTATGGAGACCGCAATGATGATGGTGGTCCGGGCGTTCACCAGAAAGATGAAGAGAATGACCACGGCCAGGAGGCCGCCGTAGAGGGCGTTGCTCTTCACCCCGTTCATGGAGACCTGGATGTCCTGGCTCGTGTCCGCCAGGGTGTTGAAACGCACCTGCCCGCCGGACTCCTCCTGGACCTCCGCGAAGATGGCGGTGGCCTCTTCCACCAGGTTGATGACGCTGGCGTTCCGCATCTTGATAATGTCGATGGTGATGGCGTTCTGCCCGCCGGAGCGGAAGTAGAGCTCCCGGGGCTCCGGCACCTTACGCACCGTTGCGACATCCCGAAGGCGGATGTAGGTGTTGTCCTGGAAGCCCACGACGAGGTTCTCGATCTCCTCCAGATTCTCGTAGCGCCCCTGCGTGCGGATGCTGAGATCGTCGCTGCGGTAGCGGACATCTCCTGCGGGAATGGAGACGTTGTTCCCCTGAATGACCTGGTGCACCTCGAGGAGGGAGACCCCGTAATAGGTCAGTCTGTCGATGTCCAGGGCAATGCGCACCTCATTGGATACATCGCCGTTGAGGGTAACGTCCGCCGCGCCGGGAATGCGGGAGAGACGCGGCACCACCCGTTCCTCCAGGTAGCGAGAGAGCCGGGGCGTGTCCCAGGGGGAGCGCACCTCCGCGGTGAAGACCGAGACGTTGCCGCTGGACAACCGGAAGATGACCGGAGGCCCGTCAATGTCGTCGGGCAACTGCGCGACAATGTTGTCGAGCTCCTCCCGGACCTCGCCGATCTTGGCATCGTAGTCCACCTCGTAGTCGAAGGTGACCGTCACCATGGAGGAGGTCTCCCGGGAGTTCGAGGTTACCGAGGAGACACCGGGCAGGGCCGAGACGGCATTCTCGATCGGATCGGTCACCTCCCGCTCGACGTCTTCGGCGGCGGCGCCCCGGTAGAAGGTGGCAATGATCACCGACGGCTGCGTCGTCTCCGGAATGAGCTCCTGAGTGAGACTGGTCACCGCCAGGATTCCGAAGCCCACCACGACGATCAGAACAATGGTGATGATGGCGGGATGGTCGATTGCGAAGTCGGAGAGCTTCATGACGCGGAGTTCTCTTCCAGGACCGTGACCTCCTGGCCTTCGGTGAGGAAGTTCTGTCCCTCAATGACGACGCGGCGCTCCGCCCACTCCGCCGGCACGGCGAACATCTCCTCCGTCGAGAAGGCGGGATCCAGGGTTTCGGCGGCCACGGTACCGTCCTCCCGGAGGTACCAGAGCTCACCGTCATCCGAGAACGCCTCGAAGGGAAGCGCGTGCACCTCCTCCCGGCGCTCGAGCACGAAGGTCACCTCCACGAACATGCCCGGACGCAGGGTGGCCGTCCTCCCGGTCAGATCAACCACCACGTCGAAGTTGCGACTGGAGGGACTGACATAGGGCGAGACGGTGCGGATTCGCGCCGGGACAGGATCGCCGTTGATGGCGGGCAGGGTCACCCGCACCTCCATCTCCGTCGCCGCGGGTTGGGGCGCGCCTCGCGGCGCGCGCTCGGCCCCGGCCCCGGGCGCGACTTCGGGGGCACCGTCGGACCCGACGCCGGGCGCGTCGGTAAAGGCGGGGACGTGCTGCTCGGGAATCTTCGCGCGAACGACCAGGTCGGTGAGATCGCCGATCGTGACGATGGGAGAGGTCGTGCCCACCACGGAGCCCGCCGCGGTGTGGCGCTGGATGACGGTGCCGGTGATCGGCGCAGTGACGGAGGTGTGGCTCATCTGCAGTCGGGCGAGCTCGAGCTGCGCCTCCGCCGCCTGAAACTGCGCGCGCGCCTGATCGTAGTTCTGGCGACTCGTGGCGTCGCTCCGGTAGAGCTCCTCCGTGCGCAGAAAGGTCGACTCCGCCCCGGCGAAGTTGGCCTCCGCCTGGCGCAGGTTGAGGCGGTACTGGTCGTCCTCGATTGCGGCGATCACCTCCCCCGCCTCGACCTTGTCGCCCAGCTCGACCCGGAGCTCCTCGAGACTCCCCTGCACCTTCGGCGTGACCGTCACGACCTGGTCCGACTCGACGTAGCCGCTCACGGAGAAGGTTCGCTCCAGGGTGCCGAGGGTGGGCTCGACAACCCGCACCGGCGTGCGAATCTGCGCGGGGGACCGGGCCGGACCATCATCATCGTCCCCAGTGAAGAAGTAGATGGCGGCTGCGCCGCCGATGGCTACGAGGACCAGTACGGTCCATCGAATGACGGCTCTACGCATGGTCGGGTTGCTCCTGGAGGAGATACGCGGCGGAGCGGCGCGCCTCCGGAGTGAGGAGGCCGAAGAGGTTCATATTGAGGGCGCGCCGGAGGAGCTCGTGGGAGGGCCGGGTGAGGCTCTCCTCGCGGCTGACCCCGAGGAAGCCTTCAATGAGGAAGAGGAGGGCGTAGCCCATGGTGTCGGCGTCGGTGTGCGCGTCGATCGCGCCGGCGTCGCGGCCCTGCTCCCAAAGGCGATGAAAGACCTTCAGGAAGCGCTTTCGCAGCTGCGGCAGGAAGTGCCGGGTGATTCCCGGTTCCGGCACACCCATGAGCTGGAACCACCCGGGCGTGTGCAGACGCGCCCGCTCCAGGCCGAAAGAGATGATATCGTGCACCTTCTCCGGAAAGGAGAGGTCCTCGCGGTCCAGCACCTCGTTGAAGTGGCCGAAGAGACTGTCCAGGTCGCGCTGCACCACGGCGATCACCAGGGCGCGCTTGCTTCCGAAGTGGTTGTAGATCGTCTTGACGCTGACACCAATGTGATCCGCTATCTCCTCGATCCGTCCGGGCCGAAACCCGCGCCGGGCAACCAGCTCCGTCGTGCCGTCGAGAATGCGCTCGTGCGTGTCGTCCTTCATGGGCCCGCCTGTTCCAGTATTACAAAATTCGTTGTACTTCTTGTAAGAACGTAGCGCAAGCGGGCGTTTGGGGCAAGAGCGAGAGCGCAGAACGCCCCCGCGCAGTTTCACCGGCTGGAATACGCGGGAAAACGAGAGCCCCCGTGTACCCCTACAACCAGTAGTACAGGTTCATCTCGAAGGGGTGCGGACGGTTGCGGACGGCGATCACCTCTTTGGTCTTCTCCTCGATCCAGCTCTCAATGAGCTCGTCGTTGAAGACATTCCCCTGGAGGAGGTATTCGTGGTCCTGCCGCAGCGCCTCGAGCGCCTCTTCCAGGCTGGTCGGAATGGCGTGGAGCTTCTCCTGCTGCTCCGGTGTCCACCGGTAGACGTTCTCGTCGAAGGGGCCGTATCCGTTCTCCCGGGTCGGCATGATCTTGTTGCGAATGCCGTCGAGCCCCGCCATGAGGAGGGCGCTCATGGCCAGGTAGTAGTTGCAGGTACCGTCGGCGGTGCGGAACTCAATGCGCTTCAGCTCCTCCGTCGTGGCGTACTTGGGAATGCGGATGGCGGCGCTGCGGTTGGCCAGCCCGAAGAAGAGCTTGACCGGCGCCTCGAAGCCCGGCAGCAGACGCTTGAAGGAGTTGGTGCTTGGATTGGTCAGGGCGGTAAGGGAGCGGCCGTGCTGCAGGATGCCGCCGATGAAGTAGAGCGCCTCGTCCGAGAGATCCGCGTACCCGCCGTCCCGGTAGAAGAG
>CAZZIE010000259.1:0-3882 GCA_964654185.1 uncultured Spirochaetaceae bacterium | reverse complement strand
TGAGACTTCCCGTCGGAAGCGACTCTGCGTCGCAGGGAGGTGAGCCGCTCCTCGACGACATCACCGTCGCCGTCGGCATGGAGCGGCGCGACATTGCGCTTCGCGTGGAGCTGGAGAGTCTTGGAGATCCTGTGGTGCCGCCGCTCACGAGCTTCCGGGACCACTATCGCGTGACAGTCACGTTTCGGCTGGCGCGGATCGTTCCGGTCCCGGCGCCCGGCAGCCGCAACGCGGATCACGCCGCACCCGGCAGCCGATGAACGCGGCTGCCGATGAACGCGGCCGCCGGCGGTCGACGTCCGCGGTGCGGGAACACCCGCCGCGGCGGTGCCGCCCCTGCACCGGCCGCCCCAGCACCGGTCCGCCCACCGCCGCCGCAGCGCTCAGAGGCCGAGGACGAGCCTGGCGATCTCGAAATAGATGGTGAGGCCCGCGACGTCGATGACGGTGGCCATGAGGGGGCCGGCCATGACGGTGGGGTCGGCGCCGGCCTTGTGGATCAGGAGTGGTGCCAGGGCGCCGATGACCGACGAGAAGAGGACGACGAAGATCAGCGCCAGGCCGACGGCGACGGCCTGGATAACGTCGACTCCCGGCGGCAGGAAGAGGCCGCGGAGGAAGAGCACGCCCCCGAGGGCCGCTCCCATGATCACGCCCACGACGAGCTCCTTCAGGATGACGCTGCCGATGTCCCGGAAGTGGATCTCCCCGGTGGCGAGGCCGCGGATCATGAGGGTTGAACTCTGGGTCCCGGAGTTGCCGCCGGTCTGGGTTATGACCGGTACGAACCAGACCAGGAAGGCCGCAGTCAGCAGCAGCGGCTGGTAGGCACTCAGGACGTTGGTGGTAATGGTCCCGGCGACGAGCAGGATTGCCAGCCAGGGGATGCGCTTGCCAATGAGGCGCCAGATGGAGGAGTCGGTGTAGCGCTCCACACTGCCGGCCATGGCGCCCATCTTGTAGACGTCCTCGGTCTGCTCCGCCTGGATGACGTCCAGGACGTCGTCAAAGGTGACGATGCCGAGGAGCCGGTTGTAGTCGTCGAGGACGGGAAGGGCGATCAGGTCGTAGGCGCCGAGGATCCGGGCGACCTCCTCCTGGTCGGTGTCCTTCCGCACCGAGACGACCTCGCGGACCATGATGTTCTCGATCTGCTCGGTGTCGTCGTGAAAGAGCAGATCCTTCAGGGAGACGACCCCCATGAGCCGCTTCAGCTGATCCACCACGTAGACGTAGTAGATCGTCTCGACGTCGCGGCCGGTGGACCGCACGAAGGCGAGCGCCTGGCCCACCGTGAGAACGGACCGGATGGCGGCGTACCGCGGCGTCATGAGGCCGGCAGCATCGTCCTTGTCGAAGCGGAGGAGGAACTTGGTCTCCTGCTTCGCCTCGTCGGAGAGGGAGTTCCACACCGCCTCACGGACCTCGGGAGAAATGACCTGGATGATGTCTACGAGGTCGTCCGGCGCCACTTCATCGAAGAGCTGCCGGACGTTCTCCATGGGCAGGCTCTCCAGGAGGCTCTCCTGGTCGGACTGGGAGAGCTCGGTAATGAGGCTCGCCTTCGTCTCAATGTCGAGGAGTCGGAAGATCTTGAGCGCCTCGTCGTCGGTCAGGGAGTCCCAGACGTCGAGCAGGTCGTGTATGGGAAGGTTCGCAACCAGAGAGCGGAGCTCATCTTCATTGAGGATGTGCATGTACTCTCTGAGGTTCTCAACGAGAGAAAGCATCAGGACCCCCAATCCCCGGCGTAGAGCACCTCCCGCTCCAGGCGGAGGCCGAGGCGCTCCTGCACCTGCGTCTCGACGAACTCAATGAGCTCGCGGATGTCCCGCGCCGTTGCGGTGCCGGTATTGATGATGATGTTCGCGTGCTGATCGGAGATTCGCGCGCCGCCTATCTGATACCCCCGAAGACCCAGACTGTCAATGATCTTTCCGGAGGGCCGGCCGAAGGCGCGGTTGTTCTTGAAGACGCTTCCCGCCGAGGGGCCGCTGAAGTGCCCCTTGGTCGTGCGATCCTCCTCATGCTCCCGCATACGCTCCCAGATGGCCCGGGGCTCCTCTTCCCACACCCGAATGGTCGCCGCAAGGATCACCGCGCCGTTCGTCTGGAAGGGCGAGACCTTGTAGTCGAAGTCACCCTCCCGGGGGACGTAGGTCTGCGCATCTCCTTCGGCGGTAACAATTTCCACCGCCTCCAGGATATCGATGATGGAGGAGCCGTAGCAGCGCGCGTTCATCCAGACCGCGCCGCCGACGCTTCCCGGCATGGCGTAGAGGAAGTCGAGCCCCGCCAGCCCGCGGTCCGCGAGTTCCGCGGCGGCGTCGCTCACGGGCAGTCCGGCGCCGACGCGGGCGCGGTCTTGTTGCGCCGCCACGGTGATCCCCGCGAAGTCGCGCATGTCCATGACAATGCCGCGGATTCCGGCATCCGACACCAGGATGTTCGCGCCGCCGCCGAGGGTGAAGACCCGGGCGTCCTCCCGCCCGGCCAGCTCCAGGACCCGCTGCACGTCTCCCACCGATTGGGGGCGGACGTAGACATCTGCGGGGCCGCCGACGCGGAAGGTCGTATGCTCCGCCATGGGCTCGTCGAAGCGTACCGTGCCGGCAATATTGATGTTCCCAAGGTTTTCCTTTAGCTTTGGCACCACGTCATGCTAACTAAAACATGGTGATTTTGCTACTCGTCCCAAGGTGACACCACCACTGCAGGAGAAACCCGTGGCATTGCGCTTGTTCAACACTCTCGGCCGCACCGTACAGGACTTCGTCCCCATTGAAGAGGGCAAGGTCGGCGTGTACGCCTGTGGTCCCACGGTGTACAACTTTGCGCACATCGGGAATCTGCGCGCCTACGTCTTCGAGGACGAGCTGAGGCGTACTCTCGAGTACCTCGGCTACGAGGTGGAGCACGTCATGAACGTCACGGATGTGGGACACCTCACCGACGACGCCGACGAAGGTGAGGACAAGATCATCAAGAGCGCCCGGGAGCAGGGGAAGAGCGTCTGGGAGATAGCCGAATTCTTTACGGATGCCTTCTTCAAAGATATCGACCGCCTCAACATCCGGCGGCCCACCGTGGTGTGCCGCGCAACAGAACACATTCAGCAGATGATCGATCTGATCAGGCGGATCGAGGCTGCCGGGTACACCTACCAGGCCGGAGGAAACGTCTACTTCGACACGGAGAAGTTCCCCAACTACGGGGAGCTCGCCCTGCTGGAGCGTCAGCAGGAGCAGGAGTCCCGGGTCGAAGAGGACCCCAACAAGAAGCATCCCCGGGACTTCGTCCTCTGGTTCACCCAGAGCAAGTTCGAGCGCCAGGCCATGGTGTGGGACTCCCCCTGGGGGCGGGGCTATCCGGGATGGCACATTGAGTGCAGCGCCATGAGCATGCACTACCTGGGCGAGCACTTCGACATCCACTGCGGCGGGGTGGACCACATCCCCGTGCACCACACCAACGAAATCGCCCAGTCCGAGGCGGCAACCGGAAGGAAGTGGGTCAACTACTGGCTCCACAACGAGTTCCTGGTCATGGACACCGGGAAGATGTCCAAGTCAAAGGGCAACTTCGTTACCCTTTCGACCCTTGAAGAGGAGGGCTACGAGCCCCTGGACTACCGCTACCTCCTCCTGGGCGGCCACTATCAGACTCAGCTCATGTTCACGGTGGACGCCATGAACGCGGCGCGCAACGCCCGGCGCCGCCTCACCGAGCGGATCACCGCCCTCAAGGAGGAGACAGGCCTGGACAAGCCGTCCCTGGCCGACGTCGGCCTGGCGCGCCCCGGATCCACAGCCGGTGCCGGCGAGGAGACGCCCGGCGGCGGCTCCCACCGCGGCGCGGCCGGCTCGGAAATCCCGGGCGCGG
>CAZZIE010000258.1:887-3947 GCA_964654185.1 uncultured Spirochaetaceae bacterium | reverse complement strand
GGCCGTACCGGTAAATCCGCTTCTGGCATTCAGCAAGTCCCTTAGCATCCTAGTAGCCAAGGACGACAGTGTGGACTTGGTTCTCATGGACAACTCAGAACTTGAGGTCAGTGGGCTTGCCTCAGGGAGTTGGCTCATGCCGGTCGATGTACTTTGGAGCGATGAAGATGTTCGCGAGATGTACACCGACGCGATTGAATTCAACATGTGGGATGGCAGTTGGTATGCCTCCAACATCACTCTCCTGTCGACACTGAGTTTCTACCGTCCGTCCTTGATGGAAGAAGCGGGAGTGGACCAAGACATAACGAGCTGGGAAACGCTCAAGGAGATAATGCGGACCGTTGATGCGTACATGAAGGAGAACCTCGGAAACAGCTACTATGGGCACATCATGCAAGCAGGCTCCGTCAACATCTTCAACAACATCAATGACCTGTACTGGTCCCAGTTCGAGGGGGCTCAGCCGATCTACCGAAACGGCAAATACCACTTTGACGATCCCGAGTACGTGAAGGCTTTCGACTGGTGGGCAAGTTCGGTGCGCGATGGCTTGGCATCCCAAGAGGTCGTCAACTACTCATACGCGGAAGTAGGGCAGCAATTCGGGGGCGGTCAGGCCTTCTACGGCATGATCATCTCGGCATTTGCGAACCGATTTCCCAATGAGTTTCCGATCGGGGATGACTTCGAGAACTTCGGCCCGATCAAGTTCAACGAATCCGATCCCGACAGTTATGCGAGCGGATCTGTGACCGGAAATGCGCTTGGCGTGAACAAGTACATCAACGACAATCAAAAGGCAGCTGCGCTCTTGTTCCTGGATTTCGTAAGGAGTCGTGAGGCAACGCGCAATGAGCTGATTGTCGAAGGGAACGAGTCGCAGTTTCTTGGGAACTATACAGATCCTGCTGTGTTCGATGACGTCGATTGGGACCTCGCAAGACAAGCTGCGGACGAACTCGAGATCGCCCAACCGGAGCCGAGCACCAGCATTAGTGCGCGGGAGGCCAGGCTCAGCAACCTGGAGGGAGCATCCGGCATTGCATACCCACCGAGCTTCCGCCAGATTCTTGATAAGCACCGGGAGGAATTCGCTAACGCTGCTCTTGGCGACATCAGTGCTGAAGAGGCGTGTGCAAACGTCCAAGAGTTTGCCGCTACCTTTGAAGCAGGCAACTAAGCATTCTCGCCGTCATGCCACACCGCGGTCCATCGGTCGCGGTGTGGCTTTCCCCAATACTGCTGAGTGAGGTATCTCCTGCATGAGCACTTCATCTCGATCTTCTATTGTCGAGACTCGCCCGGCTCGGAGAATCATTTCAAATCGAATGTTCGGGGTGTTGTGTACTATCCCCGGGCTCGCCGGGTTGGTGGCGTTCATTGTGTACCCGACGCTGTACAACGTGTTCGTGAGCTTTCTGCACTACGACAATATGAGTCCTATCCGGTTCACAGGGCTGTCGAACTACGGGTGGTTGCTCCGGTCGCCAGAGTTCTACCACAGCCTGGGGGTTTCGGCCACGTATGCGGTATCCAGCACGCTCCTCGCGATGTTGCTCGGGCTTGTGATTGCCTGGAGTCTGACGAAGATACGCAGATTCCAAACAGTTCTGCGGACCCTTGTCATACTTCCGTGGGCGATTCCCCTGGTCATCTCCGCATTAGTATGGAAGTGGCTTCTCAACCTCGACATCGGCGTCGTGAATTACATCTTGTCGACGCTCGGTCTCATATCAAAGAACATTCCCTTCCTTGCTGATCGAACCTGGGCCATGGTTGCCGGCGTGGTCGCTACCGGCTGGGTATACACGCCGTTCGCGCTCGTGTACGTCCTGGCAGGTCTGCAGGGGATTCCAACTGAGCTATATGAGTCAGCGACGGTGGATGGCGCGGATGCGGTGCAGCAGTTTTGGCTCATCACACTTCCGCTGATACGGCAACAGTTGCTGATCATATTCATCATCGTTGGAATGTTCACGTTCAGAACGCCGACGGTGTTCTTTGCACTTACACGGGGAGGTCCCGGAAAGGCGACTTATCATCTTGGAATCTTTTTGAAGGATACAGTCTTTCAGTTCCTCGACTTTGGGCATGGTTCTGCGCTTGGTGTCGTCATGACCCTGATCATCATCATAGTGGTGCTTCCAATCTTCCTGTGGGCATTCAGGAGAAGCTGACATGTTGACACTGTTGCGCAAAGGTATCTCCGCGGTAATGGACTGGCGTCCAACGCCGTATATCATTTTGATATTGCTCACGATTTTGATGCTGTTTCCGATCTACTGGGCATTTGCGACCGCATTCAAGACAGACGTGGAGATCTTCACGTATCCCCCATCGCTTATCCCGAATGACATAACTATTGAGCATTTCGACGTCGCCCTTACCCGGACAGCGGTGCCGAACTACCTGCTCAACTCAACGATCTACTCGCTTTCGGTTACTGCATTCGTTCTCACGATTGGAATTGTCACCGCGTATGGGCTTAGCGTGTACCGATATCGTGGCAGCGAAAAGATAGCATTTGCCTTCTTTGCCACTCGTATCATACCTCCACAGGCTTTATGGCTACCCTTCGTTATCCTGTACGCCAATCTAGGTCTCACCAACAGTCGCCTGGGTGTCATCCTGTTCTCCATCGTTCTCGTCTATCCTTTGTGTATGATCATGTTGAAGGGAGTCTTCGACCAGTTTCCTCGTGATCTTGTGGATGCCGCCTCTATTGACGGATGCACGCGATTCGGAGCTGCACTTCGGATCGTTATCCCGTTGACCGCTCCCGGAATTGCTGCGGTGGGGATCATTTCCTTTCTGTGGAGTTGGAATGAGTTCATGTTCCCGTTCCTGATCCTGCACAATCAGGACCTGTATCCGGTAACGGTAGGAGCTTTTCAATTCATGACAGACCAGGGTACCGAGTGGGGCTTGCTGTCAGCTACCGGCGTTTTGGCCATTCTCCCCGGACTGCTGTTCTTCTCGATTGCACAGAAGCGGATCGTGAGTGGTCTCACTCAGGGCGCTGTGAAGCAGTAGAAAACCATGACGTACAGAGTACTC
>CAZZIE010000258.1:0-877 GCA_964654185.1 uncultured Spirochaetaceae bacterium | reverse complement strand
GTCGTGCGCAATCTACACGAAGACATCCTGGCAAAGTTTCCCGACCTGGAAGTCGATCAGGTTGGTGTACTCACCGCTCAACAGATGGTTCAAAGGATTGGAGTCTACGACGGTGTCATTGCAGGCGACGAGATGCTGTATGATTCCGACATCCTTCAAGCCGGGGAGCGCCTGAAGGTGCTGAGCCGCTTCGGGGCCGGAGTCGACAATGTGGACCTGGACTTCGCGAAGCGACACGGAGTGGTCGTCACGAATGCGCCGGGCTGCAATGCAGTGTCGGTCGCGGAACATACCCTTGGCTTAATGGTGGGCGCCTCAAAGGTCTTCGGCCTTCTTGACCGCGGACTGCGGGCAGGGCAGTGGAGACGTAGCGACGGTGGCGGATTCGAGCTTCAAGGCAAGCTACTGGGTCAGGTGGGCTTTGGCTCAATCGGACGCCTGATAGCGCAGAAGTGTCGCGTGGCATTCGACATGCGGGTGCTTGTCTACGATCCGTACGTATCCTCTGAAACTGTTCAAAACCTCGTCAACGGGCGAGTAGCCGGTCTAGACGAGCTTCTCGAGGAGTCAGACGTGGTGTCGCTCAATCTTCCGAGTACACCGGAAACCCGCGGAATCATTGACCGAAGCAAGCTTCGTCGGATGAAGCCATCAGCGGTGCTGGTGAATACGGGCCGGGGCGACACTTTGGTTGAGGGCGATCTGGCGCTGGCTTTGCGGGAAGGCTGGATACATGGGGCAGGCTTAGATGTGCTGACAGAGGAGCCGCCAGGCAAAAGTAACGACTTACTCTCTATCGACCGTCTCATTCTTACGTGTCATACGGCTGGAAAGACCGTCGAAGCCGCCAGACGGGTAACAGAGACCGTACTCGCGG
>CAZZIE010000257.1:0-3974 GCA_964654185.1 uncultured Spirochaetaceae bacterium | reverse complement strand
CCGGCTCTTCTCGCTATCGGGACGGTACAATGTTCAATCCAGACTACAGCGATCTGTTGAAGCTATTTACCGAAAATAGCGTGGATTACGTCGTCGTTGGAGCGTACGCCCAGGCTTGAGTACTCCGTTTCTGGATCTGGAATCTCTCAATCGAAACAAATCGGCCACCGGACGTGCCAAGGACAAGTTGGACGTGGAGTTGCTGCGTGGGTCTGACCGTCTGACCAGGCGGAGCTTTCTGCCCCAGGGCTCGTCATGTTGGTTTTTCCGACACGTCCATTTTGATGAGCTCCTCCGGTTCCAGAGTCTGAACGCCCTCGGTAAGGAAGTCGTCTCCGTTGCGTGTCACTATGACCTTTACAGCACTTGCTATTGCACAATGGTACTGTAGCGAATCCTCGAAGTCGTCGCCGGGTCTATGGATCGCTTGATCCACTTCAGCCTCGCTCATTGGAAGGACGCGCACAAAATCACGCAAGCCTTTGATCTTCTGGATCGCATAGGACTCAGATCGGGCCTTTGCCAGAATGTAAGCTACATTTGCGATTACCACCGGTGACGTATATGCCTGGATGCTGTCACCGTGCACCTGCAGGTATGAGAAGAACCGTAATGCAACCGTATGATGGGGTTCACGCTCAATGAACAGATCCAGAATGACATCCGTGTCGATGAAGACGCTAGTCACGCAGGTACTTCTCCGCCAGGTACTCGTACTTCAAGTCGCGTTCCGCCGGTGCCGCAGGGAGTCTGTCGGATAAGCGTGCGACCTTCTCCGTCACTTCCGTGGGAGGGAGGTCCTCCTGGGTCACGTATGAGAGATACTGTTCGATCACTTTCGACAAGCTCTTTCCGTGAGCGCGCGCGTATTGCTTGGCCCGCCTCACCACCGACTCGTTGATGCTTAGCGTGAGTTTCGAAGCCATTTCCACACCTCACGTATAGTATGGTCGCGAGTTATACGTATTGTCAACGCTGAGTGGAACCGGTTGGCCAGCTATTCTGCTACCATGTGCAAGACACGGTACACCTTGCCGAACCTATTGACGTCGGCCGTCCGAATGTCTACGACGCCTTTCTGCTCGTCGTAATCCTGGCGAACGTGTGGCGGCGGGCGCTCCCGTGGCGCAACGTACGCTCGCACGATGATGGAACGGCGAAGGAAGGATCGACGAACTGACTTTCCATACCGCTAACTATACGTATACGGTTTCTTACGGGATGCCGAATCTGATTCAGAGTGGGAGGATATCGAGGACTACGAGCAGTTCAAGATCGACCGGCGCAAGCGGTTCCTGGAGTTGCCCAACGGCATCCCGTCCCGCGATCAATGTAGACGCCGGCGTCTCCCATCGCAAGGCTGGCCGGAGCTCGACATTGACGAAACGGTAGCTGATGAAGACGTCAAGCACCGGCGGCGCTTCTTGGTGTCTAGCTCGTGCTGCCCCTGTCGGAATGATTGATGCAGCCCGGTGGAGATTCGCCTGTCCGGTTAGTAGCTCTCGACCACCAGGCCGGGAATGCGGGCGAAGTGGTTGGGGTCACGAGTCAGAACCGGCATGGAGTGAGCTTTGGCGGTAATGCCGATGAGAAGATCCATGACGGGAATAGGGGTACCGGCCGCTATCAGGGCTGCGGCGGCTTCCGCGTAAAGGGCTGAAAACCCGGGATCCGGATAGATCACCGTGAGTCGCTGCAGGAGAAGCTCGAGGCGCGCCTGCTCCTGCGACGGGCGCGCGGCAAGCTGAACGCCGGTTTCGAGCTCGCAGACGGAGAAGAGGGAAAGATAGACCCGTGTATCGCCGAGCTTGCCGACCGCCTTGGTCGCCGGGCCCTGCCCCCCGCGTCCTGCTTCCCGGAGAAGATCTACGCAGACGCTCGTATCAAGAACCATAGTCCTCAGCCGACTCCGCGGCGATCATATCACCCGCCCGCTCAGCCACGACACGATCGATACTGTCCAGCATTGCGTCGCTGACGACATGCTCGGTGAGATGCTCGAGGAGCGCGCTCGCTGTGTTACTGGCGGGCCCGAGCGTGTTCTTAATGACTGTACTGAAGGACTCGTTGCCGCGGCGCGCACGAACGAGGATCTCATATGCCTCTGTGTCGATGGTTATCGTCTTGACCGCCATCCACCCTCCCTCAAGAGTACGTGTATGCTAAGTGTACTTATGCTCACCTCAACTTTCAAGGTGCAATTCCCCCGGTTCCGTAGACACTCCTAAGCTAGCAGTTTCTTCCTTTTGATCTTCCCCGAGACAACCCGGTCTTCATGAGCTGACCGCCGCCGCCGGCCCGCAGATACCGCCCGACCGCGTTTCTGCTTGCCCCCAGCCCTTGTCATGAAGGCGAAGCCTCCGTTTACTCGTAGCGGGTCCACATTCGAAGAACTTCGATTGTCTTTTCCTCTTCGATGACCTGGTACACGAGGCGATGCTGGATGTTGATTCGGCGAGATATGGCGCCGGAGAGATTTCCGACTAACTTCTCGAATCGAGGCGA
Organism: uncultured Spirochaetaceae bacterium; assembly: GCA_964654185.1. Classification (GTDB taxonomy): domain Bacteria; phylum Spirochaetota; class Spirochaetia; order DSM-27196; family PWMO01; genus CAYFQV01. Next base: position 1,469 of record CAZZIE010000257.1, on the reverse strand, counting down.
CGACTGATACGGGTCGTGCGCAATGAGGTCTAAGAGCTCTTCAGCCTTCCCTTTAAGGCCGGCGGCTGACAGTTTCTTCGCGTCCCTTTGGGCCTGCTTGGCAAAGACGAGCTTGTAATCCTGCCTACCACTCAAGTGAGTCGTCCATTTCGGAGGAAGGGGTGTTCATTCCATCACGAATAGACTCGGTCATGCCGGGTATGGAGTTGAGAAACAAGGTTTCTTCGATTGCTCTCCAGTCATCCTCGGAGACGAGAACGGCGGACCCCTTCTTCCCGGTGATAAGAAGAGGCTCATGATCCTCGTTTACCTGTTCAATGAAGCGAAACAGGTTCTGCCGAGCGTTTGTAACGTTGACGAAATGGTAGCGCCAATGATGGCGATATGGTATTGTACAAGCTGGCGAAATGGTAGTGTAACTGGTGCGGCCTGTCACCTTGCCGGGCAAAACCAGAGGAGACCAATGGAATGGACTATCAAGCGCGCATTGTGGATGACGAGCTCACGACGCTGATGGAGCAGCTTCCGGCGGTTGCACTCGAAGGCCCTCGAGGAGCCGGAAAGACCTCTACCGCGGAACGCATCGCGGCCACAGCGTACTACCTCGATGACCCTGCGCAACGCGCAGTCGCCGAAGCCGATCCTCAGCAGGTGTTGTCCGGAAGACCGCCGGTGTTAATCGACGAGTGGCAGCGCGTGCCGGCGGTCTGGGATGCCGTCCGCCGTTCGGTCGACCGCGGGGCCGCTCCGGGAAGTTTTCTACTGACGGGCTCCGCAGCCCCGTCGACTGCTCCGACGCACTCGGGAGCCGGAAGGATCGTTACGGTCAGGATGCGCCCAATGTCAATTGTCGAGCGCGGAATCGCGCGGCAGACTGTAAGCCTGTCCAGGTTGATGGAAGGAAAGGCCGGCGACCTCTCCGGCGCTAGCGACGTGAGCCTGGCCGGCTACGTCGACGAGATCGTACGTTCGGGCTTCCCGGGATTGCGACCGCTGTCCGGACGACCTCTGCGTCGTCAGCTGGATGGTTACGTGACAAGAATCATCGACACCGATTTCCACGAGCAGGGACATACGGTTCGCCGTCCGGAAGTGCTCTCCTCGTGGATGAAAGCCTACGCTGCAGCCACCGGTACTACGGCGTCGTTCGAGACAATAAGAGACGCGGCAACGGGAGGCCACGGAGACAAACCGGCGAAAACCACAACGCAACCGTATCGCGATATCCTGCAGAAGCTCTGGATTGTCGACCCGGTTGCTCCATGGTTGCCTTCACGAAACGTGTTGAAGCGGCTCGGTCAAGCACCCAAACACCATCTCACCGATGCGGCACTTGCAGCTCGCGTGCTCGGACTTGACAGGGACGCTCTTCTCGCCGGAGAGGAATCCACAACGCCGGTTCCGAGGGACGGAACCCTGCTGGGCAATCTCTTCGAGTCCCTGGTCACACAATGCGTCCGAGTGTATGC
>CAZZIE010000256.1:0-3998 GCA_964654185.1 uncultured Spirochaetaceae bacterium | reverse complement strand
TATGCGATACGGGATCTGGCGCAGGCAAATCAACAGGGTTGTGGGTAGGTTACAGTCTTCGGGGTTCGGATACTGACCGGGATCAGTCAGGTACACCTCGTACCGGGTAGTCTCAGCCCGGTATCCGTGCGCCTGCAGCCAATCCTCGAGCGCCGCGGGCGTCCGGTCCAGGAAGTCATAGCTCCCGTGGTGCACTGCTACCGCGTACTCTCCTCCCGGAATCGCTACAGCTTCGACATCGCCCTCTCCCTCCACGGGTGTCGTAACCGGTAGCCCTGCCTCCAACGTGACGCCGCCCGGAGTTCACTCGCGATACCCGCAGGTGGGCGGACCGGCCAGCCCTGCACCGGATCGAATTGCGGACTCGTAGACCTGCGGAAACGCGTCAGCCAGGGCAGGCTGAATCTCGGCGTGGCGTACACGGCGTCGCACGACAAGCATCGGCTGGCCCTCACGATGCCTGAGTTCAATCTCTCCCACCATATGTGAGTCCTCCTCCAGTAGTTCGCCGGTTGTGCGGCGTGTGTTGGCATGAGAGTCATCAAGGAGCCGGTACAGCTTGACACACGGCCCGATGGAGGCAACGAGTGCGGGGTGGTGTGAAGCATCTGTGAAGTGTTCGGCCCCACGACGACACGCAGTCGGTGTGATGCCATAGCGCCGCACGAATGCCCGCGTGAAAGCTTCGTGGCTCTGATAGCCTGCATCGCGCGCTTACTCGGTGCGCGGCAGCGACCTGGGTGACGACGTTCCCCCGCGGTTGTTCCCGGGCGATGAGAGCAAGAGCTTCCAGAAGCGCACGACGTCGGTGGTCCATCAGGCAGAAAGGTACTGTGATTCCGCCCTCTCGGCTTGACGATTCATGCGCCGCCGCACGCCTTCGTAATGCTTGGGCTTGCAGTTGGCATGCTGTAGGCCGGATCGCTATCTCGTCCCGGCCTCCGTCACGACGGTCGACGATTCGTCGACCTTATATCGAAGCCTCGGTCGAAGGAGCACGAGTATCACGCAGCCGCCCAGTAGGACGAAAGACAGGATGGCAAAGACGGCCCCATCGAACGGGGAGCTTCCTGATATCGTCATGTTGATGACGAAGTGGGCGATAATGGCTATCCAGATGCTGCGGTCGGTCTGGTTATAGAGCCAGGTGAAGAACACCGAGTAGCTCATCACCGTGATGAGATAGCCGATGGAAAAGGCGGATAGCAGGCCCTGCGTCGCGTGGAGCGTGCCCTCCATAAAGAAGAGCGGGATGTGCCACGCCCACCAGATGAGACCGAGGAGAAGTGAGGCCAATAGCGGCGCATGCTGCTCCTGAAGCCGTGGCAACGCGTATCCCCGCCAGCCAATCTCCTCAGAGAAAGGACCAAGGAAGAACGTAAGGAGCACGCCGCCGAAGAACGCCGGCACGCTCTCGATGAGCCCGGCGAATCCGCCGAATGCAGGCCAGGAACCGCCGAAGCCCAGGTTGATCAGCGAGCTCGCGAAAAAGAGCGCTGGATAGACCAAGAGCGCAAGCAGCAGGACCCGAACCGGCACGCGAGAGAATGAGAACGTTCTGCTCACAAGTCCTCGAATACCTCCCGAGTCGCGTGACCGAAGCAGGCAAACGATCCCGACTACGCTGGGACCGAATCCACCCACGAAGAAGAGCACGGCCCCGCCGACGCTTTCGGTTGTATGGAGCCCGGCGACAATGACGGGCAACCAGGCAGCCCACGAGAAGAGAAACGTCAAAACCCCGAACCATGCGATACGCTTCATGCAAGCACCTCCAGTTTGACTGTATCAAGGCCACGTCAGACCACCATGAGGATTTCCACTCAGGTAGGGGGGCTAGGCCTCAACCCATCGCAACCCTCAAGATTGTCGCCGCCGCCGAGGCGGCCGTTACTCAGTAGAGTGCACCCGGAGGCCGATTGCGTCACCGATCTTCGTCGCGCTTGCGCGTGAGTGTGGAAGACCAAGATGGCTGCCGTTATCGGCTGCGGTGGGAAGGCGCTCATGCAGATCTCACGCTCTTCTTATACAAGGTTGACAACCAAGATCAATAATCTCTCAACCAAGAGAAAGAGGAGAGGACCTTCTATGACAACGATTCGATCATCTGCACTGTTCGCGCTCGCGCTCCTGATAGCGTTGACTCCCGCTATCTTCGCGACCGGTGAGCAGGAGGCCGAGCCGGCTGGATCCGCTGAGCCTACTGAGATCCAGTTCTGGCACGCGTTCAGCGACGCGCCTCGATCCGGCTGGATCGCCGACCGCGCAGCCGAGTGGAGCGACGCGAACGCCGAGTTCAACGTGGTCACCGAGCGGAAGGGCTCGTATCGTGAGACGCTTCAGGCGGCGGTTCTTGCCTCCCGCCAGAACGACGCGCCGCACCTGGTGCAGCTCTTCGAGGTCGGGAGCCAGCTTGCCGTAGACGCCGGTATCTTCAAGCCCGTGGGCGAAATCGGTGGCATCCCCGCCTCCGACTACATTGAGCCCGTACTGAACTACTACACGATCGACGGTGAGATCTTCTCGATCCCTTTCAACAGCTCATCGCCGATTCTCTACTACAACAAGGACAAGATGACGGAGGCCGGCCTCGACCCGGAGAGCCCGCCCGAGACTTTCGAGGATGTCATCGCGATGCTCGAGCAGGCTCAGGCAGCCGGCGTGGACGGGGCGAAGATCGGCTTCAACCTCCACTCCTGGTTCTTCGAGCAGTGGATGGCCGAGCAGGGTGCACCGCTCGTGAATAACGACAACGGACGCGCCGACCGCGCCACGGAAGTGAACCTGACCAGCGAAGCAGCGTACAACATCGTGAACTGGATCGACGAGCTGAACCAGCGCGACATGTACACCTATACGGGACGGCTCGAGGACTGGAGCGGCAGCGACGCGATTTTCCAGGAAGGCGAGGCGATGTTCCACATCACCTCCACCGCGGACCTGGGTAACATCGGCTCCGCAGTCGAGGGGTCGTTCGAGCTGGGTACGGGACTGCTCCCGATTCCTGCAGGCGTTACCCGCAACGGCGTCGTCATCGGTGGTGCGAGCGTCTGGGTCATGGACGGACACTCCACCCGCGAGCTTGAAGCCGCGCGCGACTTCGTTCTCTTCATGACGAACACGGAGAACATGATCAGCTGGCACAAGCTCACCGGGTACTACCCGGTGCGAAACTCGTCGGTCGAGCAGCTCGAGGACGAGGGATGGTTCGAGGAGGATCCGAACGCGTTCACCGCATTCGACCAGCTCCTGAACACGATTCCGAACAGCGCCACGGCCGGCGCGCTCATGGGAAGCTTCCTCGACACGCGTACGATCATCGAAGAGGCGATCCAGAAGGTGCTCCAGGGCGGAGACGTGACCTCGGCGATGGAGGAGGCGAAGACGCTCGCCGACGACCGTCTGCGCGAGTACAACGCCAACCTGTAGTCGAAGACCACATCGACGGCGGCTCGGCGACGCGCACCGTCGGTCTGACGATCACTGTCGGAGACCCTCTGCCCACAGCAGGGGGTCTCGCTGTGTGGAGGTGTTGTGATCTACCGCCCGATATTCCGTCATCGCATTCTGGGATGGAGTCTGTTTCTGCCCACGCTCGTCATCCTGCTCGTGTTCCTCTACTACCCGGTGGTGCAGTCGCTCGTGCTCAGCACGTACCGCAGCAACCTGCTTCTCGGGACGCGAGCGTTCATCGGGCTCGAGAACTACGAGGCGATCTTCTTCGGCCCACAGGCGCCGGCCTTCCGGCAGGCGACGGTGCAGACCATCCTGTTCGCGCTGCTCGTGACCGGCCCGGGTGTTGCCCTGGGAATGATCCTCGCGACGATTGCCGCCAAGCCTGTAACGGGCGGCAGGTTCTACCGGATTCTGCTCATCTGGCCGTTCGCGCTCTCGCCGGCGATCGCCGGGACGATCTTCCTGTTCATGTTCAACCCCGAGGTAGGGGTGGTCAATCAGATCCTGTCGTCGCTGTTCGGGATCAAGCCGCGCTGGCTCGA
>CAZZIE010000255.1:0-4049 GCA_964654185.1 uncultured Spirochaetaceae bacterium | reverse complement strand
GTCCGCAGTCGGGCGCACCTCCATTGTGACCTCGAGAGCGCCGGCGCGCGCCCGGGCGGTCGCTGCGTCCCGTGCGCCCGCCGGCGCTCCGTCCCCGTCCTGCTCGGCGCCCGCCGGGCGGCTGCGGGAAGCCTCTTCGGGGGCCACGGTTGTCAGCGTCACCGCCGAGGTAGCGCACCCCGCCAGGGCCAGAGCCGCCGCGGCTGCCATGAGCGCTGAAACCAGGCCGGCCCGCGCGGTCCGGCGCGACCGGGCGCCGCGCCCGCCGAACGACGCGGCCGGTCGCGAGCCCGGCGTTTTCTGATGCAATTCTCGTGACACGCAGCGCTCCTCAGTAGGACAGTCGGAATCCGATGCTCGGGATAATGAAGGCCAGGGCGCCCTCCTGGGCGTCGGGGATCTTCTCGCCGGTCCATTGGTCCACCGAGAAGGCGTCGGTCTGTGCCCCCTGGATCCGCGAGATCAACGGGGCAAGGACGTCCTCGACGGCGACGTAGGCTTCCGTGTAGACCTTGCGTCCCGGCCAGTAGTAGTGCACCGAGGCCTTGAGATCCAGGGGCAGCGAGATGTTGCCGCGAAGATCGTCGCTGTAGAAGGAGTCCCTCCCGTACTGGGGCACGTAGAAGGGGTCGTCGACGGCCACCGTCTTGTCCGGGCTGTCGTCGTCAGGCGTCATCTCCGTCACCTTCACGGCGGTAATGTTCACATCCTCGCCGAGCTCCCTCACCGGCGCGCCCGACGCGAAGGTCATCACGGAAGTGAAGGTGAACCACGGCCAGGGCTTTACGTTCGCCACCAGATTCAACGTGTGAAAGCGGTGGAAGCTCGGATAGTAGTAGCGTCCCCGCGGGGGGCTCTGATTCTCGGCGTTCTCGTTTCCGTCGGTCTGGGGGTTCATGTACCGCGCATAGACGAATGAGTAGCTCATCATGCCGTCGAAGTAGCGCGAGGTGCGCCGGTCGAAGAGGAAGTCGAAGCCGGCGGCGTGGCCGTAGCCGTCGGTGTGCTGCTTCAACAACGTCTCGACTTCGCCCTCATCGTTCTCCTCGGGGACGAAATTGAAGTAGAAACGGTCGTAGAGATACTTGTAGTAGCCCTCCAGGCGGAAACGGTACCCCCGGGGGAAGCGTGTCTCCCAGCCGACAATGCTCAAGAGCGTCTTGGTAATGGGTACGTCGAAGTCGTCCAGCCCCAGGTCGGGAGAGATGGCGCTGTTCTCGAAGGGGCTCTTCGAGAGGATGCCCACCCCGGCGCTCAGGGTGTGCTCCCGGAAGAAGTCGCTCTCAGACTGCGGCGTGAGCCGAAGGGAGAGGCGCGGGGCGAGTGTCGGCAGCGTGTTCAGGCTGTAATCGCCGGACTGGTAGTAACTGTGGTCGACCCGCAGACCCAGGTCGCCCTGGAGGAGCTCCGGGATCGGCTCGGCGTTGAGGTTCAGGTAGGCGAAGCTGTTCAGCGTGTCGGTGTTGGATCCCTCCGCTTCCACCTCCAGGAGGCGGTACTCCGGATAGGGCTCCTCGCCGGTCGCAAAGGTGCCCCAGATGTTCCCGACCGCGTCGAAGCGCGTCATATTCAGCACGCTCCCCAGGCCGCTCTGGAGGAAGTAGCCGTCCGTGAGGAGATACTCCGCGTCGACCCGACCCTGCACGGCGTGGAGGTGGCTGATCTGATCGAAGTCGCTCTCGAAGTTGATAGTGAACTCGCTCGTCTCGTCCAGGTCGTCGAGGGTGGGTCCGACGAAGAGGTCGTCATCGAACTCCTCCAGGAAGGAGGCGGGATATGTGCCCGTGCCCTCCTCCGAGAAGCTCCCGTCGGCGTCGGTGCGCCAGTACTCGTATCCGCCGATTCCGTCGATGATCAGGCGGTCCCCAACGAGCCCGCTTCCGCCGGTGTTGGCGTAGACGTAGTTGTTCTGCCAGAAGAAGGCGAAGGTGTTTGCAATACCCTCTTCCGGTGGGGTGAGCTGCACTCCGGTTCCGTCGTTCGCACTCGTCGCGTTGAGGAACCACTCGAAGCGCTCGGAGGGCCGGAAGAAGGACTTGAAGTAGAAGTCGTAGAAGTAGGGCGTGCGGTAGAGCTGCAGCACCTCGTTGTCGGGCACGCCCCCCGTGGCGGCCAGAACCAGGTCGTAGTTGGTGAGGCGGGTTCCCGCAAAGAGCCCCGCCGCACCATCTGCAAGGGGTACCTGAGCAAAGCCTTCAATGGTCGATGTAGACTGCACCCAGTCCCACTGGAACCCGTCGTTGGGCACAATGGTGTTCACCTCCATGAGGCCGCTCGTCGCCTGGCCGTACCGCACCGGAAAGAGTCCTGCCGAGAACTTCACCGAATCCACGATGTTCGGGTTGAAGATCGAGAAGGCGCCGCCGAAGTGGTAGGGAAACTGTACAAGGAAGCCGTCGATGACGTGGGTGAGCCCCGTCGGCTCGCCCCCGCGCACCGACAGGAAGGCGCCGAAGGGTCCCCCGTAGGTCACGCCGGGCAGCAGCTTCACCGACTGCATGAGGTCCTCGATCGGCCCGATGACTGAGGTCGCCCGGATCATGTCCTGCTCAATCACCGTCGACACGCCGACGGTCTCATCGGTCTCGCCTATGGCATCTTCCTCGACGACGAGCTCCTCACCTTCGAGAACTCCCTCGATGACCATTTCTACGAACACGGGCTCGTCGAGATCCTTCACAAGAAGTCGTCGCGGCTCATAGCCGATCAGCTCCGCGACCAGGACGGCGCGGCCGGCAACGGGCTCGAACTCGAGGGTCGCCTCTCCGTCGAAGTCCGTGACGACGCGGGCGCCGGTATTGGTCTCGGTGATCCTCACCCCCTCCAGGGGGATCTCGAGGTCACGGTCGACTACCGTCACGGCAAGTGATTCAGCCGCCACGCGGGCGGCGCTCAAGAGGAGTACAATGGTGAGCCCGACGTGGAGGGCTTTCGACGAACGCTTCATGGCAGTACCAAAATAAACCATGGTGCCGTTGTGGACAAACGATCGCTAGGTAACTGTGATCGCCGGGGTGGCGCCCGTGGCGGCGCCCTCGCCGCGGCGTCCTCTGAGGTGGTCCTGAATACTGCTTGCGGCCCCTGCAACCACGGCTTACCATAACGGCATGAGTACAATACCCACCCAGGAGCTCACCCTCGCGTCGCCGCAGGAAGGCGACATAGATGACGTTGTGGAGATGATGAACCGGTACGGCCGGGAGATCGTCGGCGAGCGTTACACCACCCCGCAGATCCTCCGGGCAAATTGGGGTGTCCCCGGATTCGACGTGGAACAGGATGCCCGGATTCTCCGGAGAGGCGACGGGCGCATTGTCGGATTCGCCTCATGCGGCAACGCACACTCGCCCTACGTCTCGAACTACCTCGATCTCGTCGTCGATCCCACCGCCGTGGAAGACCGGGCGGCGGCGACGGAGCTCCTTCTCGACTGGGCGGAAGCGCGGGCGGAAGAGAATGTCTCGAAGGCGCCGGCAGGTGCAAGGGTCGTACGCGGGGCCGCGTTCCACGAGAAGGACCGGGTCCTCGAGCCGCTTCTCCGGAAGCGCGGATACACCCGGGCCCGAATGATCGTGCGGATGCGCGGCGACTACCCGACACCGCCGGAGGTGCCGGCGCTTCCCGAGGGCATGGTGTATCGCAATCTCGAGGAGTTCACGGATCTCCGGGCAGTTGCCTGGGCGGACGAGGAGTCCTTCCGGGATCACTACGGCCACGCGCCGAGCTCGCTGGATGAGGCGCACGAGCTCTTCGAGCATCTCTTCGCCTCGGATGAGCTCCTGGAACGTCGTCTCTGTCATGTCGTTCTCGACGGAGATGAGGTTGCCGCATTTTGCATCAATCGCCGCGAATCCGAAGAGCTCCCCGAGGCGGGCTACGTCGCAAGTCTCGGCGTGAGGCCGGCGTGGCGGAAGCGCGGCCTGGGCCTGGGAATCCTCCTGCGGGGGATTCGCAGCCTGGTGGAGGCGGGGAAGGAGACGGTGCTCCTCCACGTCGACGCCGAGAGCCTGACCGGGGCCAACCGTCTCTACGAACGGGCGGGGATGCAC
>CAZZIE010000254.1:0-4291 GCA_964654185.1 uncultured Spirochaetaceae bacterium | reverse complement strand
AGAAGTGGGGAATTCTCAGTTGCAACTCTGGGCACTAGAAGTGTGCATGAAACAGCCTGAGCTGCTTTATTTCCTCAAGACAGCCATGAGGGGAATTTAGGTTAGCTGCAGCCGTGGTAGTGTACCAGTACGTGGTGTAATTTCGGTGGTTTGAATAACAAACCACCGTGCGTCTCCGGTATGCTGTGGAATCGAACCAAGATCACGCAGCATGGAGGCAACACGGTGGCAGATGACAGCATGGCATTACTGGAGCTCGTTGAAAAGCACGCAGACGACGATTCGTTTCGTGAGCTCGGCCAATGGGTGTTGCAGCGTTTGACGGACATGGAAGTCGAGCAGCGGGTAGGAGCAGGTCCTCATGAACGAAGCGAAGGGCGAATTACGCATCGAAATGGCTATCGTGACCGCCGGCTTGAAACGCGGCTTGGACGCATCGACCTACGCATCCCGAAGCTGAGAAGCGGCAGCTACTTTCCATCCTTTCTCGAGCCACGCAAGAGCAGCGAGCATGCGTTGGTAGCGGTCGTACAGGAAGCCTACGTGAAGGGCATTAGTACCCGCAAAGTCGACGATCTGGTGCAAGCGCTAGGAATGAGCGGGATCTCCAAGAGCGAGGTCTCGCGCATGTGCGGCGAGATCGACGAGCGGGTGAACGCATTCCTTCAGCGCGAGCTCAGCAGTGAGTGGCCGTATGTGTGGCTCGATGCAACCTATCTCAAATCCCGCGAAGACGGGCATGTGGTCAGCAGAGCCGCTGTGGTTGCCGTAGCTGTGAATCAGGAAGGCCGCAGAGAGGTTCTCGGCCTTGCCTGCGGACCTGCTGAAACAGAAGCGTTCTGGACCCAGTTCCTGCGGTCTCTGGCGAAGCGTGGACTTTCCGGTGTTCGGCTAGTGACCTCTGACGCACACGAGGGCTTGAAGAACGCCGCGGCGAAGGTCTTCGGTGCCGCCTGGCAGCGCTGTCGCGTGCATTTCATGCGAAACGCACTCGCCCACGTCCCGAAGCATCACCACCAGATGGTCGCCGCCGTGATCCGGACTGCCTTTGTCCAGCCCTCACGCGAAGAGGAGTTCCTTCGGATCTACATCTACCTGTACTACTCCAACCACAACCCACTGAGATCAATCCCTCCCTTGGAGTAGGCATATGCATAGTGGAGTACTGCACATCAACGCTGCCCGCCACGTCCGCGATTACATGTTGGATGTCGAGTTCGATGATGGAACGCGCAAGATTGTCGATGTCGAACCGCTTCTGACCGGAGAAGTTTTTGAACCCGTCCGCGAGCTGGCCGTCTTCACCAGGATCACGGTTGATCCCATTTCGCGGACGATTGTGTGGCCGAACGGCGCTGATCTGGCGCCGGAGGCGTTGTATGAGCTACCGGCGGTGGAAGACGTGGCGTGAGATTGCCTCCTTCGATAGATCGTTGAAGGAGGTGAATCCGGCTGCCATGACCGTCGAACTCGCCAAGCAATCGGGAGCACTGTGAGGGCGCCGTGTACGACAAGAGCTCGAGCAGCAGAGACGAATATGCACCCGGCAATAACCGACGTTTCGGCGACTGAGAATTTCTCACTTGTTGTACGCTTCGAAGATGGCGAGACCGGCGAGCTGGATATGACCCCGTACCTTGGTTTTGGCGTGTTCCAGGCTCTCAAGGATGAAAAGGTCTTTCGGCAAGTTCACGTAGCGTTCGACACCATTGAGTGGCCCGGCGGCATCGATCTCGATCCGGAGTTCGTCCGCACACACTGTGTTTTAAGTAACCAGAAGCACCAACACGCCTCCAAGTAAATCTCCGAGAGGCGAGCAAGCAAGACCCGAACGACTAGTGTCCGTACCGACGGCTGACTGGGTCTCCTTGGATGCTCAAGTACGAGATCCAATCGGATGGACGGATAAAGCTGTGGGGCGACGTGCCCGAACAGGACCGGTACTTGCGAGTAATTCTCTTGCCGGACGGCGAAACCGTACATAACGCCTTCTTCGACAGATCGTTCAAGGAGGATCAGCGATGACCATTCGCTATTTCGCAGACACAGACACTGCACTCATCGATTTCACTGCCAACCCGGTAGTCCGGACGGAAGAGATCAGTGAACACGTCTATATCGACATCGACGACAAGGGGAATCTGGCTAGCATGACGGTCGAACACGCCAAGCAATCGGGAGCGCTGAAAGAGCTGGTTTACCGCGAGACCGACCGCGACTCGGCGTGATCGTCGGGGCGCTGTGAGTGCGCCGTGTACGGTAGTGTATTCATCCCCTATTTCGTGCAACCGATTCTTCAGTCATGCGGAACAACGGCGGCAATGGTAATCACGCCTTGGTCCGGACCGTAGTGCCAGAAGACGCGATATGCACCGGGCGTCTGATTCTCAGCGTACGACTCAAAGACCTTCTGACCACCCGGGCCGGTGAGATTGCGATACTCATGTGTTTGCAGCGAAGGGTGTCTGAGGTTGGTCTCCATCAGACCCAGGCATTTCATGACGGCCTTTAGCCGCTTTGACTGTGAGTCGTCGTTCTTCAAGCTCTCAGGCTGGTTCTTTGCCTCATCAGTGAACAGGAGCTTGAAGTTTTCCTATGTCAATCTGCGTAGTCCGCGAATGAGCCAAGGTCGTGCTCAGCCGTTTGGCTGAGCCCCCTTAGGATGCTCTGCTTCGCCGTCTCGGAGTAACCGGATAGTTCCTCGTAGAGATCGAAGTAGAGCGTAACAGCAGTACCGCGGAATTTTCGGGGGACGGCGAAGGAACAATGTACATCCCGGAGCTAACTGGCCCTCGAGTCTCATCCGATTCTTCGGCTGCACGGTAGTATGTCGGATTGCCAAGTGCATCAACTGGCATGTCACTGTTCTCCTATTTCTCGGTGCTGTAGCACCACATTCAGGGTCTATTGTCCTTACGCCGGTTGCAGGGCCGAGCAGCAACCGGAGGTTGCGACCAGGCGATGTGCGAGTTCGAGTCTCGCGCCGGGCATAGTAAACCAAAAAAGGTCCGCGGACGCGGGCCCTCTTTGCATTTACGGAACGGTCGGAAAGAAAGCGGATTTGCGTAGTAGAACCGTGAAAGTGGCGACGTGGGTTTCCAGTGCCGTTTGCGGAACTGGCCGAGTGACAGCGGATGCACGACCCGCTCGCACACAATCCTGAAAGACTTCAAGCATCAAGCTTCTTGAGAATCTGCTTGGCAAGGACTTCGTTGATTTCTCGATGTCGCGGCACCGGTTGAGATAATCCGGTCGACGGGTTCCGGTACCAGTCGTGCTTTCCGCCATGGCGAATGAGCTCACACCCGGCTTGCTCTATCCGCCGAATGAGGTCCCGGCGTTTCAATTCACTTCCAGCTCGGCAGTTCTGCGGACCTCTGGAATGCGATCGTTGGATAGGTCATCGTGGAGGTCTCGAAGGTGCTCCTTGAGGTCCTCCAATGACTCTCCTTGTGTCCAGTAATCGGGAAACTCCTCAAGGTAGCCGAGCCAGTGGTCGTCTTCTTGCCAATAGACGTACCGTACTTTCATGCGCAAAGGATACGCCGTGGGAGCGCAGGCTGTAAAGATGGATATGACGGTGAGGACCGGCTATCTGAGTCACTTGTCCCAGTCGATCGCGGCGACCAAGCTCCCACCGAAGTTACAATAAAAATACAACAGTTTCTCGGACACCATATGACATATATGCCTAACGCCGGGCTCTGAGGCCCGATTCTCGCCGAAATTGAGTCTAATATGGCCAATATGAAGTTGAGGTCGGATTCAATACCAGATAGCCACTCTGCTCGCCGTCAATGTTGAGTATGGCTACGTATTTCCCCTCTTTGTGAAGTTCGACACCCTGCGCCGGTATTACAAGGTCCAAGTTTTCAGGGTGCTCATTGGGTGTTTCGTGCAGACTTCTAGTCATCAGAAGGTGGTGCGGACGTTTTCGCCCGCCACTGACACTATCTCACAAAGCGGATTCACACAGCATGAATCGGTGATCGCTGAGCTTAAAAGACGCCGACGACTTCCGGAGTACTCAGAGAGCGACTCGACAGTCGCTGCCGGAATCAACACAGTTCGTCGCATGACACATTCTTCAGAGCTGCGTTCCTTGGTCCCGCGCCGTCCGTCGCAACAAGGTGAGCGTCCGAACAGCTCGGTCGATCCGGCCGTCGAGAACGCACGGCTGAAGCTTGAGCTCAAGCGCGCACAGGAAGAACCAGATATCCTGCGAAAAGCCTGGTTGCGGCGTCCTAGGACGGGGTCGCTGAGAGCTGCGGCAAGAACCGCGTGGCGAAGC
>CAZZIE010000253.1:0-4345 GCA_964654185.1 uncultured Spirochaetaceae bacterium | reverse complement strand
CCGCCCGCCGCGACCCCGCGCGTTCGCCCCCGCGCTTATCCGCGCGCAGCACGGTGCCCCGGGACTCCCCGCCCTCAGACCCGTTGACCCTCCACGCAGGCGTTGGCATGCTTGGATGGTGAAGGTCGCCGTAATCATCGTTCTGATTCTTGTTCTTGTGGCTGCAGGCTTCATTTTCATTCCGGCGGCGCAGGCCCTGATCGTGCCTATGCCTGGTGCACTGCGAAAGATGGTCCGCGAAAGTGAGCGCAAGGCGCCGGTGGATGGGGTGGTACATGGCGACCTGGTGTACCGGGCGAGCTGGGCGGGCCGGCGGCGGCTGGACCTCTACGAGCCTCTGGCGCCGTATCCGGACGGCCGGGCGCCCATCGTTGTCTTCCTGCACGGCGGATCCTGGGTCCACGGCGACAAGATCACCATCCGCGTGGTGGACCGCTTCCTCGAGCGGATGCGCCGGGCGGGCTACTTCGTGGCGGCGGTGAACTACACCACCTCTGTCCTTCGCGGCTTCGAGGGGCCTGTGGAGAACACTCGCCGCGCCGTCGAGTGGCTTGCTGCGCGCGCCGATGAGTACGGTTTCGATGCGCATAACATTGGATTGTATGGCGTCTCCGCGGGAGGGCATCTGGGACTTCTGGCAGGATCCACCATGGAGGCCGATGCTTACGGCTTTGCCTTCCTCTTCGGGGAGTGTGCGCCGACGGACCTCGTTGCCATGCGTGACGGCGACGCCTTCTCGCACTCGGTGACCTTCCGCTTCTTCCGGGAGAGGCGCCTCCGGGAGCTCAGTCCCATGTCCTACGTCCGCGCCGACCTGCCGCCGGTCCTCCTCTACCACGGAGGCGCCGATCAGACGGTGCACCTGCGCCAGTCCGAGCGCTACGCCGCGGCGCTGCGGGAAGCCGGCGCGGATGTCGAGCTCGTGATCTACCCGGAGGGCGACCACGCCTTCCTCAACCTCACCGATGATGTCTGGTACGAACAGGAGACCCGGGCCCTCGAGTACTTCGCGCGAAAGTTCGCCGCGCGGGCTCGGGAGCGGGCGCCGGACCCGGCCGGGTAGTTTGCAGTGGAGGCGCCATGCTGACGCGGGCCGGGAAGTCCGGGATCATTGCCGTCGGGTTCGTCCTCCTGTGGAACTCCGGGTTCATTGGGGCGGAGTTCGGACTTCCCAACTCCGGACCCTTCACCCTGCTTCTGTGGCGCTACCTGGCTTTGACGATACTGCTGGCCGTGGTCGTAGGGGTGCGGTGGCTCAGGAACGCGGCGCATTCAGCGAACTGGCCCAGAGCGCTGCCCGTCCTGATCACCGCACTGGTCGGAGTTCTCTCTCACGGAGTGTGGCTCGGCTGCGTGCTCCTGGCCCTCGATCGGCACGTTCCTGCGGGGATCGTTTCCCTGGTCGTTGCGCTGCAGCCCCTCGCCACCGGCGCCTTCTCGGGCCTCGCCACGGGTGAGAAGACTCGACCGGTGCAGTGGCTCGGTCTGGCGGTCGGCTTTGCCGGTGTGGCCCTTGCGGTCGGCGCACGGATGAGCTCCCCGGGCTCGGCAACGGTGTTCGGCTATCTGATCCCCTTCGGCTCCGTCGTGGCAATTACCATTGCCTCCCTGCTGCAACGGCGTCGCGAGCTATCCTCCCGCACCGTGCAACTGCCGCTGGACACGCAACTCCTCGTGCAGTCGGCGGCAACGGCCCTTGTCGTCGCGCTGCCGGCAATCCTCCTGGAAGGGCTCGAAACGGAGTGGACCACCGGGTACCTGATGACCATGTCCTGGCTGGTCGTGGCAGTCTCGTTCGGGGCCTACGCTTGCATGTGGGTGCTCCTGTCGCGGCTGGACGCAACCCGCGTCGCGAGCCTCTTCTACCTCGGCCCCCCCGTCACCATGGTGATGGCGTGGATCGCCTTCGGTGACACGGTGATCGCCACGGATCTTCTGGGTCTCGCCGTCGTGGCCGTCGGTGTTCTGATCGTTACACAGGCCGGGCGCACGCGGGCGCACGTGGCGTAAGCACCCTCCGGCACCCGCCCGAAACCTCGATTCCCGTGAACTCCGCGCCCCGGACCTCCGTCCCCTTGAACTTCAGGGATGACTAAGTTAAACTAAGCTCATGAGAACCGTGAACACTCACGAAGCAAAGACGCACCTCTCTCAGATCCTGAGCCAGGTCGAGTCCGGCGAGGAGTTCATCCTTGCCCGAGCGGGGAAGCCGATCGCTCGTCTCGTGCCGTTCCGCGAGGCCGGAACGGCAACGGAGCCCGGCAAGTGGCGCGGTCGCGTGCATATCAGTGACGACTTCGACCAGGAAGATGAGCGCATTCGCGAGCTCTTCGAGAACTCAGAGACATGAAGTACCTGCTGGATACCCACGCGTTTCTCTGGTGGATGACGGCGCCGGAGCGGTTGCCCCGCACCGTTGCCGGGCTCATGCAGAGAGATCCCGGCGTGATCGCCTTCAGCTCAATCAGCGCCTGGGAGATGGCAATCAAGACCTCCCTCGGTAAGCTCAAGGGAGTTCCTCTGCAGGAACTGCCCGGCGAGGTGCAGGCCCAGGGGTGGCGGCACCTCCCGTTCACCACCGATCACGCCGTCAGGGTTGCGGATCTCCCGGCCCACCACGGCGATCCCTTTGACCGTGCGCTGATTGCGCAGGCCATGGTCGAGGATCTCGTCCTCCTGAGCGGGGACGGCATTATGAAGAAGTATGGCATCCGCACCATCTGGTAGCGCTCGGGCATTGCACACAACCACCACATGTTGACTGGAGCACACCCATATGACCACCGAAGGATTCCCGGTAACTCGAATCTGGGCCGATGACAACGGCACAACCCACTTCACCGACGGGCGGATCGACCTTGCCGACGGCGGCAGCATCGGCATGTTGTCGGATCTGATTCCCTGCGAAGGCACGATCTTCCGCGCCACCGGCGCGGACTACGACTACGACTGGCACCCGACCCCGGCGAGGCAGTTCATCTTCATGATGAGCGGGGAGATCGAAATCGAAGTCGGCGACGGCGAGGTCCGCCGCTTCCGCGCCGGCGACACCCTCTTCCTGGAAGACACCGAGCCCCCGGGCCACAAGTCCCGCAACATCGGGGAGGTGCCGCGCTACTCCGTCTTCGTCCGGACGGATGCGCCGGTGGCGTTTCGGGCGGGGGACAGCCCCGTCAGGCCGCGGTCTCGCGGGAGAGGATCTTCATGAGCCGGACGTTGATGTAGATCTTCTCCCGGCCGACCTTCCGACTCTCAAGAAGACCGAGTTGTTCAAGAGACTGCAGGTATCGCGACGCGGCCTTGCGTTCTACGCCCAGTGCATTCACCAGGAACTCGATCTTGGAGTAGGGATGTACGAAGAGCGTCTCAACGAGCTCCCTGGTGTAGATGCGAGGAAGTGCCGCTCTCACTTCATCGACAGTTCGATCAAGCTCGTTGCGGATCTCGCGGACCCGTTCGATCGTGTCCAGGGACGTGGCCTGAATGGCATCCAGCATGAAGAGGATCCATTGCTCCCATTCGCCGGCGGCGGTTACCGCTCTCAAGAACTGGTAGTACTTGTCCTTGTGCTCGATGATGTGAGAGCTCGGATAGAGAATGGGAGTATCGAGGTATCCTTTCAATATGAGGTAGAGCACGTTAAGGATACGACCGGTGCGACCATTGCCGTCCAGGAACGGATGAATAGTCTCGAATTGATAATGGAGGATGGCCATATCGGCCAGGCTGGTCGCCACGGTGTTGTAGAAGTCGGCTACGTTCGAGAGCAACCGTCGAATGACATCCGGATCCTGTGGAGGCGTGTACACGACCTCTCCGGTCCGATCATTGACAAGGGCCGTTCCAGGCGTCGCACGGAGTCCGGCATCATTGCCAATGATCTCGGCTTGGATTTTGATGATGTGATTTGCCGACAGGAATCCATGGTCGCGAAGCAGTGCCTCACCGATACGCAGGGCCGACCGGTATTGTATGACCTCTTTCGTTGATGCATCCACTCCGGCGGAAGAGCCGGCAGCCAGGGCGCGATACAGCCTGTCCTGCGTAGTCACGATGTTCTCGATTTCGGAACTGTCCTTCGCTTCTCGAAGCGCGATTGCGTTAATCAGAATCGCCTGGTTCGGGATGATGTTGGCCACGCCTTTGAGTTCCGCGAGCGCCTGGCGAGCGTCTGCCTCCCGGCGGAGCACGGGAACCGACTCCGTCACGTGGGCCGGTGGCGGTAGCGGTGGCAGCGCATCATGTGGGACCGACGGCTGGAACGGTGGTACATGGGCCGACATATATGTACCACATTATGCGTTCTTGGTACACATGGCAAGCACATGTCCCAGAAACGCCCCTT
>CAZZIE010000252.1:0-4377 GCA_964654185.1 uncultured Spirochaetaceae bacterium | reverse complement strand
GGAGATTCGCAAGGAGTTCGGCAAGGGAGGGGCGTCCGACCATCATGAGCGCCACGTCGGTTCCCGCCGCAGCTCGCAATCGGGCTCCAGTATCGTCATATCCACCGACGGGAAGGTATCCAAGAAGAACGGCGACGACGGGGACACAGAGGGTAAGGGTGGTGGCGACCTCAGCTTCGGCCTGACCATGCTGGCGGGCTTCGGCATCGGCTACTTCTACTTCGGTGTCGGCTGGATGATCTGGCCCCTGCTCATTGTGGGCGTCCTGCCGACCGCCAGCGGCGCCTACAAGATGATCCGGAACTACTTCCGGTCGCGCCGGGAGGCGCGCTCGCGGCCGCAGCGGCTGGAGCAGGAGGTGCTGCGGATTGCCCGTGAGCTTGACGGGCGCGTCACGGTTGTGCAGGTTGCCTCCCGGACGAGCGCCCCCCTGGACGAGATTCAGCAGACCCTAGACGCCATGACCGCAAAGGGCTACGTGAGCCAGAACATCCTCGACAGCGGCGTGATTGAGTACGAGTTCCCCTCCATGCGGTAGCCCGACCATGACACAAAGCAGAGCCGACCTCCTCGGCACAGAACCTATTGGGCCGCTCCTTGCGCGCATGGCGGTTCCCGCCGTGATCGCCATGGGGGTGAACGCCCTCTACAATCTCGTCGACACCATCTTCATTGGCCGCGGCGTGGGGCCCCTGGCCATCGGCGGCGTCTCGATTGCGTTTCCCATCCAGATCATCGTGCTGGCGGCGGGTTTGCTCGTCGGGATCGGCAGCGCCTCGGTGGTGTCCCGCGCCATGGGCGCCGGGGATCCCGAGCGGGCGGCACAGACCGCCGGGAACGCCATCTTCCTGACGGTGGTGATCGGGCTGATAATTACCGCCGTCGGGCTGCTCTTCGCGGATTCGATCCTGCGCCTATTCGGCGCAACGGAGGATCTGCTGCCCTACGCCAGGGAGTATCTCACGACCATCCTTCCCGGTGCGGTATTCGTGAGCAGTGCCATTGCGGCGAATCACATCACCCGTTCCCAGGGTCACGCCCGAGTCGCCATGGTGATCATGCTGATCGGGGCGGGGCTGAACATTATTCTGGATCCGATCTTCATCTTCGTGTTCAACATGGGAGTCCGGGGGGCGGCACTGGCGACGGTGCTCGCGCAGTTCACCTCCTTTGTCTTTGCCATGTGGTTCTACGCGTCGGGGCATGCGGCGGTTGCCCCGAAGCTCCGCCACCTGAGGCCCGACTGGAAGCTCATGCCGGAGACCCTCGCCCTGGGTATGTCACCCTTTGTGCGACAGGTTGGGGCGAGTCTCTTCGTGATCTTCACGAACAACGCGCTGCGCATGTACGGGGGCGATCTCTCGATCTCGGCCTTTGGCATCATCCATAAGGTCTTGATCTTCTCTCTGCTGCCGCTGGTGGGGATATCCCAGGGGTTTCAACCGATTGCCGGGTTCAACTTCGGGGCGCGCAACTTCGAGCGGGTCCGCCAGGCCTTGCGGAAGACCTTCGTCGTGACGACGCTCTTCGCCCTGGGATGGTTTGCCGTGATTCAGATCTTCCCCGGAGTCGTGTTCGGCGTATTCACGAACGACCCGGACCTGATCGCGATCGGACGGACCGCCCTGCGGATCGTCATGATAGCCTTGCCCATCCTCCCGCTGCAGATTGCCGGGGCCATCTTCTTCCAGGCGATCGGGAAGGCGCTGCCGGCCCTGGTGCTTGCAACCTCGCGGCAGATTATCTTTCTGATTCCCCTGGTCATCATTTTGCCGGGGTTCTTCGGGACCACCGGCGTCTGGGCCGCCTTTCCCACCGCCGACGCCCTGTCGGTAGGAATCACCGGTGCCTGGCTTCTCGCGGAGATGCGGCGGTTGCGCCGGCTGGAGTGCGAAGAGCGTCCTGCCCAGGAGGGGTGCGCCGACACGGACTCGGACCTTGAGCGCTCTGCTGCACCGGAAACCGTCGTATAGCCCATCCGACCAGGTGAAATGTCCGTGCACTAAACCGTTCAGGTGGTTTCCAGATGCGGCTTTTCCGCGTAAGGTTTTCCCTGCGACAATGTGTTAGCGTTTGCCGTTCATCGGGAGAATATCCGGGCGCTACGCAGATACCGTCACAGGAGACAGCCTCTCATGACCGTTGAAGAGTACACCTTTGGAGCCATTGTCATTGACGGGACACGCTACGAGAAAGACCTGATCATTGAGAATGGAGAGATACGGCATCGCAACAAAAAGGCGTCGAAGAAGTGGAAGGGCGAGTTCGGCCACACGCCTCTCTCGGCTGAGGAGGACATTCCCTGGAGTGCCGGTCGCCTTGTGGTCGGAACCGGCGCGCAGGGAATGCTGCCCATCATGGACAAGGTAAAGGAAGAGGCAAAGCGTCGCGGTGTGGTCCTTGCCAGTATGCCCACCGAGGAGGCGATCAGCTGCATCAATGATGAGGACACCAATCTGATCCTGCACCTGACGTGTTGAGCCGCATCGGGGGCGGTCGCCCGGGGACCCACGTAGGCGGCTGAGCAGGAGTGGCGGACTGTTCGCTACCGCTCGAGAACCGACCCCAACGGAGCTCTCTCCCCGGCGCCGTACCGGGCTCCGGCGGGAGAGGCCATGAAGCGGCGGTTCAACCCTTCGATTCGCAGATTCACCCCGTCCATGTTGATGCGGCCGTGAGCATCGAAACAGGAGACAGGTGAGATTTCCGGCAGGGACCGGAAGTTCAAGTCGCACCAGAGGTCCATGTACTCAGGGGTGGAGGTGCGGAGGGGGCTGCCCTCCCGGTCGTACTCGTAGACGCGATACGCCAGGGGAAGCCCGTGGGTGCGGCAGATGATGGGACGACCGGCGTAGACCGTGCATTCGCCTTTGCGGCCGAGGAAGGCGCAGCGGCGACGCGGGGCGGCCTCCGCGGCGAAGGCCGCCCGTCCGGCGAAGGCCGCCCGTCCGGTGGCCGGTGCCTCCCCGGTGGCCGGTGCCTCCCCGGTGGCCGGGTACGGCGTCGGAAAGGTGCCGTGAACGGAGCGGTCCACGCGGTGAAGGCGCTCCCGTGGCGTCTCACCGCCGTCTTCCGGTGGTCCGCCGCGCGTGTCCTCCGGCGGCACGCCGGTTTCGGCCAGGTAGCGCCGCAGCGCCTCCAGCTCGATGGGAAGTGCCGCAATCTCATCACAGCAGTAGTAGCAGCCGAAGCCGCACTGTACGTGACGGGCGTAGGATGCGAACAGGCTCCGGGAACGTTCTGAGATCTCCTCCCTCAAGTGGTAGTAATCATCCAGGATCACTGCCAGGAGCCTTCACGGCTTGCGGCGAAACAGCGCTCGATCACGCGCATGTTCGCCACGGCGTCGTCGAAGGGCGTGGGAACGGGAGCGTCCTGCAGGATGGCCCGGGACATCAGCTCGCCCTGTATCTCATACTGATCCGCGGTTTCCAGCTTGATTTCCTGTACGACATCGTTCTGTTGCAGATTCACGATGCAGGGGCGATCCGGCGGGGCGTTGAAAGGAATCATGACCTCCACGCGGCCCTCAGTTCCGAAGATGTTCACCCGCTGATAGGGTTCGAGAAGGGTGCTGTAGGTGAAGGCCGAGGTCCCCGCGTCGAACTCCAGGACGGCACTTCCGTAGGTGTCCGTGTGGAAGGTCGGGTCGAACTCAATGGTGGCGGCGACGCGCGTCGGCTCATCGCCGAAGATGAATCGAGAAGCCGAGATCGGGTAGCAGCCAATGTCCATGAGTCCGCCACCGCCGATGTCGGCCTGATTGCGAATGTCATTCGGGTCGGCGTTGTTGTAGCAGAAGAAGCTCTGAATGGTCTTGAGCGTTCCGATCGCCCCGCCGTCGACGAGCTCCTTTGCCTTCACCCACTGCGGGTGGTGGCGGTACATGAACGCTTCCATCAGCTTCAGCTTCGGGTGGTTCCTGCCGGCCTCCCGGAGTTTCTGCGCCTCTGCCACGTTCAGCCCGATGGGCTTCTCGCAGAGGACGTGCTTTCCCGCCTCCAACGCCTTGATCGACCACTCGACGTGGAGGTGGTTGGGAAGGGGAATGTACACTGCGTCGATGTCCGGATCCGCAAGGAGCGCCTCGTAACTGTCGTGGGCGCGATCAATGCCGAGCTCCCGGGTGACGCGTTCCGCCCGGTCGCGATTTCTGCTCGCAATGGCGGCAATGTGAACGTGCTCGGCACGCTGCATTGCCGGAATGACTTTCGTCGTGCCGATGGTTGCCGTGCTGAGAACTCCCCAACGAACTGTATCCATGGTGCGGCCTCCTTGCCCTGCTGATCTCTCCATCATAACGGAGAGTGCCGCCGGTGCTAGTAACCTACCCACAACCCTGTTGATTGAAGCAGCACAACCTCCACCGCAGTAGAG
>CAZZIE010000251.1:0-4377 GCA_964654185.1 uncultured Spirochaetaceae bacterium | reverse complement strand
TGTGGCGGGCTGAACTGCCGACCCCGCCTGTGCTGTGGCGCAAGGGGCAGGAGGGAACGACGGTGCGGATACCGTATTATGCGATACGGGATCTGGCCCAGGCAGATCAACAGGGTTGTGGGTAGGTTACAGTTAGTCAAAGATGCCGCCCAGGAGATTCTGCCCCACATCCCCCTGCTGATTCATCTTCTCGAGGCCCTCCAGGAGATCACGCAACTCGACAATCTCCTCCGCCATGAGGAAGCGAACGAAGGGCTCCGTCTGGGGATCGGTTCGAACGGTGATGGTGTTCTCGGTCTGGGTGAGGGCAATGATGGTGTCGTCCTGTCGGATCTGGTAGATCTCGTTCTCGAAGTCGATGCGATTGACGAAGTACTCCTCGTTGCGGAAGGACTGGAGGATGCGACGCCTGAAGAACTCCGCCGTCAGGGCGGTCGGCAGCTCCAGCACCACTTCGCGCTGCTCCGCCTCGCGGCCGGGACGCAGTCCCCGCTTCGCAACGTAGCCGGGGGTGCCGTCGAAGCTCCGGATGATTGCCGGCGGCGCCGCAACTGTCGAGATGAGCATGGTGAGAACCGCGACGCCGAAGAGCTCCGGGGCGATTGCGCCGGTGGAGAGACCGATCCCCGCAATGATCAGGCTTACCTCGCCGCGGGGCAACATGCCCAGACCGATCCGGAGCGCGCCCTTCAGGTTGAAACCGGTGAAGAGTGCCGGGACGCCGCAACCAACTACTTTCCCCACGATTGCCACGGCTGTGTAGAGCAGGCCGAACCAGATCACCGAGGCGAACGCGGAGAAATCCACGAGCATGCCCATGACGCAGAAGAAGACCGGCACCAGAAAGTCGTAGAGGCCGGCGAGACGCTCGCGAAGCTGGTGCGCAATGTCCGTCTGGCTCAGGCTGAGGCCGGCCACATAGGCACCGATGATCATGGCGAGCCCGGCGGTCTCGGAGAGTCCCGACAGGAAGAGGGCAAGGCCGAAGGTGGTACCGGCCAGTACGTCCATGGAGCGAAACACTTTCAGCCCCTTGATGAGCTTCGGCGCCAGGAGGATTCCGATAACGGTGAAGCCGAGCCAGAATCCCACCGCCTTCCCGGCAATGATCCCGATCTGCCCCCAGTCGATCTGCCCGGCAGGCCCTTCGCTGCGGACAATACCGACGACCACCGCCAGGAGGATGATGCCGATGACATCGTCCAGGACGGCGGCGCTGAGGATGCTCACCCCCTCCGGCGACGACATCTGCCGTTTGTCCGAGAGGATCCGGGCGGTAATACCCACCGACGTCGCCGTGGAGAGAACGCCGAGGAAGAGCGCGACCGGATGGAGATATCCGGTAACCTCAGGAAGAACCCAGATCGCGACGGTGCTCCCCGCAAAGAAGGCAACTGCGGCGCCGCCGAGGCCGACGAGGGAACCCACCAGTGAGAAGCGCAGAAAGGTCGGAAGGTCGGTTTCGAGTCCGGCAAGAAAGAGCAGGACGATGGAGGCGACCGAGGCGAAACCGTAGAGCTCCGGGCTGACCGGGAGCACTCCGTCGCCAATCGGGAAGAGAGGCTGGTTCAACAGACCTATGTAGAACTGCCCCAGGGCGTAGGGTCCTATGATCATGCCCGCGGCGAGCTCACCGAGGACGCGCGGCTGCTTCAGAAAGCGCTGGAAGAGATAGCCGAGTATCTTGGCCGAGATGAGAATGACCGCCAGCTGCAGGACCAGGACGGTCATGTGATGGGTAAGGCCTTGCGGTCCCTCCACGAGCTACCCCCTCAGTGTCCCGGCTACTTCGTGATGATATCAACTACCTCGCGCGATGAGGTAGCCGAGAGCAGCCTTTCCCGCCGAGCCTCTTCCTTGAGGATGCGTGTTATCTCGGCGAGAAACTGAATGTGCGGGCCCTTTCGATTGATCGGCGACAGCGTCATGATGAAGATCCGGCACGGCTGGCTGTCCATTGCCGCAAAATCGATCGGCTCGGTGCTGATCCCCACCGCCACGACGAGATCATCGACAGCGTCGGTCTTGCCGTGGGGGATCGCAATACCGTGCTCCATTCCGGTGGTCATCTTGCGCTCTCGCTCCAGCACGCTCTGCAGCGCCTGCTCCCGATCCTTCACGCGGCCACTCTGCATGGCAAGATCGATCATCGATTCAATGATTTCGCGCTTGTCGGAGCCGGGAAGCTCGACACTCACCGTAGTGGGAGTCAGCACCTTCTTCAGGTTCATACAGCGTTAGACCATAGATGCGCCGCAACCCCGTGTCAACGGCGCCCTCGACGGCGCGCCGTTCGACCCCGGAAGCGGCATGCTCTGCCGACGCGGCGTGCCGTGCCGGTGGGGGCCCTCGCTCCCCTGTGGGGGCCCTGGCCCCTCAGTGGCGCCGGCCCCTCGGCGCCGGCTTAGCCCCCGGACATTCGCCGGACCAGCGCCGCCATTGACGACATGCTCTCGTGGAGGCGGTGGACAAGAGCATCGACCTCAGACATGGCTGTTGCTGAGCGGTCGGCCTGCTCGGTGATGTCGGAGATGCCCTGGAGAACTTCCGTGCTGACGCGGTCGACTCGCTCCATGGCCTCGGAGATGCGTTGCGTGGACTGGCGGGATTCCTCCGAGCCGGAGCGAACCTCCGACGAGACCTCGTTGACAATGTCCATGGCTTTGCGGATCTCCTGACTTCCCGTGGCGAGTTCGGCGGTGCTGGCGCGGATCTCGGAAAAGGAGGTAAGGACCTGTTCCACCTCGGTGCGCATGGTCTCGAAGACCGCGTCGGTCTCTTCGCTGGCGGCGTCGGCGTGCTGGATGGTCTCGATAACGCGTTGAATGATCGAGGCAATGGAGCTGGAGCTCTCACTCGTCTCATTGGCGAGCTTGCGGATCTCCTCCGCGACGACGGCAAAGCCGTGGCCGGCGTCACCGGCGTGGGCGGCCTCTATTGCCGCATTCATGGAGAGCAGATTCGTCTGGGTGGCGACGTTGGCGATGACGTCCACCAGGGCCCGGATGTCGTCGATGCTTGCCGTGATCGTCTTGATGGATTCCCGCGTTTCGCCGAGCTTCTCGCCGCCGGTCGCAACGGTCTGCGCCAGGGTCCGGGAGTCCTCCTCCTTCGTCGCAGTAATGGAGGAGATGCTGTCGACGGATGCGGTCATCTCCTCCACCGAGGATGTCGATTCGCTCAATGCCTGGCGCTGTCGCTCGATCGATTGACCGAGTTGCGCAATGTTGCCCAGGATCTGCTGAAGTCCCGCGGCGGACTCCCGGATGTCACGGTCCAGCTCCTGCATGGAGTCCCGCGCCTGCGCCGCCCCGGAGGCGATCCCCCGCGTCGCCTCCGCGGTCTCGCCCGCCTGTTGCGCCAGATTCCGCTCGACCTGGGACGTACTTTCGGCCAGCTGGTTGAGCTGGGCCACCGCCTCTCCGAGGCGCGCCGAGAATTCGTTGAAGCTCTCCGTCAGGCGCCCGATCTCATCCCCGGAACGCACCGGGAGCTCGTGGGAGAAGTCACCAGCCAGGAGTGCCTCGGAGGCCTCCGGCAACATGGTGAGCGGCGCAAAGGTGCGTCGGAGATAGAGAATGAGAAACAGGCCGATGAGTCCCGCCGCCACCACGACTCCAATACTGACGTTGCGCGCAAAGGGGCCGACGGCGGCGAAGCGCGCAGATTGATTGAGAATGTACCCGGTAATCCAGTCCCAGGATTCGTAGTACTCGAAGAGCGCCCACTTCTCCCGGCCCTGATAGGTGAATGTGAGAGAGCCTGTCTGAATGTCGATGATGCGTCCGAGCGTCTCGGTCTGGTAAAACTCTTCATCCACCGGGCTTTCGGGATTGTGGAGGATTACCTCGCGGTCCCCGTTCACGATGAAGGGATACGCTCGCAGCCCCTCGACGTCCACGAAGCGGCTTCGCAGACGGCCGAGCAGTTCCTGCTGCAGTCGCCAGACCTCGCTCGTAGCTGCCGAGACGGCATCCACCGCGTGATACTCATACTCGATGTTCCGAATGCGCTCATTGAAGTCCCGGCGCGTCAAGCGATCGATCTCCCCGCGAAAGGCAAAAACGGCATAGGCAGCTGCAAGTACGGAGACGACGACAACGCCGAGGAGCGTGACAAGCACGACCTTCAGTCGTATTGACCAATTCCTCATAGTTTACCTGTCCTGTAAGGGGTCTATCATGCCGGAGGCGGGGGCGCCAAGTCTACAGACGCGGCCGGCACTGCCCCCCGGGGGACTGAACGGCGGGAGCGCGCAGGGGCGGCCGGGGGCGGCCTGAGCGGCCTGAGCGGCCTGAGCGGCGGGAGCGCGGAGGGGCGAGCGCCGCCCCCGGGCGATTAGAACGTCGCGTCAAGGACAACGACGTTGCTGAAGCC